>CAZNYB010000011.1:0-62681 GCA_964577155.1 uncultured Thermomicrobiales bacterium | reverse complement strand
CTGCGTCGTTTTCTGAGTTTCGGTACGGTGACGCCCTGGCTTCGATAATCTCCAGCTTCGATGAATACGTGTGTGGTCAGGTCACTATCGAGGAGCCGGGATCGAATCCTGCCTTCGTGTTCATCGAGATCAACATTGGTCGTGATGACGGTTGGTAGCCGCTCCATATATCTCGAATTGATGATCTGAAATAGCTTCTCCTGCGCCCATTTGGTGGAGCTTTCCGTCCCAAGGTCGTCTAGGATGAGCAGGTCTGCCGTTCTCACCGCATCAAATTTGGTCTCATAGGAAGTCTCAGAATTCGGGCTAAATGCAGCTCGCAGGTAGTCAAGCAAGTCTGGGACCACCGCAAACACCGGCCACATATTGAGTTCAGTACGTGCGTAGTTCGCAATCGCGGCGGCCAGATGGGTTTTCCCGCTACCGTAGTTACCAACAAGCAGCAACCAGTCGTACGGATCCGAGGCATAGTGCCTGGCGATGTCAAATGCTTCGGCAGCGCCTTGAACGGTCGGATCAAATTTGTCAAAAGTAAGTGTGGATATCTGGCCAAGATTTCCAAATTGACTGGTTTGCACCGCGTTACTTCGCCAACGTTCCTCTTGCTTACACACACATGGAACCAAACGTCCAAAATTCGGACTCCCGACCGGTGCGTCGAACCGGACCCATCCTGCGCCGCCACACAGCGAGCAAACGTTATCGTTTTCTGAATAACGGCGAGTATTTTCCGGAGAGGTATTTTTTGGAATCGAGATATTCTTCATGATCTCGCTGATCGGTTTCAACAGGCTGACCTTCCGCTAACATGTTTTCCAGTGCAACTTCTATGTATCGCCAGTAGCGACGGTTTGCAGACACCGCTATGTGTATCGCTTCTTGGACACGCTCTTCCGAGTGTCTGTGAATCGCCTCGATCATTTTGTCCGCGATGATCGGGGTAATCAACCCGATGTGTTGTTCATAAAGCTCAAACACACTGGCTCTTTTTTTGCTCGTTTTTTCAGCACGAAGGTCAACATCCTGGTTCGCTAGTACGCTGCAGTTGTTGCTATTTAAAACGCAAGCTGAAATGCCAATCTGGACATTTCCGATTTCACTGATTGATCTTTCGAGATACCCGTCTGATATAGCTTTTTCAATCTGTGTGCGAACTGAGTTGGATGTGTTCTTCGATGCTCCGGCCGCATGAGATGGCTGGCGTAGTGGTTCGAACTCCAGCAGCCTGATTTCATCAACGAGAAGTCGATCCGGCTCGAGAACACACACTGCCAAAACAGTCTTCAGGATGTCAATATCATGACAATGTTGAATCAACTCGCACGCGACTAGATCGGTGGGAACAAAATTGCGATCCTTCTGGTCAGTCATCGAAGTAATGATCCTATGATTCAAGAGCGTGACGCAGGTAGCTGCAACTGATTAGAGATCTGGCTCCCGGTACAGTTCCAGATCGGCGAATCGAGCGGTTCGCTCGAAAAATCGGAGATGTACCTGACCTACCGGACCATTGCGATGTTTGGAGACGATGATATCGGCGATTCCTTTTCGATCGGTGTCGTCGTCGTACATCTCTTCACGGTAGATGAACATCACGATGTCAGCATCCTGTTCAATGCTTCCGCTCTCTCGCAGATCAGAAAGCATTGGGACTTTGGATTGTCGACTCTCGACAGCGCGGGAGAGCTGCGCGAGCGCAACCACAGGTATATCGAGCTCTCTCGCCAAGCCTTTCAATCCGCGCGAGATCTCTGAAATTTCCTGCACCCGGTTTTCTGTGCGTTTGCTGCCTGACATCAGTTGCAAATAGTCGATGAGAAGCAGGTCGAGCCCATGCTCAGCCGCCAATCGTCTTGCTTTAGATCGCACGTCCATCAGGGTCACCGTTGCCGTGTCGTCGATAAAGATCGGCGCTTCCGAGAGCCGGCCGAATGCCCGGACCACGCTGTTCCATTCACTATCGTCAATGATCCCCATCCGCAACCGGTGAGAATCTACGCCAGTTTCCATCGACAGGAGACGTTGTACGATCTGCTCCCCGGACATCTCCAGCATGAAGAGTCCGACCGTCATGTTGTGGTGGACGGCGGCGTTAAAGGCGAATCCAAGTCCAAGGGCTGATTTTCCGACTGATGGTCTTGCGGCAGCGATAATTAGATCCGATTTTTGGAGGCCGCCCAGCAATTTATCGAGGTCGGCAAACCCGGTCGGTACCCCGACAATATCCCCTTTGTGTTGGTGAAGAGTATCCAGCCGATCGAAATAGTGTTCCAGTATCTCGCCAAGCGACCGGAACTCCCGGGTCTGTCGCCGTTGCGATACCTCAAAAAGCAGTTGCTCAGCCTGATCGAGCGCGTCTTCAACCTCTTCGGTGTCGTTGAATCCGATGCGGATTATTTCTCCACCTGCTTCAATCAATCGACGGCGGGTAGCTGTTCTGGCGACGATATTGGCGTAGTATTCAACGTGAACCGAGGTTGGAGTGGCGGCAATAAGTTCGGTCAGATAGGATTCGCCGCCAGCGTCAGCAAGTCGCTCGTGACGGCTAAGTTCGTCGACAAGCGTGACCAGGTCGGTAGGTTCACGTCGATTGTACAGCGACAGCACGGCCTGATAGATGATTCGGTGAGCCGTCCGGTAAAAATCAGCAGGTTTCACCGAGGTGGCAATGCGAATGATTGCATCCCGGTCTATCAGCAGAGCACCCAGTACTGATTGTTCGGCTTCCAGATTGTGCGGCGGAAGGTGATCTACTGCCTGGGCCATTGGTTGTAACAGCTTCTTTCGGGGTTAGTCGTCTGATTCTTCGACTTCGGGATCGACCGCTTCGTCGGTTGCCTCTGCTTCAATCTCGACGATTTCGTCACTGTCTTCATCGGCAGCCGCAGTCATATCCACGGATTCTTCAACCGCTTCGACGATCACTTCTTCCAGGACGTTATCTTCGGTTTCTTCGTCTTCTTCAACCTCAGGTGCTTCTGGATCGTAGACGATGACTGTTGCGGTGGGAATCAACCGGCCTACAAGGCGGACCGGCACTTCAAACTCACCGATTTCACGGATAGGCTGGTCCAGTTCGACCTTCCGGCGATCAATTTCCTCGCCCATTTCCTCACTAAGCCGGACGGCGATGTCCGCTGCGGTCACCGACCCGTACAACCGTCCTTGTTCTCCGACCCGTGCCTCAATCGTTATCTGTGCAGCTTCAATGCGGATGCTCAGTTCACGCATTTCTTCTTCCAGCATTGCAATACGCCGGTTTTCAGCTTCTTGCCGCTGGTTAACCTGTTTGATGGTTCCGGGAGTCGCCATCTCAGCCAACCCCTGCGGGATAAGATAGTTTCTCGCGTACCCGTCTTTGACGTTCTGTATTGTTCCTAATTCTCCCAGCTTGTAAACATCCTGGGTCAGTATTACCTTCATTTGAACATGCCAATCACTTAACTGCTAAAGCTGTATAACTGCTCTTGTTGTGCCAAGAACTACGGGATACCGGAGAAGTTGTCATGCACACCGTCTCATCGGACCTTCAACCGCGAAGTATACCCGTTACAACTATTATTTTTCCCGACTTAGTTGTATTCCCGGATCTCATAGAGAGCAATCGATCCGGCTACCGCCGCATTTAGCGAAGAAATCTGGCCATACATAGGCAGAGACACCAGCAAGTCGCAGGTAGCCTGCACCAACCGGCGCAGGCCTCCCCCTTCCGCTCCGACGACCAAAACCGTCGGCGCAGGTACTTCGATATCGAACAGGTTTTCAGCTGCCGGATCCGCCGCTAGCCCAGTTACCCAGTAGTGGCTGTCTTGTGATAATTTCAACCAGCGCACGAGATTGGTTTCACGCAAAATATCAAGGTGTTCTGTGGCACCAGCTGAAGCGTTTACGACAGCAGGTGTGATTCCGACAGCACGATCCGCAGGAATAACAACACCACCAACCTCAATTGCCTCGGCAGTTCTGAGAAGTGTTCCTACATTTTTAGGATCCTGAAGACCATCGAGCACTAGAATGATCCTCCGGTTTGCGTGCAACCGCTTCAGATCAAGCCAGTCGACATACGGATAGGGCGAAGCGGACAGCAGTACCCCCTGGTGGTTGCCAGACACTGTGCCATCCATTGTTGACCGTGGAACAACGGCAACGTCGACGTTTCGCTCGGTCGCAAGCCGGACTGTGGACTGTATCCGGGGATGATGTTTGGAGCCTTCCGCAATCTGAAGACAGTAAAACGTTCGACGACCGGCGACCAGCGACTCATGGACGGCGTTTCGCCCGAAAAGCCATTCCGTCTCTTGCATCTCTCTTCAGCTATCTCCGCGACCAGTGCCAGCTACTATTCCCGGCTGTGTCTTCAACGGTGACGCCGAGTTCTCCTAACCGCTCCCTGACGACATCGGCCAGCTCCCACTGATGTTCATCTCGCAGCCTGCCGCGAATCTCAAGCAACAGCTCAATGAACGGGTCAGCAGCTTCATTGGTGTGTTTGCTGACATCGTTGAGAAGCGGCAAACCAAGCACTCCGGCAAGTTCAATGAGTTTGAGTTGAATCGCCTGTCGTCTGGAGCCTGTCGCGGAATTCGCTTTTCTCGCCAGATCAAAGAGGACGGAGACAGCCACTGGAGTGTTGAAATCATCATCCATTGCCTCGCGGAAGGCCAACTCGGCACCGTCCAACTCGGATACATCGCGTTCTTCTATAAAAGAAACAGAGGATCCCTCGAAGTCTCGTATTGCGGTAATCAGACGATCATATCCACGTCTGGCGGAGTCTAACCCCTCATCGGTGAAGGTCAGTGGATGACGGTAGTGCGTTTGAAGCACCATCAGCCGGAAGTTGCTGGCATCGCCACTGTTGAGTATTTCGGAAGTATTGACCAGATTGCCGATAGATTTACTCATCTTCTCCCCACCGAGCTCGAGAAGTGCATTGTGAACCCAGTAGCGGGAAAACGGGCGGCACTCTTCAAACGCTTCGGTTTGAGCGATCTCATTTTCATGGTGTGGGAAGATCAGATCTGCGCCGCCGCCGTGAATATCTATCGTATCGCCCAGATGCCTGCGAGCCATTACCGAGCACTCGATATGCCAACCGGGCCGGCCAGGACCCCATGGACTGTCCCACTGCGGCTCGCCAGGTTTGGAGGCTTTCCAGAGAACGAAATCCATCGCATGTCGCTTGCGTTCATCCACCTCGATTCGCGCTCCGGCAAGCAGATCATCGAGCCTCTGGTGGCTCAATTTCCCGTAGCCGTTGAATTTCGTGACGTCGTAGTTGACATCTCCGCCTTCGACGGGATAGGCATAGCCGTCTTCGATAAGTGCCGCAATCATTTCGATCATCGGCTGAATTTCTTCACTTGCCCGTGGGTAGTAAGTAGCCGGCAACACATTCAATGCATTCGACTCCTCGAACCAGACTTCGATCATCTGATCGGAAAGCTCCATTGGCTTCATACCGAGATCTCTAGCGCGATTGATGATTTTGTCGTCGACATCAGTGAAGTTTTGTGCATGTAGCACCTTGTATCCAGTCCATTCGAGGTATCGGCGGATCACATCAAACGTGATGGCCATCAATGCGTGTCCGACGTGTGAATCCGAATACACCGTCACACCGCATACATACATCCTGACAACGCCTGGTTCGATGGTTGTGAAGTGTTCTTTCTGACGGGTCAACGTGTTGTAAACCTTGAGAGTCATCCTGTACATCCCTTTGTATCTATTGAGCAGTATTCACTGAGTTGGATCTTCGGACAGCAAAAAGCGGGGTCACGAACCTCGCCGTGCGCCCCGCAATTTTCAAGTTCTAGAATCGAACGCTGCCTGTGATCGATAATCTGACCGGCTAGTCTTCGGCTGCGGCTTTTTCCGGTTTCGACGTTTCTGATGTTGACGCTGCTGGCTTGGACGTAGCCGTTGATGAACTCTCGCTTGTCGAAGATGCTGCGTCAGTAGTCGATGATTCCGGATTTCCGTTGCTGCTTCCGCCATTTGTGCGGTTGTCAGTCGAATACCAGCCTGATCCCTTGAAAATAACTCCAGCGGGATACAGTACTCGGCGGATTCGCCCGGTACACTCTGGACATTCAGTCAGCGGATCATCGTGGAACCCCTGACGCACTTCAAAACGGTGATTGCAAGAATCACAGGTGTAGTCGTAAATCGGCATAACGCTGATGGTCCTTTATATGCATAGATTGCATCAAGATCGATACAATCTCAAAGTGTATCCATCGAACAGGGCAGAATCAACTGGAAAACTCACGTCATAGCTTTCATTTCATCCCAATTCAGTCCAATTTTTGGTTCAACATCCATCGGCACTTCCAGTTCCACGACTCCAGACATCTCCTTTGAAACCAGTGCCTGCAGGTCAGACACTTCGGAAACCGGGGCTTCAAAAATCAACTCATCGTGGACCTGTAACAGCATTCGAGATTGAAACTGATCTGCGTCTAGTTTAGTGGCAATGGCGAGCATCGCCAGTTTCATGATATCTGCGGCGGTTCCCTGAATCGGCATATTGATGGCAGCTCGTTCGGCCGCGTTCCGGCTTGGTCCACGTCCCGTGATATCGGGGAGATACCGTCGCCTGCCAAAAAGGGTGGAAGCGTATCCTTTGCGCTCAACTTCTTTGATGGTTTCTTCGATAAACGCTTCAACACCTTTGAAGCGTTCGTAGTACCGATCGATAAATTCTTGCGCTTCTCCACGCTCCATTCCGGTATCGCGAGAGAGACCGAACGCAGACATACCGTACATGATCCCGAAATTCACGACCTTGGCGGTCGATCGCTGTTCAGGAGTCACTTCTTCCAGAGGCACCTCAAACACCTCAGCGGCGGTGGCTGAGTGGATGTCCAGACCCTGATTGAAGGCTTCAATCAGTGCTGGGTCTCCGCTGTAGTGGGCAAGCAACCTCAATTCCTGTTGAGAGTAGTCGGCTCCAAAGAGAACGGCTTCCTCATCGAACAGGTTTCGTCCCTGGCTTGAGCCGGTGACGAACGCTTTTCGCACCTGACGTCCTAGCGCAGTACGTGCGGGGATATTCTGAAGATTCGGATTGGTGGATGACAATCTGCCGGTGGCGGCAATCGTCTGATTGTAGGTTGTATGAATCCGGCCATCTTCTGGATCAACTTCTTTTGGTAACGAATCAACATAGGTAGATTTCAGTTTGGAGAGGGATCGGTATTCCAGCACGAGATCGACAACGTCGTGCGCTCCTTGCAAGCCTTCCAGCACCTCCTGGTTCACCGAGTAGCCGGTTTTCGTTTTTCGTCCAGGCGGGAGGCCGATCTCTTCAAACAGAATACTCGACAGCTGAGCAGGTGAATTGACATTGAATTCATGGCCGACTGAAGCGTAAATCTCGGATGTTATCTCATCTATCTGTGACTCCAGTTGCTCGCTCATTTCTTCAAGCAACTGGACATCAACAGCTATCCCGCAGCGCTCCATATCAACGAGCACCTGAGTAAGCGGTAGCTCGATGTCGTCGAGCAATCCAATTTGCTCCCGATCTTCCAGTTCTTTCCGTAACAGTGGCTCTAGTCGGATCGTGGCTTCAACGTCGGCACAGCAGTAAGGCGCTGCATCCGCAACCGGGACTTGCGCCATAGTTATCTGGTTCCGGCCACGACCGATGAGATCCGTGATTGGTGTCATCTGCCATCCGAATCGGTTGAAGGCGAGATCTTTCAGTCCACGGGCAGTTTCACCTAGTAGATAGGCGGCCAGCATGGTGTCAAACGACAGGGTGAGCTGGGAGTAACCATGCGACTCCAGTACAGCGAAGTCAAATTTTCCATTGTGAGCGATGAGCTTTGGATGCTCACTCAAAGCCGGTCCGAGCAGTTCAAGTGCTTCTTCTGGACTGGCATTCTCGGTCCCCTCGTGGCCGAGTGTTACATAATATGTTTTGTCTGACGCAGTTGCTATCCCGATTCCAATCAGCTCTGTCCGCAGTGGATTCAGACTATCCGTTTCCACGTCAACTGCAACAACGTCAGCCAGTCGAATCTCTTCAGACAATTTCATCAGACCATCGTGGCTGTTAATGATGACCGGCTCTGCCGTGGGACCAGCGTCAACCACCTGTTGATCTTCAGCCAGATCGCCGTCGTTGTCTGGAAGTTTGTTCAGCAAAGTGCGAAATTCAAGCGTTTGAAAAATTCCTATTGCATCCGATCGATCGAAATCGCTTACTCTGCAACCTTCCAGATCTAACTCAACCGGGACGTCACGAACGACGGTGGCGAGCTCCCTACTGTGAAAAGCATCATCCCTTCCGTTGCTGAGAGCGTTCCTCGTACGGGTCTGCGCCACGGTATCGAGTCGCTCGAACATCTCTTCAATCGAGCTAAACTGAGCGATGAGATCTTTCGCTGACTTGTCGCCAATTCCAGCGACGCCGGGGATATTGTCTGACTTGTCCCCAACCAGCGCTTTGTAGTCGATGACACGTTCCGGACCGAAGCCATATCTCTCTCTTACGGAATCTGGATCATAGATCCGGTAGTCACCGAAGTTACGCCCACCGGGCATAACGACGTACACATGATCGCCAACAAGCTGGAGCAGGTCGCTATCGCCGGTAATGACGTAGGCATCGATGTCCTGCTCGGCGGCCTGTTTAGAGAGCGTTCCGATGACATCGTCAGCTTCAAACCCTGGCGCTTCGTAAATCGGCACATTCAGCGCATGAAGAACTTCTTTCATGCGGTCAATTTGCGGGCGGAGGTCATCAGGCATTGGCGCTCGATGCGCTTTGTAATCCTTCGCCATCTCGTGCCGGAAGGTGCGACCGACATCGAAGGTCACCAGCACGTAGTCTGGCTGGTGTTCACGCAAGACATCAAGCAACATAACGGTAAACCCGTAAGTGGCGTTGGTCATCTCACCGGCCGAAGTTGCCATCGAAGGCGGAAGCGCAAAGAATGCTCGAAAAGCCAGACCATGCCCGTCCACAAGAACAAGCCGTTTTGCACGATCCACATCAATTGCCATGCTGTCTGTCACTGGATTCTCCCGGAAAACTTCAAATGGTATGAATGACTTTTGTCTCATCGCTGGATTAATCATAAATGAACGTACGCTTTTGTGGAACCTGTCGCTACAGAACGACTGAAAGCAGACATCTACTATATGCGCTGTTGATTGCTATAATCCGAGGTCAAGCATCCTGACCGCCTGGCATCGGCCCGTATGTCGGGCACGCATGGATACGGCCAAACTGGTCATCAGTGCGTACATGTGCGTAGGGGGAACACTAGCAGTACAGAATTGTTTGGAATACAGCTGATCGCTGATCAGGCAATCGCTGACTTCAGATTGAGTGTGCGAAGAAAGGATCAGAATGGAATCGGTTCAACGCATATCCGAGCTACTCGTCGGAAATGTAGACACGGTCATCATTGGCAAGAGTCGTGAGGTCCGGCTTGTCCTGATAGCATTACTTTGCCGCGGCCACATTCTAGTGGAAGATGTGCCCGGTGTTGGCAAAACGGTGCTTGCGAAAGCCATTGCAAATTCCATCGGCGGTGATTTCAAGAGAATCCAGTTCACTCCAGACTTGCTACCGAGCGACGTAACTGGTGTCAGCGTCTACAACCAGCAGACAACCCACTTCGAATTTCGTCCCGGACCGGTCGTTGCTCAGATTGTGCTGGCTGATGAGATAAACCGCGCGACACCGAAAACTCAATCTGCTCTTCTTGAAGCAATGGAAGAGGAACAGATCACTGTCGACGGTGTCACACACAAGCTGCCTGAACCATTTGTCGTGCTGGCGACTGAAAACCCGATCGAATACGAAGGTACTTTTCCACTGCCAGAAGCCCAGCTAGACCGGTTCATGCTGAGATTGTCACTTGGTTATCCCGGCCGGTCAAACGAAATCGCGATTCTCGATAGTCAGCAGGAGTCACATCCGCTAACCAGCATGCAGCAAGTCATCACTGTTGAAGAACTGCTTGTCGCTCAGCAGGAAGTTAAAAAGGTTTTTGTTGACAACCGCTTGAAAGAGTACATTGTCGATCTAGTTGAGTCGACGAGGGATCACGAGCAAATTTATCTTGGCGCGAGTCCGCGTGGTTCGATTACCCTGCGCAATGCTTCGAGAGCCTGGGCAGCTATGCAGGGTCGAGACTACGTGATCCCGGACGATATTAAAGATCTCGCAGAGCCGACGCTGGCACACCGTATCATTGTCAATCCGGCTGCAAGAATGCGCAACATCGACTCACGTCATGTCATTCGTGAATTGCTGTCTTCTAGTCCGGTCCCTGGAGCAGCGGTACCGAGATAGATTGAGAAAGATGACGCTAAGATGAGCACCATCGCGAAGAATCCGGTCCAATGAATGCTCTGAAGCTAGGCATCATCACTCTTGTCATCCTGATACTTGCTCAGTTGAACCAGTGGAGCGTGCTCGACAAGATATTCTTCACCCTCATCGCAATCCTGTTTGTGTCCTGGATATGGAGTTGGGCAAGTCTCCGTGGAATAACCGTTGAACGTCATTCTATGGCGGATCGAGCGCAGGTGGGTCAGGTTTTTGAAGAACGACTTCGAGTACGAAATCGAAGCCGGCTCTCCAAGCTCTGGGTTGAGCTCATCGACCAATCAAATCTACCCGGGCACGGCGTTTCGAAGGTTTTGCATCTGGGTCCGAACGACTCGAACCGCTGGAGGGTTTACACCACGTGCGCACGTCGCGGACGGTTCCGAATTGGACCGCTCGTAGTGCGAAGCGGGGACCCGTTTGGTATTTTCCCAAAGATAACTGTGGAACCACACACAGAAGAACTGCTCGTTTACCCGGCGACCGTCGATCTTAGCCATTTTGCATTGCCGGTCGGAGTGTTGCCAGGCGGTTCAGCTATTCAGCGCCGGACTCCATTCGTTACTCCGAACGCCGCTGGAGTTCGGGATTATTTTCCAGGCGATGCATTCAATCGTATTGCCTGGAGAGCAACTGCTCGGACTGGTTCACTTATGGTGAAAGAGTTCGAACTTGATCCTACCGCTGACCTCTGGATCGTCGTAGACATGGACGCATCGGTGCAGGCTGGCGCAGGTGGCTCGGCGGTGCTCCCAAACTTTCAAAGTGAAGATGTGCCGCTTTCGTTCTGGCTGGACTCAACGGAAGAATACTCCGTTACCGTGGCGGCTTCACTTGCGCAGCACTTCCTGAACCAGAATCGGAATGTCGGACTCATCCTGAACAGCGGACACCATACGGTCATACCTGCGGACCGAGGCGGACGACAAATGCTGAAGATTCTGGAACAGCTGGCTGTTGTCCATGCAGATGGCACCGTGCCATTTTCAGAACTGCTTGTGTCCGAAGGCAGCCTGTTCACCCGAAACAGCACCGTCATCATGGTGACACCTTCAACCCACGAGGACTGGGTACATGCCGCGATCGGGATAGTGTCGAGAAGCGTTCAGGTCGTGAGTGTTTTGATCGAGCCAAGCACCTTTGGGTCTCCGGATTCAAGCCTTTTGGTCGTCAGCGATCTTGCTTCTGCGAGCATCCCAACCTACCTCGTCAAGTACGGAGACGATATTAGCCGGGCACTGTCAACCTATTCGTCGCACGGTTCCTCGCCGGTGCGCCGTTGAATCGATTCATCGCGCCAGTAGTCGCAATTGTGCTGCTTGCGACAGGTGTTCTGATGAGCCTACTTTATGCCGGAATTGTGCTGTCAGCTTCCGATAGAACAGAGAGCGCCGAGGAACTTGGTTCCTTGGCTGCGTTAGGCTGCGCTACGCTTCTTGCCGGCGTCATACTTCTCGCGGGTTCGCTAATCAAAGCTGACAGTACCATTCGACTCCCGTATTACTGGCTTGGTTTGATCGCATTCTTTATTCTGATCAGTCTGGGCATGACATTCAATTACCTGGAACTCTTCGCGGCAGCCTCTCCAGTTCTGGTTGTTTTCGCGGCATGTTCGCTGGCTGTCTTCTACGCTGGCCTGATGCTCCGCTGGGCTATGGGGAAACGCCAATCCAGGCGAGCATTAGTCAACCCGGCGGTTTTCGGAATGACCGGTTCCGTTGTCCTCGCCGTATCACTTCAAATTCTCTTCGCCTGTGCAATGTTCGTTGGAGCATTTCTTGGATTCAAATTTGCAGGTGTGGATTTTCCGAGTTCGAGTTCCATACAGGATCTATTTGCGGAGTTTGAGGAGGGATCAAATTCTCTGCCAGACCTGTTCTTCACGCCGACAGTCGTCTTCTCGGCATTTGCTCTGTTCGTCATCGTCGCGCCACTGACTGAAGAGCTGACAAAATTTTTTGGAGCATTTATTCCATTTATCAGACATCAGGACTTTTCACTCTTTACCATCTTTTTCGCCGGTTCGATGGCCGGACTTGGTTTCGCGACTACCGAAAACATCGGATATGCATTGTTATCACCGAGTGCTTGGGCGGTGACGTTGCTTTTAAGGGCTCCGGTTGTTCTAGTTCATATGGCGGCCAGCTCGATTGTGGCTCTTGGCTGGTATCAACAGCGCCAATCAGGCGGTATCGTATTTGTTTGGTATTTCATGCTAGCTGTCGCACTGCACGGCAGTTTTAACAGTGTGGCCGTTTCTGTCACGATGCTGGCTGGCTCAATTGGCGCTGATACTACTCCGAGCGTGTTGTCCGCACTGGCGCTGCTCGGGCTTATCGGAGCAGCAGGCGCTCTCCTGACCGGTTCGCTGGCATGGTTGATGCTCAACGCCCGCAGGTTTGGAAATCGGGCTGAGATTCAGAGAGCAAGTGAAGATTTCAATGTTGCCGTCTCACCAGTTAGCACGAGCGAACTCTATGCATCGTCATATACTCGTCGAGCAGTTGGCTCGTCCTTGAATTGAGGTAGGTTCATGCATCGATTTGCCATCCGGGAAGGGTGGACGATAGTAATACTCACCTCGTTGATTGTCTGGATCGCCGTACTGTCAATCCAGGCAGCTGACTGGGCCGATGGTTTAAGCATCCTCAACACCATCATGCTTGCAGGGCTGGTTGCCGGATTCATCGTCTCAAAATGGCGCAGGATCCCTTCTCCTGCTTTACACCTCGGCGGGTTCATCGTAGGTGTCATTGTCGTCTTGTACGGAATGACCGAGTATCTGAATGATGCCGTTGGCGGTCGCCGGGACAAACTACGCTGGCTCTGGGATCGGGGCGAACGCTGGTTCGATCAGATTATTAATGGCCAGTCCACCGAGGATCTCTATTTGTTCATATTCTTTATCTCGGTGCTGACGTTTGTCATGGCCTATCTGACAATGTGGTTCGTCTTGCGGGCCAGGTGGATCTGGGCCGCACTCTTCTTCCCCGGCATCGTGTTGCTGCTCAATCTCGGATATAGCCTGAAAGTTCCTACCGGACTGGTCGTTCTGTTCGTGTTCGTCGCGATGTTGTTACTCATGCGATTTACATTACTTGAGCGTGAGATCAACTGGCGCAGGGTAAGAATGGAATATCCTGGCTCGCTGATGTGGCGTGGAATGTGGGTAGCGAGCTATCTTGCCCTGGCAGTCATCATTTTCGGCTGGGCAGTCCCGGTCAGCGCCCGCAGTGGTCAAGCCAATGACCTGTGGGAAGATGTAGATGGCCCCTGGCGAACAGTCGAAGATCAGTTCAGCAACTGGTTTGTCGGTCTGCGTGGACCCGGCGGCTTAGGCATTGGTGGATTTGCCGCCTTTTCTGAGAGCTTTGAGCTTGGCGGACCACTCCGACTCAGTGACAAAGAGGTTGTCTTCCTCGATGGAGCACGATCAGCACCCTACCTTGCCGCGCACAAATACAACGTCTACACCGGTCGCGGATGGCAGTCAGATGTCAACGATACCTACCCCGATCAAGGGGCGGCGCTGGCAAGCGGCTCAGTTTCTCCTCAAATTGAACTCAAACCTGGAGAATCGCTGCCTCAGGATGAGCGTTTTAGCGTCGAACGCGAACGTGAAACCTACAAACTTATCGTGCAACGGCCTCGCGGCAGCTTGATGTATACACCTGGAGCATTTGTCAGTAGTGATACTGGCTCGAATCTCGTAGTCTCATGGCGTTTCTATGACGAGACGATCGATGTCCAGAACGCTGGACCGGACGATGTACCGGCTGAGATCTGGCCAATGGTTGACACACTGCAAAATGCCGATTTCACTCCTGACATCCCGCCAACACCAACGGTAGATCCTTCGGTCACTGCCGAACCATCACCCAGCCCAACACCGGTACCAAACCCGCGAATCGTGCCTGAGGTTGAAGAAGAGCGTGCCAGGTTGGCGGAGCGTGAAATCTTTGTCAGTAATACTATCGACCCATCAACCTGGAACGCTGCGACAATGACATTTAGCGGCTACTTCCCTGTATATAGCGACGTAGAGGCCGTTCGCGCCCGAGAAGGACTTTCTCGTGGCACGCAATACAGCGTTGAGTCGTTGATGACGACGTCTACCAGCCATCAACTCAGGCAGGCTGGCGCAGAGTATCCACAGGAGATCATCGATCGGTATCTTCAGTTGCCTGATTCGGTGACTGAGCGGACGATATTGCTCGCACAGGAGATTACTCGAGACTCACTGACGACCTACGACTCAGCGAAAGCGCTTGAAACCTATTTGCGGACGAACATCACCTATAGCGAGAGTGTAGCGTTCCCGCCTGCCGATGTCGATGTCGTCGATTTTGTACTGTTCGAAACCCAGGAAGGGTATTGTGAATACTACGCCTCGGCATTTATTGTAATGGCGCGATCGCTCGGAATTCCAGCCCGCATGGCAGTTGGTTTTTACCCAACCGACGAAAAAGTAGAAGGCGGATTTCTCTATCGCGAGCGAAACGCCCACGCCTGGCCTGAAGTGTATTTCGCCGGTTATGGCTGGATTGGTTTTGAGCCGACCGCGGCTCGCTCCGAGGTCAACCGCGAACCAGCTCCACCGGCCGACAGCTCGATAGCACGGCTTCCAGAAGACCTTCGCGGTGAAGGTCTTATCGGAGGGGCTTCCGGACAGGATCTTGATCAGGCGTTTACCGAGGAGAATTTCGATCTTCCGACTGGCACCGGCGCAATCAACTCGGAGAACTCAGGAATCTCCAATCTTGGTCTGCTGGTCAGAATCGTCCCGATGCTTCTTCTGCTCCTGATCCTGGTTGTCATCTATCTTTGGATGCGAGGGACACGCGGACTTTCTCAAACCTCGCGGTTTTACACAAAACTTGCAAGAGGGGCGTCATGGGGTGGCGTCAAAGCCGAGTCGCACATGACACCGCATGAGTATGCGAATGCGGTGAACGACAAGGTTCCCGGAGTCCGGCAGCCGGTTAACTATCTGACGGATATCTATGTCCAGGAAACTTATAGCGAAAAGCCGGTGAGCCAGGCGCAGTTGTTGCGCGCACGGCAAGCCTGGAACAGACTTCGCGGGCTGTTTCTGAAGTACTTTTTCGTCCGGCTTAAACCGTGGGGTAAGCGAAAAGTGGACGATGATGGATCTGATGACTGGTAGGCAGCAGGTTGTCTCAGGTCATTGCTATTGGCAACTCGAATACCGACTTTGTCTGTTTTACCAATCGATTGCCGATTCCAGGTGAGACCGTTACTGGTATCTCGTATTCGACGTATGCTGGTGGCAAAGCCGCCAACCAGGCTGTTGCCGCAGTTAGATCTGGCGCGAATGTTCAGTTCGTAGGTTGCGTCGGGACTGATGACATTGGACAGGCTCGCCTGGAAGATCTCACCCGCGCCTCCGTCGGTGTTGACTTCGTCCGGCGAGTTGCTGACCAGTCGTCTGGCATCGCTTTAATCATCGTCGATCTTCAGGGCGAGAATCAGATTGTCGTCGTTCCCGGAGCAAACCAGTATCTCGATGTTGAGCATGTACGAGACGTCTGCCGCAAGGCTGATGCCGGTACTGTTGTCAGTCTAACCCTGGAATCGCCATTCGAGGTCGCTGACGCGATTGTGCAAGAGTTTGCTGGAAATCTAAGGATCATCTGCAATGCAGCACCGTTCGATGAACGGATCGTCGGACTGGCTGCAGGAATAGATCACCTCATTCTCAATGAAGTTGAAGCAACACAATTGATTGGGAAGGATGTGACGGCTGAAAATAGTCACGACGCCATCCAGCATATATTGCGATTGGGATTTCATCAGGTTGTCATTACTCTTGGCGCCCAAGGCGCGCTATCCGGGGATCGTGAAGGAATTATTGCGATACCTGCCATTGAGGCCAACGTCATTGACACCACCGGTGCTGGTGACGCATTTTGCGGAGTGTTTGCAGCCTGGCTCGCTCAAAATGAATCAATTGAAAACGCGGTTATGGCAGGTGTAGCAGCCGGTTCGTTGTCAGTTCGAAAGCAGGGCGCTCAGATCTCAATGCCTGAACGAGCTGAAATTATTAAAGTAATTAATTCGCTATCAGCTAACCGCTAGCCAACAACTTCACGAACTGCGAATTCCCGGATTTCAACGTTGCCAATGTCTGACTGTGGCACATAAAACGCCTGGTCAGGATTGAGATCGTGTACGCCGTTAAGTGCCATGTTCAGGAACGAACTGGTCCACCAGAAGACATCCGTCTCACGAACGATGTCCCGCAGTTGAGCCATCCGCATCTGGCGTTCATGTCTATCCATAACAAATGACTGGTGAATAGCCTCAGCGGTGCCAATTACGTCATGAGGATTGACCAGAATAGCGCCGTGTTGGAGCTGAGCGGCAGCCCCGGCAAACT
Source organism: uncultured Thermomicrobiales bacterium (assembly GCA_964577155.1). GTDB lineage: Bacteria > Chloroflexota > Chloroflexia > Thermomicrobiales > CFX8 > CAZNYB01. The sequence continues at coordinate 45,927 of CAZNYB010000011.1, read as the reverse complement.
CGCTCAATATGAGTACACCATCTTCTTCGACGTTGGCGGCAACATACTCTTTCGCTATCAGATTCATCCCATCTTTGAGCGGAGTTACGAAGGAGATGTGGCTTGCCCGGTACTGTGAGACGAGATCCTCAAAACCGAGGCTCCGGTAGATGTAGTGAACTGGAACCCAGCCAGTTCGAGTAAATTCGCCATTGATCTTGCTGACGAGTTGTTCGACCTCTTCCTTCATCCTCTGATACTGAAATATATCGTCCCGGCTGGGAACAACGATCTGGGTAAAGGTGACTTTTTCGATCAACTCGGGGTAACGGCGCAATGCGCTTTGAAATGCGTAGAGTCGTTCTGGAATTCCTTTTGTGTAATCCAGCCGATCGATGCCGAGTATCAGTTTCCTGCCTGATAGTTCTTTGCGTTGCAACGCCGCCGATCTTTTTACATCACTGGCTCGCGACATAGAGTCGAAACCTTCGAAGTCAATACCGATTGGGAAGTTGCCAACCGAAACGATACTCTGATCGATGATGACAGTGTAGGCGTCGTCCTGCCGGGCCACCTGCACATCGGAAAACAGGTTTTCAACACACTGGATGAAATTGCGTGTATCCCGAACTGATTGAAATCCGATTGCATTGTGAGCCAGTAGCGCCCGCAAAATCTCAAATCGCCAGGGCAACTTCATAAATATATCCAGTGGTGGGAAAGGAATGTGGAGGAAAAAACCGGTCTTACGATGCGATCCGTTGTGCTGCAGATACCAGGCAACCATCATTAGGTGGTAGTCCTGAATCCAGACGAAGTCGTCTTCGCCGACTATCCGATCGACTTCTTCGGCAAAATGCTGATTGACTTGCTGGTACACCGTCCAGTAGCGAGGATGGAATCTACAGCGCGACACCATATCGTGAAAAAGGGGCCAAATGACCTCATTTGAGAATCCAAAGTAATAATTTTCAATCTGGTCAGCGGTTAGCGATATTCCACGCAGGGAATAACCAGCGCCGGCCGACGCTCTCGCGAGGGCTTCGTCTATCCCTTCACCGTCTACCGCACCAGACCAGCCGAGCCATAAGCCGTGGCGTTCGCGGAGCGCATGCTTCAGAGAATGAACGAGACCGCCAGATCCAGGTTTTGCATCCCAGGTACCGTCGTTCAGTTTCGAAAGCACCACTGGCAACCGGTTTGAGACAATGGTCAGTCCATCGCTAAATTGCCCGTTGCTTGCGTTGAGTGGAATCACATCGTGTTGTTGATCCAGTCCCATAGGAATTGCCTAACTTCTTCTACTGAATACAATCTACCTTGCGCAGCTGACGCTCGATCCGATTCTCCGACTCGGATACCCAGTCCTCTGTCTCGAAGCTCAGATTTCAAATACGAAAATGCATCTTCGTCGGTATCGTCGTCACCGACATAGACCGTGAGCTGAGATTCTGGCCACATGGACAGGATTTCTTCGACCGCGTTTGCCTTTGTTCTACCGACAATACGGAATTCGATTCCGCCATCGAACTTTCGAATTTCAACTTCACCAGATTGGGAATTGCCTTCCCAAAGCTCGTTGATATCTTGCGTCAATCTTTGTGCCTGTTTCGCGGGCAAAGCACGTGTATGAACGGCTACCGTCGCCAGTTTTCGTTCGATATGTTGCTGTTCGATCAGGCGATTTGCCTCCTCATAGGCAAAAACGAGCTGCTCTTGTTGTTGGCGCGAGATGGAAGGGCTACCAACGCCGTTTTCCGGCGTATATAGCTCCCACCCGTGGGTACCGGCTATGACAATATCATCGTTGTGAATGAGAGTTTGCACTTCTGCTACCGGTCTTCCGGAGATCAATGCCAGGTTCGTATGTTGGCTGCTGTTGATGATCTCGATTGCTTCAGGAATTCCCGCAAGGGGAGTTGCTTTCATGCGGTCAATATTGAATGGCGCTAGCGTGCCATCATAGTCGAGCAGCAATGTCAGGCTGGCAACTCTTGAGATCCGGTTCCAGAAGTCAGGAATCCCAGCTACGAGCAAACTATTGTGCGTTGATGGTGATGCATTAATTCGGTTGATAATCCTACTCCTGAGGTGATTAGGTATCGATCAAATGTGAACCAACGTTACAAAATGGAAATTTGAGTACTGTGATCTGATTGTAATGCGAATGTGTGTTTGTGCCGAATGTCGAGGACAAATTACATACAGTATTGGGCTCAAGATCATTTCACGAGGGTAGCATGCGGCGGCTAGAAACCGGTGCTGTTCAAGCCAATGGAGATGGCGGAAGGGGTGGGATTCGAACCCACGAGGCGAGAGGACCCGCCTACGCGATTTCCAGTCGCGCGCACTAGGCCAGACTATGCGACCCTTCCAACAGGTGGCTTACAAGCGAAGCACATTGTCCACCGGCGGAGAGGGTGGGATTCGAACCCACGGTGAGCTTTGAACCCACACTGCTTTTCGAGAGCAGCACCTTAAACCACTCGGACACCTCTCCGAAGGCAGTATACCGAAGGGAAAAATGCTCAGCAATCAACAAGGCCACGGCAGTCGACTGCTGCCGTGGCCTGCATCTGTACGCCCGAGAGGATTCGAACCTCTGACCTTTTGGTCCGCAACCAAACGCTCTATCCACTGAGCTACGGGCGCAGCTCGTCCTCTTACGAGGCTGGTTTACCGTACTGATACTAGCACAAGCACACGGCCATTCCAACGGCAACGAATGGAAAGCTGATCTCTGATTTTAGTTGATGGGACAGCTTGTTTCACATGCTCTTAGCGACCGTAAATTTAGACACAACCTGAATGTATTTGAATTCATTCTCGCCAACAGACTACAAATTTTGCTTGACACGCTCTCTGACGCTAGATATGATGCATCGAACTAGCTGAGCGATCGTGCGCTAGTATTGGAGATCGTGTGTTTCAGACGCCGCATACATTTACTGTTCATTCATCACCGCACGTGAGCGGTGAAGCTGAATCGTGTTGTGCTGTGTCCGAACTTATTTTTATTGCTGACCTTGTACTCCTTATTGAGGTACTTGAGGGAGCGCGCGCGAGCAGCTAGTCAGCAACGACACACATCGCGAGCCTCCCGAACATCGGGGGGCTTTTTTCGTGGTACGGCTAGAGCGCCGATCAGGGTAGTATCGACAGGGTTGAATCTGAGGGGAACTGACAATGACTGTCACCACTAAAAATGGAGTATTTCAAGAGCAAAAATCAGACAAGCCTATGATTGGCGCTCGAGTATTTTGTGAAGCGCTTATGCGTGAGGGTGTCGAGCTTATTTTTGGTTACCCTGGCGGCGTCCTGATTCCCCTCTATGACGTGTTGCCGGAGTACGACATCTATCACGTACTGGTCAGGCACGAACAAGGCGCAGGTCATGCCGCGGACGGCTATGCCCGTGTCACTGGCAAAGCTGGCGTCTGTCTGGCTACGTCAGGTCCAGGTGCTACGAACCTGGTCACGGCGATTGCGAATGCCAAACTCGATTCGGTGCCAATGGTCGCAATCACCGGTCAAGTCGCGCAACCGGTCATCGGTAGCGACGCATTCCAAGAGACAGATATCACCGGTATCACCCTGCCGATCACCAAGCACAATTTCCTTATCCACAGTGTTGAAGAGATCGGTCCCACGATCCAGAAGGCGTTTCACCTGGCGCAAACTGGACGACCTGGACCGGTCCTGATCGACATACCAAAAGATGTCCTGCTTGCTGAAGGCGAGCTAGCGCCAGCTGATGAGCTTGATCTGCCTGGGTACCGCCCGAACTACCGTCCACACCGAGGTCAGATTAAAAGAGCAGCTGAAGAGATTGATCTGGCCAGAAAACCGGTCATTTTGGCCGGTCACGGAATCCTCATCTCCAACGCTTGCAACGAGCTGCGAGAGTTCGCTGAGAAAACGAATATTCCGGTCGGACTGACGCTGCTGGGCATAGGCAGCCTTCCTCAATCGCATGAGCTGTGTATGGGCATGATAGGCATGCACGGTTTTACCCATGCAAATCGGGCTATCAATGAAGCGGATTTGCTCATTGCCGTTGGCATGCGATTCGACGACCGGGTGACCGGCAAGTTGGAATCGTTCGCACCCCATGCCAGAGTCGTTCATATCGATATTGATCCCGCGGAAATAGGAAAAAACGTTCCGACCGAAGTGCCAGTGGTATCAGATGCGAAAGAAGCACTTCGAGAACTGGTCAACACAGTCGGCGAACAGGATCACAGCGACTGGATTGCGGAGATTGAAGCCTGGCAAAAAGCTACTCCCTTCCGACATTCTGATCCGAACCAGCCTTTGCAGGCTCAGCACGTGTTGGAGAGACTTGATGCCAAAGTTGAGTCGAACGACATTGTCACCACAGATGTCGGCCAGCACCAGATGTGGTGCGCACAGTGTGTGAGACCTGAGCTTTCTCATCGCTGGATAACCTCGGGTGGTCTCGGAACAATGGGATTTGGCGTTCCCGCCGCAATGGGCGCCGCATTTGCCGACCGCGATGTCAATGTCTGGGCAGTTGTTGGTGATGGCGGTGTCCAGATGACCGCTCCGGAGTTTGCGACACTGGTCCAGGAACAATGCAACGTCAACATTCTCATTCTTAACAACGGTTTTCTCGGGATGGTGCGTCAGTGGCAGCAGTTTTTCCACAATTCAAACTACTCCGAAGTAAAAATCACGAGTCCTGACTTTGTCCGTCTGGGCGAAGCTCACTACATTGCTTCCCGAAGGGTGACTGAGTTGCATGAGATCGATGAAGCGCTTGAATGGGCCAAGAGTGTCAGCGGACCGACGTTAATCGAATTCATCATCGGCCAGGAGCAAAATGTGTTCCCAATGATCCCATCTGGCGCTACATTCGCAGACCTGATCGAGGAGGAGTAAATCATGTCCGCAACCGAAGGAAAGAATCTACGGACGCTTGTTGTGCTAGTGGAAAATGAGACTGGAGTACTCAACCGGGTGATGAGCCTGTTCCGCCAGCGAATGTTCAACGTGGAGTCCGTTGCGGTCGGTCACACCGAAACGCCAGGCTTGTCGCGGATGACATTCGTGCTTGAGGGCGACGACTATACGGTCGAACAGGTCACCAAACAGCTCTATAAGTTGCTTGAGGTTCTCAAAGTCACCGACATCACGGATAGTCCAATCATCCAGCGAGAGCTAGCATTGATCAAGGTGCTGGCAACAGATAGAACCCGTACGGATATCATGCGAATCGTTGCAGATATTTTCAACGCGCGGATAGTCGATGCCTCTCCTGATACGCTTACCATCGAGGTCACCGGACCGAGTGAGAAGATCGAATCGTGCATCAGCATGATTCGGTCGTATGGTATCAAGGAGGTGACCCGGACAGGTGCGATCGCAATGGTGCGAGGCAGTGGTCAAAATAGATTGAAAACAGTAGCAAAAGCAGGACAGGCTGCCTGAATCTTCGGGCAAGCTATCCACAGTGAAAGGCAAACACGATTGGCGACAATTTTCTACGAATCGGATGTTGATCAGGATGCACTCAAAGACAAGCGCATAGCTATTCTTGGCTATGGCAGCCAGGGACACGCCCATGCGCAAAATCTGCGGGATAGCGGGTTCGACGTGGTGGTAGGCCTCTACGAAGGAAGCAGCTCCTGGCCGCGGGTAGAAGCCGACGGACTTCCAGTCCTCACAAATTCGGATGCCGTCGCTTCAGCAGATGTCGTCATGATTCTGGTACCTGATCACGTACAACGACGTGTTTACGAACAGGATGTCGCGCCAAACCTTGATCCTGGTAAAACGTTGATGTTCGCTCACGGGTTCAACATTCACTACGGGTTTATCGAACCGCCTGACAACGTCGATGTCGTCATGATTGCTCCGAAGAGTCCTGGCCATATCTTGCGCGAACTCTACGTCGAAGGCGAAGGTGTGCCCGGCCTGCTGGCTGTTCACCAGGATGTCACCGGTCATGCTCAGGCAACCGGGATAGCCTACGCGAGCGGACTGGGTTGTACCAGAGCCGGTGTCGTGGCGACGACGTTCAAAGAGGAGACAGAAACCGATCTATTTGGGGAACAGGTTGTCCTCTGTGGCGGTGTTTCCGCTCTCGTTGTTGCTGCGTTTGAAACGCTGGTCGAGGCGGGCTATCAGCCTGAACTCGCGTATTTTGAAGTGTTGAACGAGCTGAAACTCATCGTCGATATGATGTATCAGGGCGGAATAAAATACATGCGCTATTCCGTCAGTGACACTGCAGAGTACGGCGACTATACGGCTGGACCTCGTGTCATTGATGATCGAGTAAGAGCGACGATGCAACAGATCCTTGGCGATATCCAATCTGGTGAGTTCGCGTCAGAGTGGATGGCTGAGAACGAGGCCGGCCGCAACCGATTTCTCGAGATGCGGAAAGCCGCTCAGACCCATCAGATTGAGGATGTCGGCGATGAACTTCGCGGGATGATGAACTGGCTACCTGACGTCGAGGTTCCCGCGAACTGAATCGATTCAATCCGATTGATCCAAACCTGCAGGGTCCTATGTATATCAGCGCTAGCGTGGTCTACCTGCTCAGATTCTGTTATGCTAAATGAATCGAAAGCTGCGCACGGATAACGCACCTTTTGAAACAATGCCAGAGGGAGGCCCAGCGCGAATGGCGCTACAAAAAGCTCAACGTGAAGAGATCATTGAGTCGTTTCAGGTACATGAAACTGATAATGGTTCACCCGAAGTTCAGATCGCACTGCTGACGAACCGGATCACAAGCCTGACTGAACATTTGCGAGAACACCCGCACGATCATCACTCACGACGCGGTCTGTTCAAACTTGTCGGCCGGCGCAGGAGATTGTTGCGATATCTCAGCAAGACTGACGCGAAACGGTACCGGGCGCTCACCGAAAAGTTGGGATTGCGACGATAGGTCCAGTCCGTGCCATGCATACTACTTCGTTTTATTCGCTGATCAACAATAGGACAATGCGGACCCAGGAGAACAACTCCTGGGTTTTCACTATGTCTGCTGCCGGAGAGGGGGCAACAACCACACAACTCGTAACGCTATCCGTTTTCATCGGTTAGCAGGACATCAAACGTAGTCTGTAACGTACGTGAGTTAGGTATTGGAGTGTGAGGCTGAGTCTTTGTTGAGCACCACACTCCAGTCCCTAACCCACACCGACACATTCAACATGAACTAAACGTACTTTCGCAAGCGTATTTAAACGCTCGCGAACATTTGAGGAAACTTAAAACATGGATAACTACCCACAGATATTTGAAGAGTCCGTCTCAATTGGCGGCAGGGAACTGATGTTCTCTCAGGGAAAACTGGCTGAGCTTGCGGACGGAGCGGTGCTCGTTCAATATGAAGACACCGTCCTCCTTGCAACAGCGGTGATGTCTGACAGCCCGAGAGAGGGCGTTGATTTTTTTCCACTGACGGTCGACTATGAAGAACGGATGTACGCCGCTGGAAAAATCCCAGGTGGATTCATCAAACGTGAAGGCCGTCCAAGCGAACATGCGATCCTTTCCGCGCGCTTGACCGACCGCCCGCTGCGACCACTCTTTCCGAAGGGATTTAGGAACGATGTCCACATTGTTTCGACGGTTTTTTCCACCGACCAGCAAAACGATCCCGACATTCTGTCGATCAATGGAGCATCAGCAGCCTTGACGATTTCTAAGATTCCATTTTATGGACCGGTCGGAGGTGTCCGCATGGGGTACATCGACCAGCAACTCGTCGTGAACCCGAGTTATGAGCAACTGGAGGAAAGCGACCTGAACATCGTCGTTGCCGGAACCAGCGAAGCCATCATGATGGTCGAAGGTGAAGCAAATCAGGTCACTGAGGATGTCGTCGTAGATGCCATCTCTCAGGCTCACGAAGAGATAAAGAGGATCATTGAAGCTCAGCTACGGCTGGCAGCTCAAATCGGCCAGGAGAAAGTCGAGCCGCAGCTCAAAACGCCAGACGAAGGCATTGAATCCAAAGTCCGATCCTTTGTCGGCGGCAGGCTCGAAGACGCTATGTTCCAGCCCGACAAGGAGTCACGGAGCCAAGCCCTTGATTCGCTTAAGTCAGAGCTTCTGGAGAGGTTGGTGTCAGAGTCCGATTCGGAAGAAGATGACGACGCTGGCATGGAAAGAGCCTATGCCGGAGCATTTGATGATCTGGTGAAGGAAGGTGTTCGCTCGGCAATCCTCGATCGAGGATACCGCCCGGATGGCAGAAATCCTGAAGAGATCCGTCCAATCTGGTGTGAGGTTGGCTGGCTTCCGCGAACACACGGATCGGCGATATTTACTCGTGGCCAGACTCAGGCAGTTTCGGTTGCTACGCTTGGTGGCACCAGAGATGACCAGATGGTTGACGGGCTTACTCCGGAGACATCCAAACGCTACATCCACCACTACAATTTCCCGCCTTACAGCGTCGGAGAAGCCCGTTTCATGCGCGGGCCATCGCGCCGCGATATTGGACACGGAATGCTGGCGGAACGGGCCCTGGTGCCGGTGCTGCCCGCCAAGGACGATTTTCCATACACGCTCCGAGTGGTATCGGATATCGTGTCGTCAAACGGCTCAACCTCGATGGCCAGTGTATGCGGGAGTTCTCTTGCGCTCATGGATGCAGGCGTCCCCATCTCAGCCCCGGTTGCCGGTATTGCTATGGGGCTGGTAACCGATGGGGAAGGCGGATATACGATTCTCTCGGATATTCAAGGAATGGAAGACTTCCTCGGCGATATGGACTTCAAAGTCGCTGGAACCCGCGACGGTGTAACCGCCATTCAGATGGATATCAAGGTCCAGGGAATCACCACTTCGATCATGCGACAGGCGCTTGCACAGGCGCACCAGGGCCGGTTACACATCCTCAGCAAGATGTCAGAGGCGATCATGGAAGCCCGGTCCGAGCAATCTCGCTATGCGCCGTCCATCACGACGGTGAAAATCGATCCCGATCAGATCGGGCTTGTGATCGGACCTGGCGGTAAAAACATCCGGGCTATCCAGGAAGATTCTGGCGCAGCCATCGACATTGAAGAAGATGGCACGATCTTCATCACCGCCCCGGACAGTGAATCATCGGCGCTTGCGGTTGGCGCGATCCGGCGACTGACCTGGACCCCTGAAATAGGCGAGATCGTTGTTGGAGAGGTCCGGACGATCATCCCGGTTGGGGCATTCGTCGAACTGACACCAGGCAAAGACGGATTCGTTCACATATCTCAACTCGGAAGTACGCGAGTGGAACGGGTTGAGGACGTCGTTTCAGTCGGGGACCAGGTTGAAGTGAAGGTCACTGAAATCCGGCAAGACGGCAAAATAAATCTGACCATGAAAGGGCTGGCGAATGATGTCGCCAACAAACAGGGCGCTGCCGCTCCGGTCGAACTGCCTGAAGTCGGTGAAATCGTAAGCGGAACCGTCAAGTCGATTATTCCGGTTGGCGCATTCGTTGAGGTCATTCCAGGACGAGATGGATTTGTTCACATTTCACAGCTGGGTAATCGCCGGTATGCGCGCGTTGACGATGCCGTCTCCAGAGGTGATGTCGTCAACGTCCGGATTACTGATATCCGGCCAGATGGAAAAATCGATCTCACGATGCGCGGTGTCGATCAGGACCAGCAGCCAGGAAATGGCCAGGGTGGTTTCGTTGATGACCGGCCGGAAGCGCGGTCGACTCGCCAGCCATCAGACTAATAACACTTGAGGAGCCCACGACCGTCGGGAGGTACGATCCTGGCGGTCGTTTCTTTGTTTTTACCGAAAAAAACAAAACTGAGTCTGACGATGTAACGCTTCGGAATTGTCGGTTAATCAAATGAAGACGATCACCTGGTTGGGCTGAATTCGCGCAATCATCAACAGAAGTTTTGAACTCAGTTTTCCCGGCACAACTCTTCAAGAAAAGTGCGATGCCGTACTGACTGTTCTTTGGTGGAGCTAAACCACAGAAGAGAACAGGTACGAAGCTTTGTCAAATTCGTCATGCAGTGCTGAGTCAATACTCGCTATTATCCCGACTGAGAGCATGATGCAACAGCAGACGACGATGATGAATATGCCGATGCCGCCAAGGATCCACCAGATCTTGGTGCCGCCGTCGCTAGCGGGCGGTGGGTATGCGGGAGGCACAAACGTTGGATGTTGAGGCGCGGTAGGAGGAACTGCTCCGGTTACCTGATCGTGCGATGATGTCTCGACAGGTCCCACTGGAGGTGATGGGGACTCCGCAGCCGGGTCAGCGCTATCAGGCTGGTCTACGCTCTCCGGCGTCTGTTCCGCACTAGCCGGGCTTTCATCCTGAGACTCGGCATCTGTGGAAAACTCCTCGACTGACTCAGATATCATGACTTCTTCATCGCCTGCACCAGCAGTCTCATCGACGGCAACTGTCTCGACCTCATCAATGAGCCTGCTCTCAACATTTTCATCTTCAGCCTTGACGCCAGGCGTATCGACATCTACCGGCGTTCCGCACGACGAACAGAATCTACTTGAGGCAGAAAGTGGAGAACCACAGACCCGACAGGTGCGTTCTTCGTTCATCGGTCCCCCTTATCAGCCGTAGATTGCATCTCTCTCAGGTATCGTCAGGACTAGAATCTCAGACTGTACATGCTACTATCGTGAGGATACATAGAGTACCGGCACCGGAACAAGCTGTTGCAGTTGATGCCCGATACCTGCGCCGTGTTTCCCCAATCCCATTATTGCCAAAGCCGGTTCAGCTTGAAGGATTACCCTGTGAAGTGCAACAGCTGGCTCGCGATGATTCCGCAAATGGGTAGATACACTGAATCCGACGGATTCCAGCCTCTCGGCAGTGCTTACCAATGCCTCGTGTGCGCCCTGGTAGAGCAGCAAATCGTATGGATCAGGATTGTCCAGGCCATCTTCTCCCAAAGGCGAGGTTACGATACCCGTTAGCCAGGTGACATGAACCAGCGCAAGTCCGATTCTTTCAGGGTTGAGCAGTTGCGTGACCGAATCAGCAATCCGTCGGTCTCGACCCTCGACGGCAACCAGCGCCAGATTCCCGAGATTTGACTGCTGGATCGTTCCATAGTCGGGAATCGTCAGAACTGGCAGATTCGAACTTTCAAGAAGACTTGGCATTTGAGACTTGCTGGCAACTGACTCAACGAGAACGGATATGTCCTGAGTTCTAGACCGATCGTCCGGGTCGAACACTAAAGAGACCTCAGGCAGAAAAATACGATCCGATTCGGCGATAAATCGATCCGTCGGAGACTCGTCCTGGCCGGTCGAGATGTTCCGCATTATTTATTGTGACATTTCACACTTGGCATCCCCGATCGTTGTGGATCGGCATCCAGGCACCGGCTATGGATCCCGACAAAAACGATTGAGATTTGCTATGGTTCTATTTGATCGCCAGGTTCAGGACCTGCGTCACTGAGACCGGATTCGCTCAGCCGCATTAACACCTTCAATTCAAGATCGCGATCCGCCAGCATCTGGCAAGAGAGACGCATATTTGGTTCGATCTGGTCTTCTCTAGCTAGCCGTTCGACCTCCGCCTCAGTCCGCTCGCCGGCATCGCCATTCAGAATGAGTACCCGGCACGTGGTGCACTTGCATTTCCCCCCACAACGATGAAGGATGTCGATACCAGCATCTTCGATAGCCAGCACCAGCCGCCGGCCATCAGGAGCTTCAAACGTTTTAATACCGTCAACCTGGATCGTTGCCACTCTGCCTCCTCGGCTCAATATGTCTACTCATTCGCCACCTGTTGACGAACGGCTTTCGAATTTCTGAATTAGGCTACCACGTCTCGTGATTCCTGAAGCGCCAGGTACTCTTTTGTATCGACAACCTGCTTGAGATGTTCGACCGTATCCCAGACATCTGTAAACGACGAATAGAGACCAATGGGAGCCAGGCGAACGACATTTGGTTGACGAAAGTCAGGAATGACACCGCGATTTTTTAGCGCCCTCGCAATCTGGGGACCTCGCTCATGCTCAACTGCGACGTGACCGCCTCTACGTGAGTGCTCTCTTGGTGTGCCAATCGAGTAGTTATAAGGTCGCTCAGTGAGTCCCTTTTTCTCGATCAATTCGATCATGTAGTCCGTGAGGGCCAGTGATTTTTCACGAGTAGCCTCGATTCCTGCCTCCAGGGCAATGTTTAATGCGCCGAGTAGTGGAGCAGCGCTGAGCACAGACAAGCTACTGATTCCCCAGCCACTGGCTCCTGCCGCTGGGACAAACTCGTGGCTCATGTCGAATTGCTTATCCTTCACATATCCCCACCAGCCCGGTAACGCAATTCGGGTACCAAAGTGTTTTTTATTCACATAGAGACTTCCGACACTTCCAGGACCGGCATTGAGGTACTTGTAGTTGCACCAGAATGCAAAATCCACCTCCCACTCATCGAAGCGGTGAGGGACAGCACCGGCGGAATGACAGCAATCCCAACCGATCAGAATTCCACGCTCGTGCGCGGCTGCCGTGATCCGCTCGATGTCGAGGAGTTGACCGCTTCGATACAACACGCTGGGTAGCAACACAAGCGCCACCTCATCGGTCATCGCCGCTATGACATCGTCCTCTTCGATCATTCTTCCATCCCGGCTTTGTACCTTGACGAGATCACGCTCTGGCACTCCACCAGCATTTTCAATCTGTGCTTCCAGCGCGTAAATATCAGATGGGAAATCGAGTTCATCAGCCAGTATCTTGCGCCGGCTGTTCGTTGGCATATAGAAGGATGAAACAAGGGAATGCAAGTTTACCGTCGTGCCGCCGGTGACTACGATTTCATTCTCTGAAGCGCCGACCAAAGCTGACGATTGTTCCCCTAGAAGCTCCCCAAGGTAGAACCAGGGTGGATCGGCTTGCAACCAACCATCGATGCCAAGCGCACGCCACTGATCGAGGGCATCGAGCAGGGTCTTCTCCGCATCTTTTGACAACAATCCCAGAGAATTGCCGTCCATATAAATTCGTCCTGGCTGTACATAAAAGCGTTCTCTGAACTGGGAAAGTGGATCTTCCCGGTCGAGTGCTAGCGCGTATTCCCGATCTAGTGAAAAAGTCAAGGTTGTTCCCTCTCCTGTTGCCGCCTCGAGTTGCATGATTTGAGTCAAGCCAGATCGGCGATCAGACGGCCCGACTCAAAGTCGATTCTAGCGTTTCCTTCAGCTGGCTCTGGAAGAATTTCGTCTGATTTTCCATCGGTATAGCCTTTTGCCGCTGAAACAACATGCTGTCGACCGTGGTACTGAACGAGTATTGGCACGCCTCGTTGTCCGATTCCTCTGACAAAGTTAAAGGCATCCCGTGCACTGCCGGTCCGGTCAAGTTGAAAATCATCCTGGTCAGGGTGGGGCGCATAGGTTCGTTTCAGCTCGTCCTGTGGATATTCCTGCTGAGTTCCAGCTGAAAGATCAGAAAGCGATTGCAAAAGCAGTTCACCGGAAATACGTCCTGTCAATACATCAAACTCATTTTCGGTCAGACCATCAAAGAGATCAAATCGTCGCTGGCGCAACACATTGCCGCTATCGTACCGGTTAGTGAGCCGGTGCAACGTTAACCCGCTCCGTCTGAGGCCTAGCTTGAATGTCCAAAAAGCAGGATCTGGACCTCGAAGTTCTGGAAGGAGTGATGGATGACAATTCACGCCTCCGTAAATGAATGAGTTGTACAGCGGCTCTGGAATGAGCCGATTGAAGCAGGCGCAAACCAGTAGCTCTGCCCGGGCGCTCGCCAGCGCGTCAATGGTAGACACGTGGTCAAGTCTGCCAGCCCGGCAAACCGGAATACCGTTCTCCTGGGCGAGCTGAAGTGCGCCTTTGATCGCATGGTTGCCGGGTAAAACCCAATGGTTTCTTCGTGGAAGCGGTAAGCGAATCAACTCACTCATGGATGGTGGACCTGGCAACACCAGCGCTTTGACATCTACGGCGGAATCGATCAACGACTTCAACACAGTTGCTGTGTACTGGCAGTCAAGCCCGAAGAGCAAAATGCTCGGGAGTTTCTGCTGGAATGGTAGAGTTGTCTGGCTCAACTTGCTAGATTGTTTTCACTAACACAATAGGTAACTCTCGGAGATTGCAATGGCACGAATGGTACAGTGCGTCAAACTTGGTCGGGAAGCTCCTGGACTCGATGATCCGCCTTTTCCTGGAGAATTGGGTCTGAGAATTTACGAGAATGTTTCCGCAGAAGGCTATGATCTCTGGACTCAGCACGCAACCATCCTGATCAATCACTATGGCCTCCATCCGGCCGACCCTGAAACCCGAAAAATGCTCCGGCGAGAAATGGAGGAGTTTTTCTTCGGTGAAGACGCTCAACTGCCTGAAGGCTGGGTAGCTCCCGGTACTCAAGGCGCAAAAGGCGCCCCAGCAAGGAAGAAGTAACCAACCCGGTCAACTACGCGTCGACAGTACGATGTTCGGACTTATCTCAAACTTCAGTTTTTCGTGGGCTTGTCTCAAAGCCAGTTCTACGTATTCCGGTTTCTCCCCACGTGCAAAGATGAAACCAAGGTAGCTCGAACCTTCCGGTAAGGGGCTAATCGGATAGTTCAATTTTGCGGTGATGCTGACGCCATCAACACCACGTATTGCCCTGGCATCATCCACGCCTTGTACAGTTTTCAAGACCCCCGATTTTGGAATCGGAATCATCATTACTCCGCTCGCCTGTGCAACCCGGTCGAACGAAGGTATCTCCCAACCAGCTGCATGACGGAGTATCAGTTCTTCGAGGCTCATCCCGGAGCCAAATTCTAGTACTTGCGCTCACAAACCGCCGATGGACCTTCCCGCAATCTCCAGTAGCCAGGCGCCATCAGGATTTATCCGTAACTCAGCATGGATCGGTCCGTGGCGCAAACCTACCGCGGTAGCGGCATTTAAAACTTCTTCATCAATCATCCTCTGGACCTCTACTGAATGACGGGAAGGAGTGACATAAATCGTCTCTTCAAAAAAAGGGCCTACCAGCGGGTCTGGTTTATCGAAAATTGCAAGGACGTGCAGTTCGCCATCTGTTATCAGCCCTTCAACGGCAACTTCCGACCCTTCGATATATTGCTCAACGAGTAGGGACGCCTCACGTTC
This sequence comes from uncultured Thermomicrobiales bacterium, assembly GCA_964577155.1. Lineage (GTDB taxonomy): Bacteria > Chloroflexota > Chloroflexia > Thermomicrobiales > CFX8 > CAZNYB01. The sequence goes on along the minus strand of CAZNYB010000011.1, from coordinate 30,821 downwards.
GTGGACTTCAGCGGACTGAACAATAGAGGCAGTCCTACGGAACGCCGCGATGAACTCTTCGGGATTGTTGGCTCTAATAACTCCCCTGCTACCGGAGAGTTTTCGTGGCTTTACAACACATGGAAAGACTAATGAATTGACATAGTCTTCTGGTGAAGCGGCTACAGGAATGAGCAGGAACCAGGGGCATTTCACACCTTGCTCGTTCATCACCGTTCGCATAACAAACTTGTCGCGGGCAGCTTCTGAGGCAGCTGGATCGTTGGCTGGCAGTCGCAGCCGTTCGCTTGCAACTGCTGCGAGTTGGGTGGCGGCATCGTCCACGGATACGATTGACGCAAACTGGTGTTCGGCATGTAACTTGGAAATCTTTTTTGTCGCAGCAGCAAGGTCAGCAAAATCGATGACTGAATCAGAGCTGTAGTAGGAATTGAGCGTTTCTGGCATATCGCTCAGTTGAACAACCGGCAGTTCAAGTTTCGCCGCTGCATTGAGAAACGCTTCGGAACGGTAGCTCGATGGTGCAGTTAGGAGTAGAACGCTCGCTGAATCCATACAATTCTCCAGATTTGATGCTATCGGTGTCCAGCTCTCAGAATGAGCCTGGTCTGTACCGTGAAGATGCCAGTCTCATTCTAGCGATTTCCGTTCGCCAGCTGAGAAGACGCAGCGGAGATACGCAGCCGGTACATTGATGCAATGCCAACTGCTGGCCCAATGGCGAGAATAGCGAACGCCCACTCCCAGCCGACCGATGATTCAAAGATGGGGATCATCCAGATCGTGGCGAGTGTGAGTAGAAAACCGAGACTGGTCTGCAGTGTGAGCGCCGTGCCAACGAGTTCCGCATCACAAAGTTCGCTGACACAAGCTGAAAACTGTGCTGAGTCGGCGATCACGGAAAATCCCCAGACCAGCAGTAGTGGAATGAGGAACCAGGGACTCTGACCAAATAGCTGTCCGACGATTAGAGCACAAGATCCACTGACAGCAAGTGAGGTAATTGAGATGGTTGTCCTTCCATACTGATCAGCCAGCTTCCCGGCCAGTACGCTGCTCACACTTCCAATACCGATGACCAGGAATGATGTCGCCCCCGCCCAAACCAGACTCGTCCCAGTGATTTCAAAACTGGCAATGAGAAAAACCGGTACCCATGCCCACATCGCATAGAGCTCCCACATATGCCCGAGGTATCCGATATTTGCCAGGAGGATCTCACGTGTGCGGGCGATCTCACCAACATAGTACCAGCGGAACGGAGGAGCTTTTGATCGGTACGGTCCTTCCTCGACAAACAGAGCAGCGATGATCCCGCCGATTCCAGCAAGCAAAGCAGCCAGGTACAGCGCTAGTCGCCATTGATCTAGATCACCGAATACGGTTAGTAAATGTGGTAGCGCAGAGCCAAGGGTCAACGCTCCGACGAGCAATCCGATTGCCAGACCCCGGTCAACGCGCGCCCAGGTCGTAACGATTTTCATGCCAACAGGATAGACTCCTGCAAGGAACACACCGGTAAGAAAACGCAACGGTAGTGCAATCAATAGTCCGCTGGCGAAGAGAGCGATCGTCAACGTCGAAATGGCGGCCAAAAAACAGGAGACGGATAGCAGCCATCGCGTAGGAAGCCTGTCTGGCAAATTCAGCAAAGCAGAACCGAACGCGCCGATGACAAATCCAAGCTGAACTGACATCGTCAACCAGGCTTTTCCCGTTGCTGACAGGTCCCATTGGTCCGTTAGGGCAGGAACCACCGCCGAAGCAGAAAACCAGACCGCCATTCCAAGTAGCTCGGCCAGAGAAAGAAGACCGATCACTTTCCACTTCTGCCTGGTCGGTTGAACCGTTGCTACAACAGGAGCGACCACAAATGAAAACTTCCTTCGTAGTCCCGTTGATGTATAAAACTGGATGTCATTCAACAGGTTGAAGATAATCTTTGAACAGGCTTGGTAACTTACTCGCTGCTAGCTCGCTTTTTACTAGCGTTAAGCTTGCCAGTCGACGCAAGCAGTTTACGAGAGTACATTCGGAGCGATTGAACCTTATGGTTTCATGCGCACGATAGATAAATGACACAGTTACGGGGGGTGGTTGCTGGTTTGAAGCGTTCTCGTGGTTTCTATCTTTCAATTAGTCTTCTCGTTGCAACTTTTTTCTCTTTCGCTGCTAACTCAAATGCAGATGCAAGCCGCTACTGGGAAGAATCCCGCTGTTTCTCGTTGATCGGACAGTATGCGGTCGACAGCGGATTCGACGTCAACGGGAATGAGCGGTGCGACGACCGGGAAGTCAGGGTCAGCATTTTAGATTTTCCACCTTCCATCATCGGTGAGATGTTGTTGGCGGACCGAGATGCTCTCTGCGTGGTTACAACCAGCGACGGAGAACCGGCTGCGTTCCTCGGATACTCTGCATCGGGAGAATTTCGAGGGCTGTATGAGCATCTCGAAGAACTACCGCTGGATGGGACCGTCTTTCCGGGTGGTCTGAACGGCGATGGTGACTGCAATGACCGCGAAACGTACCGGGAAGACTTTACCGAAATCGCCTACTTCGCCCTTGGAGACTCGGTTGCTTCTGGACACGGTTTGATGGACGATGGCTCAACCTGTCGGCGCTCTCAACAATCCTATCCTTATCTGGTCGCCGAACTACTACGGCAGGAATTCAGCAAAGTCTATTTTCCTGACTCCCACCACCTTGCCTGCTCTGGCGCAACGACTGATGACGGGAACAACGAGCGTTCGTTGAACTATCAAGTTCAGCGTGTGCTCGAACAACTCGACGACACCCCAACACTGGTCAGTTTCACTATAGGCGCAAATGATTTCGAGTGGTCAAATCCGGCCAAATTCTCGAACCATCTCTATGTAGAACGCAGTAGCACGTTCAAGAACTGGGCGGAGAAAACAGCAAGCAACGTTGAATCAAACCTCTCGAAAGCTATCGAAAACTTGCTCGCATACGACAATGTATTCATCATTCTCACTGAATACCACAACCCATTTAACTCTGACAGTGTGTTCTTCCTTTCGCCTGTCCCTGGGCTTTGTGCGTTCCGCGACTGCTTTCAACGCACCGAGCATGGAGTGAACGCACTTAACACCGCTCTAGCAAATGTCGTCTACCAGCACGATCGCTCACGAATCTCGATCACAGAAGGGCTTCATGAGGCGTTTTCGGAGCATGAGTCACCCAGTCCGAGCTGTGGCAACGACGGACCGGATGTTTCCGAAACCTGGGTGCAGTATCGAACTGATCCGGACTCAAATTCCTCCCCCGGAATTGCAAACTGGTTTGGCGATCGATACGGCGACTGGCAGGGAGATTGTTTCCACCCGAATTTCGCTGGCGCAAAACAGTTTGCCAACTTCACTTACCAGGCGGTCAGGCAACTTCACGACCTCACACCTTGACCTCTGGGGGATGATGATCTTCCAACCCAAACCTGGTGATTTTGCCTGTCCACTCTGTGCTGGTAGTATTGGAAGGCTGAATCTTTTTATAAATGATGCATCCATCTGCCAGCTGATTTCGTAGGCAGTTACTGAAGGACCAACGTGCAACCTTCTTATAGCTGATTGAATTTGCGTAAAGGTGGAGCACATTTTTTGAGGAGGGGTAACTGGAAGTGAGAAAGCGATACAGAATCTTAGCGTTGCTTGGGATAGCCGCGCTATTGTTCCCGCTCATCGCAGCCTGTGGTGGTGATGACGACGATGCCGAACCTCTAAAAATCGGGACCGTGTTGCCGATGACGGGAGATCTATCTGACTTCGGACCATCGTTGCTCAACTCTGCCAAGCTCGCCGTGATGGAAATCAACGAAGCTGGCGGAGTCAACGGCCAGGACATCGAGCTTGTAGAAGGAGATAGTGGAACGTCGCCTCAGGTTGGGGTAGAGGAAGCCCGGCGTTTAATCGAAGTTGAAGGGGTTTCCGCAATTCTTGGAGCGGGATCCAGCGGAGTCAGCTTGCAAATAGTGGAATCTGTGACCGGACCGGAAGAGGTCCTGCAAATATCTTGCTGCTCGACTTCCCCCGCACTCACCGATGTGAATGACAACGATTTCTTCTTCCGGGTTACGGTTTCCGATGCCGCACAGGGCGTTGTGCTTGCTGATCTGGCAACCGAGCTTGGCTTCACCAAGATTTGCACTATGTATACAAACAATGCCTACGGCGAGGGATTGTCCAATAACTTTGATCAGGCATTTACCGCAAACGGGGGGACTATTACCGCCGCTGTACCTCACGATCAACAACAGGCTAGCTATTCGTCAGAGTTAGCGCTGTGTGCTGAACAAGAACCAGAAGCAATGGCCGCGATTAGTTACCCTGAAAGTGCCAGGGTGTATCTACGCGAAGCAATTGAGGCTGGAACAGTGCCGGCATTCCTTTTCACGGACGGCACCAAGTCCGACACGATGTTTGCCGATCTTGGCTGGGAGAATTTTGATGGCATGTCCGGCACCGCGCCAGGCTTCCTCCAATCTGAACAAGGCACGGGTTTTGACGAACGGTATGAAGCAGAATACGGAGAGCTACCGCCGTTGCCGTTCATGCGAGAAACCTATGATGCCGTCTATCTGTTTGCCCTAGCAGCAGAGAAAGCCGGCTCGGTAGACTCGATCGAGATGCGTGACAATCTTCGCGATGTGTCAAACGCGCCAGGTGAAGCGGTGTATCCTGGAGTCGAAGGTTTTGAAAACGCAATCCAACTCATTGAGGATGGCACTGATATCGACTATGTCGGCGCGGCAGGAACTCACGAGTTTGACGCGAACGGAGATGTGCTCACCGGTGGCATTGATATCTGGCATGTTGAAGGGGAAACGTTGGTGACGACGGAGACCAGAGAGATTAACCTCGCACCATAGACCCTGTCTATCATATTGACGAAAGATGCCGGCGGTTTGCACCGCCGGCATCTCATTTCGCGCTGTCCGTTCGTTCCAACAACTTACGGTTGATGATCACACTGCCGCCGTCTATGAATTTCTTTGGCTGCAACGCCCCCAGGTTGAGGGTGTCACTAATCTGCCCTGGTTCTAGCGTCTCCTATCGTCTCGCTGGCTTCTCGCTCGTCAGCGTGAAATGATGCCACCCTCCGATCAAGCCAGCGTGATACACGGACCTGTTCAGGCAACAGCCCCTTCGGATTGAAGAGCAGAACAATGATGATTATCAGACCGATAAGAAAATCGCGCATGGCGAATATCCGAGACTGGATGAGATCCGGTAGATCGTAACCCTGGATCTGGAGGGCGATCGACCAGATACCCCAGACGATGAACGCACCTGCCACAGCTCCCCAGTTGTTGCCGCTGCCGCCGACGATCAGCATTGCCCAGAAAATAAACGTCCCGAAAAAATGTGTGAATGTATCCGGAGAGCCAGACCCTGCCAGGTAAACGTAAATTGCGCCTCCCATTCCAATGATCATCGACCCAAAGACGAAACTCTGATTCTTGAAATTGAACACACTTTTGCCACTGGCGCTGGTGGCATCTTCATCTTCTCGCAATGCTCGCAGCACACGCCCCCAGGGTGATCGGATTCCCAGCTCGACCATTGCGAACGTCAAAGCCAGGAAAGCTAAGGCGACAAAGAGGAAGAAATACTTGTAGTTTGTGGATTCGATTACACCTGCGAACGGCCTGGGTACGCCGCCGATCCCCCGGGTTCCATTGAACAGCCAGGGTTCTTCAATAACTACCCGACGGAGTATTTCGGCAACTCCGATGATCGTGATAGCCAGGTAATCTTCCCGGAGATGAAGAGTTGTCGCCCCCAGGATAAGGGCCAACAAACCAGCCACCAGGGCAGCCGCGATCAGACCGACCAGGTGAGGAAACCATTCCGAAGCGTAGGGTAAAGGAACCGAGCCGAGAATTTCCCCGTATCCGCCGATATATTCCACAAATTCCGAATCTGGTCGCGATTTTGTCACGATCATGGCGGTATAGGCGCCTAGCATGAAGAAAGCCAGAACACCAAAATTGAAAATTCCGGCATACCCCCACTGCACATTCAGTCCGATACAGACGATAGCGAAAATAGCGACTGTAGTGACGAATGGCACGAGAAAGTTGACAGTGGAACTGACGCTACCGGACCGCTCCAACGGTAAGATAATCAGCAGGAGTCCGATTGTCGCAATGATCAATGCCGCCAGGCGTTTGTCCTTATTGATCATACTTCCACCCCGAACAATCCTCGAGGTCGTATCAGGATGACAGCGATCAGTATGATGAAAGCGATCGGCAACTTGTAGCCCGGGCTGAAGATGCCGAGCCCTACCGCGACTTCGCTGGCGACGCCAACTACTAATCCACCAATCAATGCACCTTGCGGGCTGCCTACCCCACCCAGAATCGCTGAGGCGAATATTGGCAACAGGAGTATGAAGCCAAGCTCAGGTTTCAATTGAGATTGCAACGCAAGGAGCGTTCCTGCAACAACGATCAAAGTGGCGCCGGCTATCCAGGTCCAGCGGGCAATATAGTCAGTATTAATTCCGCTTGCTCTCGCTAGATCCTCGTTGTCAGCCATTGCTCTCATCGCTTTGCCGGTTCGGGTTCGGAAAAGCAGCACATAAGCAACCGCTGCCAGAATCACCGCCACCGCAATGATGAACAATTGGTCGGCAACGATGACCGTGCCGCCAGGCAGCGTGATCGTCTCCCGAATTCCGGTCGAGTAGTTTCTCGGCGTCGGTCCCCAGGCAACGAGCATGAAACCCCTCGTCGCGATCGCTACACCGAGCGAGGCAACAGCAATGATCGCAAGACCAGCCTTCCGGTCCAGAAACTTCCCGTAGACGAATCGGTGCAGCAGTCGAAATAGTGGAATAGCTATAACAACTGCCAGGAGAAGAGCCAGGATAAATCCATAGCCAAACGAGAATTTCCAGATCGGCGTCGTTGAGGACGGCAAATCACTGAGATTTATTGGAAAAGTTGAATCAATGGTGCCTCGACCAACGATGGTACCGGTTAAAACAAAAAAAGTGATATATGCGCCAAGCATCATCGAGTCGCCGTGGGCAAAGTGCGGGATCTTTAAAATTCCATAGATAAGGGTCAGCCCGAGAGCGCCAAGGGCATAGATACTGCCGACGATGATTCCGACGATAAACTGCTCGGTATAACCGAACAAACTGAAGACGCCAATGAAGACAATCGCAGCCCATAGAATTGCTGCGCCATGGCGACTACGGACATCATCGGTCAGCTGCCGTAGTTCAATACGGGTGCTGGGTTTGGTCGCCGTCTCACGCATGTCATTCCCCCAGGTAAAGTCGACGAACCTCGTCGCTATCGAGAATCTCCTGTGCTGGGCCTTCCAGCCGTTTACGACCACCAGCAAGGACATAGCCTCGATCGCTGATCTCAAGCGCGTTTCGCGCGTTCTGCTCGACGAGGAGCATCGAAGTGCCCAGCTGGTTGATCTCGATGATTTTTTCGAAAACCACCTGGACCATTATTGGTGAAAGGCTAGCAGACGGTTCATCAAGGAGGAGCAGCTTTGGTTCAAGCATCAATGCTCTCCCGATTGCAAGTTGCTGGCGCTGTCCGCCAGACAACCTTCCCGCTCGTTCTCGTGGACGTTCTTTGAGTACCGGAAAGAGGTCAAAAACCCAGCTGATTCTGTCTTCAATACCTGAGGAAAGTAAAAAGGCGCCCATCTCGAGATTCTCGCGGACAGTCAGGGTTGGAAATACATTTTCGGTTTGAGGGACATAGCCGATGCCACGGTGAACACAGTCGTCTGGTGAAGTATTCGAGATATCGGTTCCTTCGAACAACACCGATCCACTCCAGGTGGGCAGCAATCCGAACACAGCCTTGATCAGCGTCGATTTGCCGGCTCCGTTTGGACCGATGATCGTAACGATTTCGGAAGATCCGACCCTGATCGAGATCTCTTCGATGATGACGACGCTGCCATAGCCGCTGGTAACCCCATCGGTAATGAGTCGCTGTTCACCATTGTTGCTCACCGGTACTGACTTCCGAGATAGGCTTCGAGCACTTCTTCATTCTGCTGAACTTCTTCAGGGGTACCTTCGAAGATACGGGCTCCCTGGTTCATAACAATCACCGGGTTGCAGAGTCGTGCGACAAGATCCATATCGTGTTCGATGATGAGATAGGTAATACCGTGCTCATAGCATTGCTCTTCAATGTAGCGGGTGAGCTGCTGCAGCAGCGTCCGATTGACTCCTGCGCCAGGCTCGTCGAGCAAGACAAGCTGCGCGTCAATCATCAGCGTTCTCGCAAATTCAAGCAACTTCTTCTGGCCCCCGGAGAGGTTCTCAGCATTTTCGTCGCGCAGGTGAATAAGATTGACATACTCAAGCACATCAATAGCCTGGTCGATAATTTCGTTTTCCTGTTTGCCAACGGTTGCCGGCCTGAACCAGGAATTCCAGATACGTTCACCAGATTGATTTTTCGCTGCTAGCACCAGATTTTCAAGCACGGTCATGGATCCGATTGGCCTGGGAACCTGAAAGGTACGCACCAGTCCTTGATAAAAAAGTTCATGTGGATTCATATGATCTATGCTGTGCGAGTTGAACAGCACCGTACCGCCGTTTGAACGTTCAAACCCAGAAATCACGTTGAATAATGTCGTTTTCCCTGCGCCGTTCGGTCCGATAAGACCGGTGATTGTCCCACGCGGCACGTCGAGAGAACAATTGTCTACGGCGTTCAAGCCACCGTATCGTTTGGTGACACCGTGAACTTCAAGGATCCTGTCGCTCAGATCAAGAGTGGAGGAATGATGAGTTTTTTCGGCAGTCGAAATAGAGTTAGAACCCAATGGGTCTCTTTTCACTGTTACCTGTCGAGATATTTTGTTCGGAATGCAGTTCTAAAATCCCCTGATGTTCCGCGTTCCTGCATTGCATAATACCCGTGCAGGTAGCAGAAGCCAAATCAGTAGATCACGGTCGAAGGGGAAAGGATGTCTCAGAAGACCTGTCAATCGGAATTCAGCCGAACATTTCGTCACATTATGATCTTTTGTTCTCAATGATATATTCGATAGTCACGCCAGGACTCAGGTCTCGGAAAAACAAGATCGTCTGGTCCAGGCTGCGGAAACACTTTGCCAAAGGCTGGAAGTCTGATGATCCCTTTGATTTTCACCTTCCTGGTAAGTATCGCGGTCATTGGGTTCTGGAGTCCGTTCATGATCGCAAATAGCAATTCTGGGGTGAGGGTCATCGTCAGGTCCGGACCTTCAGCTTGACCAATCTCAGCAGTTGATCCGCTGTTCGTTACGGTGATGTGCCAGCTGCTCAGTGAAGGAAAATCGAGTTGCAGCTCAAATGGGATAGTTGACGCAGAGGTGTTTGCCATCAAACTGAGTAAGGACACGTTGAATCCTGCTCCGATGTTTCTCGTCGCAGATGTTGGCACTGGTTGATCACGATCTAACCGATTTCGAGCCTCGGTCAGGTGCCCCCAGGAGTGGGCGATGCCTACCTGCAACAACTCTCGGATCGATGCAGTTCCGGTAAATGGAAAGAAGACAATCGTGTCCAGGTCGGCGTCCGTCATTTCCTTGAGTGTCAGTCGAATAGCTTCCCGAGTTGTATGCCATTGCTCTACAGACTGTTCCACAGTTTGATCAATGGACCGCTCATCGAATTTAACACGATTCCACCCTGCTATTTCGGCAAGAGATTGCATGAGCCAGCGATCCTCAGCCGGGTATTTGTCTCCCTTCTCCAGCGGAACGGCGATGACGTCATGATCGAAATAGGCGAGATGATATGGAAGATCGGCAAACTCCCAGTCATTGCCATGTCTACTGGACCACTCCGATGCCCCAAAAGTGGCAAACAACTGGTCAAAACAGCTCCAGACATCGTCAAAACAGTCCAGTAACTCACGACACTCGTGGTCATCAGAAGACACGGTCCGACCCCTTTACTGAAATCCGAATGCATCCAGGCGGTATGGGGATATATTCACATAAACCAGCAACCGCTGTAAAGTATCCAATGTTGCGAAACTGCGCCGAATTTTTTGTGAATTCATCAAAAGGATTTTTTGTATGTCAGGGTCTTCGGCTGCGCCAGAAATCGGATTGTTCTTAAACATCGGTGAACAGATGATGGGAGGAAGCACCGCCGGTTGGGACGACATCAAAGCGATGGCCTTGCTTGCGGAGGAAGTCGGCTTCCGATCAATATGGCTTCCGGATCACCTCCTCTTCAGAATGGAACCGGGAAATCCAGAAGGATTCCGAGAAAGCATGAGTATTTTGTCAGCGCTCGCGGCCGTAACCTCGACCGTTGAACTTGGCGCAGCCGTCAATTGCACCAGTTTCAGAAATCCGGCGCTCTTCGCGAAAATGGTCGAAACCATCGATGAGATCAGTGGCGGGAGGATGGTCGTAGGTCTAGGCGCGGGTTACCACGATCCCGAATATCTGGCTTTTGGCTACCCGATTGACTACCGCTACAGCCGGTTTGTCGAGGCTTTTGATATCATTACCGGTTTGCTTCGCTCTGGTTCGGTCAATCTGGACGGAACGTTCTATTCCGCGAACCATTGCCTGCTGACTCCCCGAGGTCCAAGACCCCAAGGACCGAGAATCATGGTAGGCACAACCGGATACAAGATGTTGGAGTTGACTGCACAACACGCGGATGAGTGGAACGGTTGGCTTGCCACGCACGGCAACAATCCGGCTGATGTGGTTCCAATGCGGGAACTGGTGGATGCAGCTTGCGAACGTGTAGGTAGAGATCCGGCAACGCTGGAACGGTCGGTAGGTTTGCTTGCTAGCGCAACCGGCGTCAAGAAAGCACATGTCTCCCGCCTGGGACCGGTCTTGACCGGCTCAAATGATGAACTCGTTGAAGTGTTTCACCAGTTCGGGGAAGAAGGAATCGACCGGATACAGCTCTGGGCTTACCCGAACACGATGGCTGGTATTGAAGCGTTTGGAGGAGTGTTAACAGAACTCAACTAGGAACGTCAGGACGCTACACATTCGATAATCCCTGTTCCCAGAAATCTTCGAGTTCAACTCCCAAACCGTCAACAGTCCGGTTGCACCAGGCAAAGAATCCGGTTATCTGGTTGATATCAAGTATTGCCCGGTCTGAGTATCCTGCGCTTCGCAGGTCCAGTATGTCCTGATGCTCAACCTTTGAAGGAGACTCAGTTAACTTGGCCACGTAGTCCAGCATAGCGCGGTCTTCATCGGCGAGTCCAGCCTGCCGGTAATCAGACTTGATGCTGTTCGTGAGTTCAGCATCGCCAGTTGCAATGAGGAGACCCTCCCCATGATGGCGTACTCAGTAGTGACAGGAGTTGAGCACAGAAACAGTGACGGCGATCATCTCACGTTGAGCCATCGAGAGTTCACCTGGGCCGTGCATGACTCCCTTGTAAAACGTCATAAGCGCTTTCAACGCCTGCGCGTTTAGGCTGTGCGCCTTGACGATATTGTCGACACCGCCCCAGGATCGAGTTGTTGCCTTGTAATGTCGAGCCACCTCGCCGATTGCGTCTCGTTCATCAATGGTTTCAATCCACATTCCTTTTTCCCATCACGCTTTCGCACGCAGACTGTAGCAACCTGACAAGTGGTGATACACGCAACCGGGCGACGCGATTGCGATTTGTTCTCCCGGGCTATTCTATAATGCCTTCAATCGTAGGTTTTATCCCAACTGTTATTCGTCTATCTGTTCGGGGCTGAGGAGCTATCTACCATATATGCAAAATGCTGAAATTAATTGGATTAGTCACCGTGGAGTTATTGAGAACGCGACTGAAAACACCCGCAAAGCGTTTCAAGATGCGGTAGCAGCTGGATTTCAGACGCTTGAGACGGACCTGCAGGCGACCGCCGATGGAGTTCTGGTCCTCAGCCATGATTCCGATACCAGCCACGTATCCTCTACTTCAATTGACATAACTGAATCTCAATATAAAGAAATCAAGAGGATCAAAACTTTTGACGGACAAGAAATCCTCCGATTCGCCGATTTTGCCAGCGAGTTCAGTCAGGTCAAATGGTTGTTAGACATTAAACCTGAGTCCTCGAATGGAGTAGTGGATGCGCTCCGAATCTGGGTGAAAGAGAACGATAAAGACGGTTTTCTCTTTCGCAATGCACGATTTCTCTGCTGGGATCGGAAGGAGCAGGAGTATGCAAGGCGAAAGTTGCCCGGTGCGATTTTTATGGCCCGTCCTGCCGAGTGCAAGTGGGCAGGATTTTTCTGTTTGTTAAGGATGCCCTGGTTCGGCAGAATCGAAAAAGGTAAAAGCTACGGCCTTTACCCGACAGCCAAAGCGATTAATCTTTTCAAACCCGGCATCATCGACGGATATCACCGCTATGGCGCAGATGTGCTAGCCTATCGCCCCAAAGATGAGACCCAGATCGAACTCGCTCTGTCAGCCGGAGTAGATGAAGTTCTTCTCGACTTCCCGTCCGAGAAAATGCGCCAACCGGTTTGATCTCGTGAATTGTCAGAAATTTGATCTTACCTCGGGGAATCTAACAAGTAGAATAGTTATCAAATTGGGTCGGCTAGAAGGATACTTCTGTCCTGAGAACCGGCGTGACGAGCGTCGTCTGGAATGACGACACCGATCGTGCTGGTTGTGCTGGTGAACAGGGTGAGCATATGATCGTAGAGATAGAACATTTTTTCTCAGGATTTTCCGAAGCAGAACTGGAAAAAATATATCAGGATTTAGACCACCGCCATTTCCCGGCAGGTTCAGAAATTCTGGCCGAAGGCGATGCTCCGCATGAGATGTATGTCATCCTGTCGGGCACCGCTGATATCTATATCTCAGACAAATCGAATAAAGATCACCTGATTAACAGCGTTGGTTATGGCCAGACCCTTGGTGAAATGTCCCTCTTCACCGGTCAGCCAGTATCGGCTACTGTGCTTGCCGCCACCGATCTGGATGTCATCGTCCTCGATGAAGCTGACTTCCACGGTATTATGGCTGCCTATCCAAGGCTCAACTACAACCTCGGGGCAATACTGTCTGCACGAGTGGCGGAAACGAACCGCAAAGCGCTCCAGGTGCGACGAGGTCATCTGGTGCATCTGGTAAACCGAAACGCGCCGCCGCTAATGGGATACGCGCTAGCTTGCAGCGTTGCCTGGCATTCTCGTCTACCAACACTCTATGTGAGAGTCGACCGAAATCCACCACCTGAGATTCTATCGAGGCTCATTGAAAGTCGAACCTCACCAGATTTCAGCGACTCTGGAAAAGTCGTTTCGAACCGTTCTACATCTCGAGAAATGCGTTCAGGAATTGCCGAGTGCCTGATTGTTGAACCGGAAGGTCCCTTTGACGCTGTCAACATCGAACAATCGATCCGAAGGCTGCGGGACAAATACGATCATGTGCTAGTTGAATACCAGAACGAGCCGGTGCCGAACAAAGAAGCGACAACCTATCTCCTGGTCAGTGAAGGCGAGCAGGGATCTGGTCCAGAAATTGAGCGAAAATACTCCATTGTCGGTTGGTGTCAAAACGTGAGGAAATTAGGTCCAGACATCGCAGGCAACATCAGAATTCCAGAACTGCTCGAGGAGGACATTGAGTTCCTCAAAGGTGGATCGCTCCCGATGACCAACTCCTCCGGTCGAGGACTCGGCTGGCCAGCACGCGATATCACCAAGCTAAAAGTCGGCGTGGCGTTCGGCGGCGGAGGATTCAAAGGGTACGCGCACCTTGGTGTCATGCAAGAGCTACAGCGTCTCGATATCCCGGTTGATTACATCTCCGGCACCAGCATCGGTGCGGCTGTCGGCGCTGCCTTTTCCTTCGGTTTCTCGATTGAGAAATGCGCTGAAGTCCTGGACTTTGTCGGTAGCAACGCCGTCAGGCTGGCGCTGCCGACCGCATCTTTGCTGTCAAGCGGCCGGTTGAGAGACAGTATCCAGAAGATAACTAAGAATCGTCGTATTGAGGAGATGCGAACACCCCTGGCAATCGTTGCCGCGGATATCGTAACTGGCAGGGAAGTTGTTTTTCAACGTGGTCTCATCTGGCCGGCTTTGTTGGCGAGTATGGCTATTCCTGGCATATACCCTCCGCAAAAAATTGGACCTTACACGTTAGTCGATGGTGGAGTGCTCAATCCTGTCCCTGGGAACGTCGTCACCGATCTCGGCGCGGACATTGTGGTAGCCATTCGACTGGCAAACCGCTCGCCAGAACCACCAATCGTCGCTACATCTACCGTTTCATCAGGCAAGGTGCCGCTGGTTATCACCACTTTGCCGCGGTCATTGGAGATCATGCAGACGAAGATTGTCAGCGACAACGTCAATGCAGCAACGGTGCAAATCGAACCGAAATTCACCGACACGGATGGATGGGGTTTGCGTAATTTCAAATCCGGACGGCAGTTTATCGCGCGTGGTGAAGCCGCGGCGATTGCGGCCATGCCGCGATTGTCAGCGATGATGCCCTGGTTGCGAGAATAACCATGAGTGTGACTCAGACACGCACGATCGAATCAACGGCACTTACAGACTCAGGCAGGGTCAGAACGATCAACTGCGATACGGTGCTATCCCGCGAAGCAACCGGATCGTTCGAACGTCTCCAAAAAGGATCGATCTGGGTCATCACTGATGGACTCGGCGCGGGGGAGAAGAGTCAGGAAGCCAGCCAGTTGGCGGCAAATTTTATTGTCGATTCCTACTGGAATTCAGCGATTCCCAACCCTCTCTTGCGACTGAAGACGGTGTTTGATCAGGCTAATTCGTTGCTGTTCAACGAAGCGGAAGTGCGTGGATATCAACCGGCGACATTCGGGGCAACGGCTGTCGTCGCGGTAATAGTCGATACCACGCTCTATGTTGCACACGTTGGTAGATCGAGGGCTTACCGGTATCGATCCGGGATGCTTGAACAACTCACCCAGGATCACTCCTGGGTGGCATCCATGTTGCGAGCCGGTGAGCTGACACCACAGGAGGCTGCAAATCACCCCCGCCGGAACGTGATTACTCGTTGTCTGGGAATCAAATCAACTATTCGCACTGATCTCATTGAAAAGCAGCTTAATATCGGTGACATAATTCTGCTGTGCTCTGACGGCCTGCATCGTGACGTTGATGACGGATATATCGTTTCAGCGCTCCAGGAGCACGAGGCTCGCGCGCCGAAAGAGCTGATTGCCGAAGCGAATCGACGTGGAGGCAATGACAATATCAGCGCGGTTGCGATCAAGGTTGTTGAATCAAAGTCGGACCGTTCGGTTCCTCTACCCGAAAGCACCGACACCGATCGAATTGCCTTGCTGAGCAAACTCGGCTACGAGATTACCCAGTCACTCGACCTGGATGAGACGCTAAAATCTTCTCTCAAGCAGTTTCTGGCACTCAGTGGCGGAGAACGGGCGGCCATCATGCTCATCGATGATGATGACCAGCTCACAACCCGCGCCTCGTACGTCGGTTCAAGTGAAGAGGCGTTTGAAGACCCTAGCCATAGCGTCGCCTATCAGTCGCTCGATGAGCTACGGCCGATTCTGGTTGACAACCCGCTCAACGATCCCAATTTTCAGCAATCGGAGAGCATCATTCTTCGTTCGCTAAGGTCGATTCTCTGTGTTCCTATGATCATTCAGGAGCGCGCGATCGGGGTGCTCTACGTGGATTCTGCTTCAGAGTCCGTGCAATTCTCGGAAGCCGATCAGAACTTGCTCGTTTCATTTGCGAGCCAGGCTGCCGCTGCGATTCAGAATGCACAACTTCACGATGAGATCCTGATGAGATCGAAGGAAATCGAACTGGCAAGCCAGCGACAGGATGCGTTGTTCCGGTCAATCAGCAGTGCGATCGTCGCTGTCGACCAGTACGACACAATTAGTGAATGGAATCCAGCAGCTTCCGAGATCTTTGAAACCTCATCGGAGCTTGCTATCGGCAAACCGCTTGGGTCGGTGCTACCAACATCACTTGTCATCTGGATGAAAAGCCTCTATGCACAGCTCGAATCTGGGAATGTCACTGTGTTCGCTGGTAATGAGTGGGAAGGACAACTCGGTTCTCGGGAGCGCGTTGTGCTAGCTGCCAGAGTTGCGAAGATTCGCGAGGAGAACGAAGCGCTATCTGGATTTGTCTTTGTCATCAACGATCGCACCGACATCGTCCTGATCGAAGAGGCCAGAAAATCGGAGAAAGAGGAGGGGAAACGGCTCCACGGTTTATTTTCGCGGTACCTGGCCCCACAGGTCGTTGAGCAAATCATGAAATCGCCGGACTCAGTTCGACTCGGCGGCGACCGCCACAACATCACTGTATTGTTCGCAGACGTACGCGGATTCACCGGGTATTCTGAACGGAATTCACCTGAGACCGTTGTCGGAGTCCTTAACAAATACCTCGAACTCTCAACGGTTGAGATTTTTAAACAGATGGGTTCGATCGACAAGTTTCTTGGAGATGGCGTCATGGCTCTCTTCGGCGCGCCGATTGAGCTGAAAAATCATGAAATCGCTGCAATTCGAGCGGCGATGTCGATGAGTAGCCGGCTATCAGAACTGCGCAAACAGACTGGTGTCGACGTCGGATTTGGGATAGGAATAAATTCGGGATCAGCAATTGTCGGAAATATTGGCGCGCCGCAACTTATGAGCTATACCGCGATTGGTGATGTCGTCAATGTGGCTGCCAGGCTTGAGTCGGAAGCCAGGGCTGGTGAGGTGCTCGTGAGCGACGACACGCTGACCAGAGTTGGAGGTCAGGTGGTAGCGGAGGAACTCGGTTCAATTTACGTCAAAGGTAGAACCGAGCCGGTGAAGATGCACAAGGTGCTTCGAGTACTAGGCGATAGTTAGCAACATCCTGATCCGCCAGGCGCAAAGCTACCTGTCTTTAGTCTTTCCGCGTGTCCCAAACCATTGTTGCATCTGCTGGCATGTCGTCGTCAACGATGATCGTACTATCGATGACCGACCCGAGATCTGCCGGATTTACAGTCCCTTGCTGTACCTGGCCTTGCTGCGGCCGGTTCGACGAAGATTCTTGTGGCATATTGACCCGGCCTTGCGGCACAGATTCACCTCTGAACCGTTCACGCATCTTTCGGATCTGCTCGTCGACCTGAAGACGCAGTTGTGATTCCACTGCTTGGAGCAGCGAATCTCGGAAATCGCGTTCATTGATGAAGCTGGGCATTTTCATTGACGCCAGCTCATTCACAAGACTATCCATCTCAAATCCACGTTCAGAACCGATCTGAATCAGAAGATTTGCCAGTTCTTGCTCTCTCATTGCAATTCATCCTCTCATGGCTTGGGGCAACCTCGGACGCATTCAGGATAAAAGAGGTTATGCTAGTTACCAAGTGTATCCCACACTCTAGCACAAAGGAGACAGGTTCTACCTAGGGAGTGACAAGTAAGCTGCCCCAGTACGGTGTTGTGTCGTTTCCAGGATCAACGGTAAGCGGTTGTTGCTCGCTTCCATCGACGTTCATGATGTAGATATCATCATCCACTTCACGATCGGAGACAAAGAGTATCTTCGAGCTATCCGGGGAGAATGTGGGAGCGTAGTTTAGACCACCAGTGGAGGTAAGCTGTTGGATATTTGACCCATCAATTCCCATCACCACTATTTCTCCGACGCTATTGACCGCTGTTTGCGAAGAAAACGCAACCATTGTTCCGTCGGGCGATACATATGGTTGCGTCTCGAAGGTTGTCGGCCGGCTGGCAAGCAACTGCACATTCGATCCATCCGCGTTCATGATGTATATCTCGGCGTCTCCGGTCCGGTCAGAGGTGAATACGATGCTTTCGTTGTTCGGTGTCCAGGCAGGAAACCCATCCTGTGAAGGGTGAAATGTCAGACGTTGGATATTGGAGCCGTCTGGAGCCATGCGATAGATTTCCCAATCTCCATCACGGTTTGACGTAAAAGCGATCCACTGCCCGTCAGGGGACCAGGACCAGCCGCTGTCCCAACCAGGGAATCCAGCCGTCAGATTGCGGACATTTGAACCATCGCTATCAGCCAGATAAATATCGTGATTGCCTTCACCTTTAAATCCGTCCGCAGCATCATGCAGGGTGTGATCTCCTTCGCTTGAAGCGTTGAAAAAGATCTGAGATCCGTCGGGGGATATTCTCGGCGCCCAGGCGTGCCCGTCAAATGGAACAAGCGGTTGCTGATCCGACCCGTCTGGATTCATTTCGTAAACCGGTGACTCGTGCGTTTCGTTTCGATTCGAGGCGAATAAGATTTTTGGCACTAGCACAGGTTCAACTGGCGTGTCGGTAGGAACGACTGGCTCGGACGACTGTGTTGATTCCTGGCTTATTTCGGTTGGCTCCTGAGGTGTGACAGCCTCGGCGATCGTTTCCGTCGGATCTGCAGCAGATTCTGTAGTGTCTGGCGCAGTAGTCTCTGACTCGGTTGCTGTTCCGGAGGAATCATTGGTTGCTGTGATTTCCGCGGATGCCGATGCCTCAGCTCCAACGCCGGCTGTCGCTGTCGGATCTCCATCCCCTTGCGTCATCAACACCCCGGCGGCAATGGCGAGGATAAGTACAACTCCAGCAATAGCCGCGATGGGAACCCAGATCGGAAAATTCTGCCCGCCTCGATTCTGGTCAGTCGGCGCCAATGGCGGTGGTGAATATCCTCCTGTTGTTGCAGCTGGCGCCCCGGCAATTGGCCGGCTGTCAAGCGTCGGTGGGCCGGCAGGCACTTGCTCTCCCAAAGCGACGGTAGCAAGGGTCTCGGTAAACTCGCTGACGGAAGTAAAACGCTCGTGGGGGTCCTTGGAGAGCCCTTTTAGCAAGACATTTTCAATCGGCTTTGGGAAGGAAGGATCAAAATCACTAGGCGCTGGCAGCGGATCTGAGACAATCATCCGCAAGGTAACAGCCGGGGTCGGCGACTGAAACGGCACCCGACCGACAAGAAGCTCATAGGCAACTACCGCAAGAGAATACTGATCAGAAGCTGGACCTACATCGGATGTTCCCAGGCTCTGTTCCGGAGACATGTATTCCGGTGTGCCGATAATTGTTCCAGTGGCCGTCATGCCAGCTGAATCCATCACCTTGACGACACCGAAATCAGTCAGGTGGGTTTTTCCATCCTGATCCAACAACACGTTGGCAGGTTTAATGTCGCGATGGACATAACCAAGATCATGCGCATACTGGAGTGCGCTGCCGATTTCACGAATCATCTGGATAGACTGATCTTGAGGAAATTTCGCGTCTTGCTTTTGTAGCCTGGAGATGTGCTCGCTGAGGCTCACCCCGTCGACCAGATCAAGCACCATGAAATTTAATTCCTCAGTGCCATAGTCAAGGGTTCGAACAATATTTGGATGAATTAACCGGCTCGCAGCCTGTGCCTCACGCGCAAATCTCTCTCGAAAACTCTCATCGTCGATCAGGTGAGGGTAGAGCACTTTGATTGCAACAGGCCGGTCTAGCGACTCCTGCACACCTTTGAAGACAACTCCCATACCACCACGAGCGATATAGCCAGTTATCCTGAATCCCTTGAATGTCTGCCCGATAAGGCCGTCAATCCACTGATTGCCGGACATGAAGCACTCCTCGAAGTACAGTCAACGCGAGCTTTACCGAAACGGTGCTCTTGTTCAATGGATATTGAACCACCGCCAGCCAACCAAGGATACATACTCCGAATTACCGTGCAGGCTGCCTTGCAGTCGAGGTTCAAACACGACTACTGCAACTTGATTTATAAATTTATCTAGAACGACTGGGCTGCGCTGCCTTGCTCGAATACGATTTGTCCTATGCCTATATTTCCAATTTCGATAGTGTCTCCATTATGAAGAACGACCTGATTCGGTTCGGGAGCAATGCGATGCCCGTTGACATAGACTCCATTCGAACTGTTCAGATCAGTAATGATGTACTGGCCAAATGCGTTGGCTTCAATTCTCGCATGATACCGGGATACCCTGACATCATATAAGTGCAGCACATTGCTCTCGTGGCGTCCGATTGTGAACGGATGAGTCGGTGATAACGGGATGACATCGACGCCAAGATTCGCCGTCGTCGGTCGCAGGCGAGCAACGCCATACTGTATACCGGTTGCGAACGCGGGAGCAGGTGACACATGTGACGGGCTTCCCATCCATGAGGATGACTCGTAGCCTGCGGGAACCTGGCTTCCGCCTCCCGCCATCGCAGCAGCGCCAGCTGGCACCAGCTCCGTGCCTGGAGCCGGACCTTCGGAAATTTCCGGGACAAAGCGTTTGAGCCCTTCTGGCATCCACCAGTTCAGATCACCCATAAGCCGCATAGTGGCTGGAACAAGAATGATCCGGATGAGGGTTGAGTCGATGAGTACAGCGATCGCCAGTCCAAGTCCGATCTCTTTGATCGTCACCACTTGCGCCATCGCGAATGAGCCGAAGGTAAACACGAGAATGAGACCGGCGGCGGTGATCACCCCGGCGGTCTGCTCAAGACCCTGAGCCACCGCTTCTTCGTTGTCTCCCAGTTCATGGTAGATCTCTTTGACCCGAGACAGCATGAACACCTCGTAGTCGGTCGATAGCGCAAACAGGATGACATACAAGATGACCGGCGTGACGACACTGACGAACCCCTGAGCCTCGAAACCAAGTACTGAAGTTCCCCATCCCCACTGGAAGATCATGACCAGAACGCCGATTGTTGCGCCAATTCCTAAGAGATTGAGAAATATAGCCTTTATTGGCAGAACGATCGACTGGAAGAACATCATCAGAATAATAAAGTTGATCAATGCAACCGAAAGGACGATGATCAGGAATCGGCCGTAGAGCGTATCACGGAAGTCAACGAATTTTGCGGCGGTTCCGCCAACAAAAACCTCGACATTATCGAGACTCTCTGTCTGGGGAACGATATTGTCTCGTATATCAAAGATCAGGCTCTGATGTTCTTCCGTATGCTCGTCTTCGAATGTCACCAGATCGATGACGGTCACATTGTTAGCGCCATCCAGATTGACATATTGAGCGACGCTTTCCTGGACGCCAGGTAGCAAAATCGGAGATTGTGCAGCATCGTCAACATGCAGAGCGTAGATCGCGCTTGGTTGCTCGGACAGATTGTTGAACCGGTGGATCCCCCCGGCCTGAATAAAGGCATTTCCGCCGGAGTCAAGTTCGACCGGCGCATCTTCAGGCACTTCTATTCCGATGCCGCCCGGGGAGGTTATCGCGGTTTCGGGTGATCCATAGAGCGTCATTACCCCTTCTTCGACCGCGATCACTGTCGGTCCGGAGTGGTAGTGCCGCTGAATGTATGCACCCGGTTCAGAGGTTATCCGCTCGAGTCGTATGGAAAGCGGCCCATCTGTTATCTGCTCAGCCACCCCGGATCCAAGGACCTGTCGTGGAATACCGAAGAATGGGTCGTTGACTGCAGTTCCAACTCCCCACGACCCTTGTGGCTCACTCCCTGAGCGCACGACGAACATGGTCGCTGAGACGAACTGCGCCCCTGCAGTCTCGGAACTCTCTATCGTGACCGGTGTATTCGGCTGTATGACCAACTGATCGAATGGGGTTAGCACAATCGGCGTGTCAGCCGGTATAAGCTGAACCGCCTCGGCATTTCCTTTATCTAGCGCCGCAGTGAAGGCGGTTGGCTGGCCAGCGATCACGGTGAGTTCTCCGCCTTCTACAGCCATGACATTCAACGCTTGAGCAGCTTGCAGCTCTTGCTGCGTTCCAGGTTCAAGCGCAAATCTCCCTAGACCGACAAATGTCGGAGCTGACGGGGGAGTCAGCGGATTTGAGTCAGTAGTTGCAATGATTGCAAAATCGACAGTCGCTCCGGGAATGATTGGAAGTGAGGTTGTCTCGTCGATCTGAGGCGCAGGATCAAAATCGCCTGGCTGGAGATTCTGAAACCTGCCATCTCTGGGCACGGCATCGACCGTCTCCGCCAGACCGTTTAATCCTGCGACGCGTCTGTCCGCTTCGAGTGCATTGGTAAAGTCGTCGATCGCGGTTAGGAACTCCGGAGTCCAGACCGAATTTTCCCCGTCACCTTTCACGACAACCTGAATTGGCGAAAGACGGTGATCGCCATATTCCTCAGCCAGCAGCTCTGCGCCTACGACGGACTCCATATCTGGAGGAAGCGCGCCAGTTGAAGCTCCAATCAGCTCAAGGTTTCGAGCAGGAGCAGCCAGCATCAGCAGAATAATGAGACCGGCGGTCATGTAAGGCCACGGATGTCGCATGATGGCGTGGCTAAACCGGTACCAGATTCCGGACGTATGATCGCCAGTGTTTTTTGACTTTGGAAGAATACGAAGCCATTCCAGACGATAGTCAAGGAGAGCGAGAAGCGCAGGCAAAATAGTGAGTCCTACGATTAGCCCGGAAACAGCAACAAACAAGACGCCCAGACTAATGGACCGAACCAGCATCAGGTCATAGAGGATGATGGTCAGCACACTCATTGACAGGATAACGGTGATCGCTGAGTAGGTAATTGACCGGCCGGCCGTTGCCATCGTGACCGCAATCGCGGTGTCACGGTCACGCCCACGCCGGCGTTCTTCTCTGAATCGGCTCACGACAATGAGCGAGAAGTCAATCCCGAGCCCGAGCCCAATCATAGAAGCCACGTTGAGCGCGAAAATTGAGGTGTCGAGGAGATGACCGGCTCCATACAAAATAGACAACGCAAATATAACTGCTGAGACGCCAACGATGAGAGGAATTGTCGCGGCAATAACCGTTCGGAACACGATGAGCAGCAAGATAACGACAATCGGGATCGTAATAAACTCTGATCGTTTTAGATCTTGTTCGCTCTGGAGAAATGTATCGTAGTCAACAGCTGAAGAACCGGTGACGTAGTGATCCAGGCTCAGACCTTCGAGTTGTTCACGAATTTCGGGGATGGTTTCCTCAATTTCGTCGTCAGTACCCTCCAGAGAGACAAGGGCAATTGTGGTGTTGCGACTGGGAGTGACGAGCTGCTCGCTAAAGGTGTTGTAGTAGGTTTGAACTTCCCCGACGTGCGGGTGCTTCTCTATGCCATCGGATGCCAGAACAACGTTGCGTTCAAACTCTTCATCGTCAACGGTGAGAGAATCCGAATGGAAAACGACAACCGCGATGTCACCTCCGGTGCTGCTAAATTCTGTTTCCAGGATCGTCGTTGCCTGGTCTGAGTTGGAACCGCCAACGGTGAACCCACCACTCTTGGTAACTGAGCTGGCTTTCGGCACCAGCAGGACTGCAGATGCGATGACGATCACCAACCACAGTACAAGCACAATCCACCGGAACCGCGCCATAAATAAACCGATTTTTGCAAATCGATCATTCATTGATTGAAACCCTCTCTGAGATCTACCTTCACCTTGCTAGTTGCCAGTCGACCAGGATCAGGCTTCAAAAACGCCGGGCAGTATCAGATACATACCGCCGACCATGACAATAAACGCTAAAATTGCGGCAATGATGAGCAGAACAAACTGCAATCCACGGTTTGAATCACCCAACGCACCTTGTTGATCATATTCTTGTACGTAGTCAAGTTTGACTCGCCCGGCATCCTTTGAAGGCGCTTCAGCGGCTTCAAATTCTCCGGTCGTCGGTTCCTCACTCATGCCCTGTCTCCTGTAACTACGCGCTCACACCTGTCTAAGAAAATAGCATGAATATGCATCTGTGCGGATATTGGTTCAAAACGTTGGTACCTGGATATCCAAGCAACATGCCGGAACTCATTCGCAACCAGAGGATCGCAGCATCAAGAATCACTGGAAGCAGCCTCTTCGATTTTCCGCTGCTCTTCTTCCTGCAATTCCCGTCGAAGAATTTTTCCGGCCGCAGACTTTGGCAATTGATCTCGAAACTCAATCAACCTTGGGACTTTGTATTTTGCAAGATGCTCGTTGCTGTATTGAAGGACATCGCGGCGTGTCAGCGTTGCTCCTGGATTCAGAACGATGAAGGCTTTCGCAACCTGACCGCCTGCCCGGTGGGGAACCGCCGCAACACACACCTCGTGGATATCAGGGTGTTCGTAGAGCACTTCTTCAATTTCCCGTGGATAGACGTTCTCGCCAGCTGTAATGATGACATCCTTCTGCCGGTCAACAATCCTGAAAAATCCATCTTCGTCCATGATCGCAATATCACCGGTGTAGAGCCAGCCGTCGGACGACAGCACATCCCTGGTTTCCTCCGGTCTTCCCCAGTACCCCTGCATGACCTGGGGACCGCGTATCGCCAGTTCTCCGCGCTCACCAGGCAGAACAGACTCGCGAGTATCCAGGGTAACAATGGCAGCGTCGGTATTCGGTATAGGAAGCCCGATGGTTCCATTTCGCGCCCGGCCATCCATCGGATTTACATGGGTTACCGGCGACGCTTCGGTCAACCCGTAGCCTTCGACGAGCCGGCCGCCAGTTGCTTCTTCAAATTCACGCTTGACTTCAGGTGGAAGAGGTGCGCCGCCGCTCACACAATACCGGATCGACCGAAGTGCCTGCCTGCGTTTCGGATCATTTCGTGCCGCATTTATCAAGGCATTGTAAAGCGTTGGGACTCCGGGCAACACCGTTGGCTGGTATTCTTCGATCTGCTCCATCACTTCCTTGATCTCAAATCGAGGAACCATCACGATTGTGGCGGCAACGCGTATCGCCAGAAACAGACATAAAGTGCCCCCGTAAGCATGGAAAAACGGAAGAATTGCCATTAGGCGTTCTTCGCCGACTTTGATATCGGTGATCCAGGCTTGTATCTGAATTGAGTTAGCTACCAGATTACGATGGGTTAGCACCGCTGCTTTCGGCAAACCGGTGGTGCCGCCGGTGTACTGAAACATCGCCGTTGATTCGGATGATATATCGATGTCAGGCGCTGTGTTTGAGGCTCGAGAAAGAAGCGACCGGTACTGATACCGACCCCTTGATGGATTGTGATCAACTTTGACGATCTCATTGCGGAACTTGATCGGGTACAGCAAGCGCTTGATTGTGGGCAAGCCATCCTGAACCCCGGTAATTATCGCAACGTCCAGAACACCGCTATCGAGAATCGGTTCGACGTGATTCCAGAATCTGTCGAGGGTAATGATAATTTTTGCGCCTGAATCTTCGCCAAGCTGCCGTATTTCCCGCTCAACAAGCAGCGGGTTGAGTGCCGCGATAATTCCCCCGGCTTTGAGAATGCCATAAGCAGCGATGAGAAACTGCGGAACGTTTGGCAGAAGAGCCAGTACCGGTTGTCCGGGTTGCAGCCCGAGCGCTATCAGTTGGTTAGCGAATTTATTGGATTCCCTATCAAGGGATCGAAAACTCATCTTGCCGCCGAAAAAGACACTGGCCGTTTTGTTCGGATAGGCGGCGACCGTCTCTTTGAGCATGTCAACGAGAGTGATATCTGGGATATTGACCTCGGACGGTACCCCGGCAGGATAGGAATTTAACCAGGGCTTCGAATCGTAGCTGAGCAAGGACTCTTCCTGGACCGTAGGTTGTTCGTTCAACGTTCCCCCATATGTGCCATGCGCTCTGGATACCCGTGAGAGGTAGCCCATTCATTTCCTAAAATGTCGATTCCAGCTGACCCTTGTTCGGCAGACATCCGTTATGGATTAAATGTAAAACGGCAAGCTGTTGCGCGCTAATCAGAGCCTGTTGTGACGATTGCTGATGTGTTGCCTTGCTGATCTACTCCTGCAAATCCCGGAGTTGTCAGACAGGCTGCGTTCGACAGAATTGATTCCCCTACAGTATTGTAGGCTGATACGTAGAAGCAGTAGTGGGTACTCGAGAGCAGATTGATAATCTGAGCATACTCACAAGGTTGATCAGACCCGCAACTGACTGAACCGACGTACGAAATCGATCCATAATCTTCTTCCATGTAGAAGTTAAAACCGTCTTCATTGTCTGAATGATCAATCCAGTAGAGATCTACCGTCGCTGAATCGTATGCGCTAGCTTCGAGACCAGTCGGCGCATTCGGGATCGTCCCATTCTGTTCGATTGTCAAGCAAGCGGAATTGGAGAATCCTGATTCGCCATAATCGTTGTACGCCGTAACGTAGAAACAGTAGTGCGAAGTTGGCACCAGATTGATGACATATCCGAGCTCACATGGCTGTGTTCCGTTACAATCGACCAGACCAACGAACTGCCGTTCAGCGAAATCCATTTCCATGTAGACATTGAACGCCGTCTCGTTGTTGGAATTGTCAGACCAGGTTAATTCCGCCGTCGTTTCATTGTACTGACTTGCAAACAAACCCGATGGAGCTGCCGGAATGGAACCCCCGCCGTCGGTCGTGGCGCATGCCGTGTTTGACCAACCTGAGCTTCCATTGTTGTTGGTTGCACTGACTCTGAAACAGTAGTGCGTGCCGGCGCTGAATCCGCTGATGTTATAAGTGGTGACATTCGCACTGGCAGTTCCTACATGAGCCCAGGTAGACCCGTTGTCCTCAGAATACTGAACATCGAACGAATCTTCGTCGCTGGAATTGTCTTGCCAGGTGAGCTGGATCGAGTCCTGTCCGGTTGATGCGGCGCCAAGATTAGACGGGGCAGCTGGGACGCCTGCCTGGTCGTCCGCAGGCATAACAAACGGCGCATACAGGGAAAATGTATTGACCTCAGCCACCATCCGGCTGGAACTCTTATCTAGCATCATCGGCTGTGGTTCCCACATCTTCGTAGTGTCATTGTAGTGCAACAGGGCTAGCCGATTTTCCTCTTCAGAGGTGACGCTGCCGGATCTGTACGGCACTCGTAGTGTGGCGGCCTGGCTCAGCTGCGCGTTGCCAATATCTACATCGATTCCCTGCCCAGCAGTTCCGGATCCCAATGGAGACTGAGGGACTTGCTGCTCGTCGACGCTTCTAATCGTAACGTCGGTATCCTCACTGAGCGCACCAGGCGGGAACTCAACAGCTGCGCCGCTTCCCAGGGATACCGAACCTCCCGAAGACGCCGAAACGCGTTTCGTTACTACCTCACCTGAATGCTCGTATCGCCAGGTGTAATAGTGTCTGCCTACGTTTCCGGCTTCAACTCGCCATTCGGCAGAATTTGATGGTGTGTAGGTCAGGCAACGACGTTCGAAGCACTGCAGCAATACAAACTTCGCCTCACCACCGACGCGAACCGTTGCCCAGTAGGCTTCCGAAATCGGGAAACCAGTGGCGAAGAAGGCATTTTCGAAGAGGTTCTGGGTCTGAAATTGACCATCGACCCAAACAGTCCCGCTTGAGTTCATGAATTCCCAGAATGGCTGGGCGACGGTGTGATTCGTTTCTGGCACAAACCTGCCAGCGATGACATTCTGATTACTGAGTGACGGGTTGTCGGTAATGTTACCGGCACGATCGATGACCTGGGTGACTAGAGAGCCTTCGGCTGCAGCTGGTTGATTCAACACCGATGCAATGGTGACATAGGTTGGACCGTCTGGATCATTCGGATCGCCGGCTACATTCACAACGGCGGGTTTCTGGTTTACAAAAGAATTTTCGCCAGTTTGCATCCGCCCGGAAGTAAGCTCAACGACAAGGAGACCATTGGTGACGAACCAGATACTATTCGGATCGCCATTTGGATTGGTAATCTCCATACGCGACTTGTCGAAGTACTGGATCTCTCGGATCCCGCCGGGCGACTCGCGATAGTCTTCGGTCAGTACTTCCGTATTTGCATCCTGACCCCAGAGCCAGGTGCGGATGGCCGCTCCTTCCGCAACCGGACGATCGGTCCGTGCCCAGGTGCGCTCGAAATGCGGCGGATCTGGAGCGACCGCGCTGGCACTAAACGCCGGGATCAGCAATGAAAACACAACACCGATCAGCGCCAGGGTTCTGATGAAGGTGTGTTGTCTGATTCGAGCATGTTTCATGTTTCGATCCCATCCGTCGTTCTGTACGTGACAGGTCGGGACCGCGTGTCCGCAATTCCTGTCAACTAAGAGGCGATGAAGTCAGCCAGTCAATATTTAAACCGACCTTACGAGTAAGTTTGTAAATTCAAATTCCGCGCTGCTGGCGGTGTAATTCGCCACGACGATACCCACAGTGCCTTGCACCGGTCCATTGTGGGTGGCGCTGCCCTGCACGGTTCCATTGACAAGAAACCAGACCTTGTTGCCTTTTGTAACTATCTCCAAAGTATTCCACTCGCCTGGAGCCTTGGTTCCAGCCCGTACAGTCTGATCCATCAACACTTCATTGAAGTAAGCGCCTTCAGCATCAAAGCCTTCATAGATGCCGAACGTTTCTCCAGCACCGGTAATACAAAGGGTATAGGCATGGGAGTAGTTGATCGCTTCACCGCGTGCAATGACGCAACCTTCGGTGGCACCGTCGCTGCCTGCGACCATCCTCGTATCAACTTTGACGCTGATATCCCCGTAATCGCTCGACGCTGAATGCATGTCAAGAAACACGTTTTGATTCGTGACTTGAAGGTGGTAAGTGCCACCGGTGAAAAATACCCGGGCGCCTTCCCCGTCAAACACCGGCCAGTCTGACAGCGAGCTTTGTAGCAGCGTTTCACCAGCCGGTGGGACACCGTTGGAATTCGAGGTCGAATCTAAAGCACGAACCTCAACATTGCGAAATTCGAAGACGGTTGGAGAGCCTGGCGCATAGCCTTTTGTCACATCCAACCCGAATATACCGGTAGAAGCGCCGCTATGTTCAGCCTTGCCAACCGGCGTGCCGTTGACCAGGAACCAGAAATCCTTTCCATCCATAACAACCGTTAGCCGGTTCCAGTCGGTTGCGGCGTTGGTGCCTGCGCGCAATCGCTTCTCCATCAGGATGTCTGGCACGTACTTGCCATCGTTATCCCAGTTGTCATAGCGGGCTTGAGTTTTCCCATCCTGATCGATACAGAAGACGTATCTGGGAACCGAGTCATTCGGATCCTGTCGAAATCGAATACAAGCGTCCTGAAGAGTTGGCGCTTTGGTCAGCATTCTCACTTCCATGCTGATACTGGCATTGTCGAATGGATTGAAATTCGGTTGGCTTGGGTCGAACCCTGGTTGAAGCGACCAAACCAGCCAGTCATCATTGTCTACACGAACACGGTACGCATTGTCCTGATAGGAAGCTTCCCCGCCTTCAACCACCCCAGTTGCCCAGTCAGTCATATTCGACTGGTAGAGTACTTCCCGAATTGGTGGTGTCGGTGGGATCGGTTTATTCGGATCGTTGCCACCTTCGGCAGGAATCTGGACATAGCGCCACTCTCGATAGTGAAGTCCGACATTCCCAGCTTCAACTTGCCATTCCGGAGAATTGGAGGGAGTGAACGTCAGACACCGGCGCTGGAAGCACTGCACGAGCACCAGTTTGCTTTGCCCGCCGACGAGCACGTTGGTCCAGTATGCTTCGGTAATTGGAAATCCGGTGGCAAAAAACGGGCTTTCAAACAATTTTGCGTTCGGCACAAAGGTGTTGGCGTTCAGGTCGAAAATTTCACCGCTAGAATTCATGAAATTCCAGAATGGCCCTGCGACCCGGTGATTGGTTTCCGGGACAAAGACCGTTGCCTGGACGTTGTATGAAGCCAGTGAAGGATCATTCGTCAGGTTGCCAGCTCTATCGATCCGCTCGGTTATGACGCTGCCGTCCGATCGAGGCGCATTGTTCAGGACAAGGGACATCGTCGTATAGGTCGGACCATTGGGATCGTCGGCATCGCCAGCCACATTCACAACTGCCCGGCTGTGTTGCTCAAATACAGCGTCGCCAAGCTGCAAGTTGCCGGTCATCAATTCGACCACCAGCAACCCATTCGTCACGAACCAGATCGAATTGCGATCGCCCGAAGGGTTGGTGATCTCCATGCGCGATTTGTCGAAATAGACGACAGTTCTTTCTCCGCCTGGCGAATCCACATATGCTTCAGTGCGTTGTTTTTCTATAGCCTTTGGTCCCCAGATCCAGGTACGAACCGCATTTTGATTCAGGACCGGATAGTCAGTTCTTACCCAGGTCAGATTGAAATTAGGATCGTAGCCTGATCCATCGGCAACAGTGGTTTGCGGTATCACAACACTGGCGAACGTGGCGATGAGTATGGCGATCGCCGATACAATGCTCATTCTCGGCATTAAATTGACCTCCCGAGCGCTTCGTGCTGAAAGTTTCATCTATTCAGACACCAAATAGAAATCAACAACGTTATCGAGCCGTTCATCTCGTTCAGGACTCGCCTCAAATTCGTTCATGTTCCTTCAATTCCTATGGCCCGGTAATAAATGGTGGTGTCGGCGTCGGCGTTGGTGGTAGTGGGATCGGCGTATCGGTCGGCGGCGGCGGCGGAACAGGTGTGTTCGTTGGCGGCGGCGGCGGGACAGGTGTGTTCGTTGGCGGTGGCGGGACAGGTGTGTTTGTCGGTGGCACCGGAGTGTTCGTTGCTGTCGGCGGCACCGGCGTATTTGTGGCTGTTGGGGTCGGTGTGCGAGTTCGAGTAGGTGTTGGCGTCGGCGTCGCCGTCGAAGTTGTAGTGGCGGTTGCAGTCGACGTCCCTGTCGGTGTGGAGGTTGTCGTCGCTGTTGAGCCTTCTGGTGCTTCGGTGGATTCTGTGGCGATCGGAGGAATCTGTGTGCCGGATCCTGGTGTTTGGACTCCTGAAGTTGGCGTTGATGTCGGATCGTCACCGCCTAAGAACATACCACCGCCAAACATAGCCGCCGTTCCGGCAATCAACACGAGCACGATGATTGCTCCTCCAGCAAGCCAGAGCCCAGCTCCGGAAAGCGGCAATGCCCGATCTCTCCC
>CAZNYB010000010.1:0-63333 GCA_964577155.1 uncultured Thermomicrobiales bacterium | reverse complement strand
AACTCGCAGAAACCAAGTCTAGCAATGATGGGGTGTACGTACAATATGCCAGCCAGGCGGGCGTCATCACCGGTAGTCTTCATATTTGGGCCGACTGCAACCGGAAAATCCGGGTTGGCGTTGAGACTGGCTCAGCACTTCGACCTTGAAATCATCAGCGCTGATTCAAAATATCTCTACCGGGGCATGAATATCGGCACAGCGAAACCTACTGTTGATGAGCTTGCTTCCGTGCCGCATCATCTGGTCGACATCGTCGAGCCTGCTGAATCCTTTTCACTCGCTCAATACCTCGATGCCGCCAGAAAACTCATCTCAGAAATCCAGGAGCGGGATAAACTGCCGTTCGTCGTAGGTGGTACGCCGCTCTACTTTCGCGCGCTCATCGAAGGCTGGCGAGTTCCGAGGGTAGCTCCAAACGAAGAGCTGCGCGCCAGATTGGAGCTTGAAAATGGCGATATTTTGCATGAAAGATTGCAAGCTGTCGACCCGGTATCTGCCTCCAGAATTGATCCGAATAACAAACGTCGTGTAATTCGGGCAATTGAGGTGTTTGAAGCGACCGGTGAGCCGCTCAGCGAACTTGAGGGAAAGCAGCCGCCTCCCTATGATATGTTGCGACTGGGTTTGTTCCAGGATCGAGACCGGCTGTACCAGCGTATTGACCGGCGTGTGAACTGGATGTTCACCCACGGAATCCTTGATGAGGCGAGAGAACTTCTAGACGTTGAACCATCACTTCCGTCAATGAGCGCCATCGGCTACCGGGAAGCCAGGGATGTCATTCTCGGCAAACTGGATGTCGAGGAAGCCATCGAGTTGACCAGCTTCGCCACCCACCGGTACGTGCGCCATCAAGAGACCTGGTTCAGGAAGTTCGAAGACGTATTCTGGCTGGACAGTTCGGAAAGCGGTCTGTTTCAACGGACTATTGGGCTGATTCAAGACGTTCTAACTAGCAGGTCTAACCGGTCTCAGTAAACGTGACCGGCATCCCGGAATTGCTTGACTGAATGACCGCATCCCAGATCTGGCGTAGCCGTGGTCCATCTCCCGAGACAACGCTGTCGTTCGCGAGCAGTCCGACAAGTCGCTCGGCCGGGATTTCCCACCAGAGACGTCGAATCGATGGCTCATTCCAGCGCTCAACCCAGACAGATTGCCGCATTGGTTCAACCCGGAGCACTTTTTCTGAACCGGTGATTTCGACCAGCAATTCATCTCCGGTATTGAGATCGTTCACTGCCAGCACTTCGATCGTTACCAATCGATCATCGGCGAATCGAATATGGACGAACCAGGCATCTGGTTCAGCGGAACTGAGTATGTTTGCCGTCGTCGCCCAGACCCGTTCCACCGGTCCTGGAAAGAGGGCCAGCATCACGCTCAGTACTGGAAGCAATCCGAATTCGCTGAGTTCCTCTCGCGTTGTAAGGCTTTCAACGCGATGTGAAGCGTAGCCTCCATAAATCGTGCCGCACTCTCTAGACGCTACCAGTTCTCGCACTTCGCTCATGACATTGAAAGAGAGATATTCCGGAAGGAGATCAACGGCATCCGGAGACAACATTGCCATGCCGGTAGCAACTGCTCCGTCTGGGACCGATGTTCCGGATGTAACGAGCGTTCTTGGCTCGGCCAGCTCTGGTGGGTGAGCGAGATTTCGGATTGCCTCAGCCAGTGGATCCGAACCAATGACGGTGAGTTGACTACGAGCTGACATGCAAATCCACTCCTTCCGGCAGCGGTAGCGTCACTGGTAGACCTCGTTGACTTGATAGAACGGCAGCGACAGACAGTTCAACGGCGTCCCGGGCTTCGTGCGGGCTAAGTTCAGGTGGTTGTCCGCTACGGATTGCCCGTGCGAACGTTGCAATCTCATTGACGTAAGCCTGATCGACGTGCAACAACACATGCATGTTGGCTGGCTGATTGAGTCCATGTATTCCGGCAGCGGTCAACAACTGCATGTCCTGGTCGCCAGCTCGGATACGGCCTTCGGTGCCGATCACCTCCATCAGATGAAAGTACTGATAGCCTCGCGGCAGTTGATTCACGATTTCGCTGGCTGCAACCGCCCCGTTCTCAAAGGTGACGGTGTAACTCAGCATGTTTGGAGTAGCGAAACTATCGTCAGTTTTGCGTGCTTCGGCAAATATCGATGTCGGTTGCCTGCCTACAAACCAGCGTGCCAGATCGGTTTCATGAATGGCGTTGGTCATTGCCGCTCCATGAGTGAATTCAGCCATTGCGATCCAGGGAACGCCCCCTTCGGGTTCCCAGTAGCTAGTGGCGACATCCAGTTGATCGTACATTGCAACCGGCCGGCGTTCGTTTTCTCTGACATACCGGACTTCGCCAATTTCTCCACGATCGATCGCTTCTCTGATGCGCTGGTACCTTGGCGTGAACCGGCGGGAATGAGCGATCATCAGCCAGACATTGTTGCGTTTGCAAGCGTCTAGCATTTCGTCGGCGTCGGCCAGGCTTGGCGCCATCGGCTTTTCACAGAGCACATGCAATCCTGCTTCAGCCGCAGCCGTCGTTTGCTCGGCATGGAGAAACTCTGGAGTACAGATATCAACGAAATCCAGATCGTCTCGTTCCAGTAGTTGCCGGTAGTCTGAATACCATGCTGATGCGCCAAAATCCCTGGCAGCTTTTTCGGCGTTTTCTTCTCGAATATCCGCAACTGCTACCAGTTCTATTGAATTTCGGAGCGTTTGAATTGCTGGCAGATGCGCGCTAAAGGCGATCGTTCCCGCGCCGATTAACCCAACTCGCAGTCTGTCGTTACTTCCCATCAAGAATGCCTTTCATTGACAATAGAGGCATCATAAGTTCTTAGAAATGAATACGCAACGAATTTTGAAAGCAGAACATGTTCACGAAAGCTGCACAGAAAAAGCTGATGTCGTGGTACTCGGAACACCACCGCGACCTTCCATGGCGAAAGACGCGGGATCCGTACAAGATCCTGGTCTCAGAAGTCATGTTACAGCAGACGCAGGTTGATCGTGTTATCCCAAAATACAACGCTTTTCTTGGAAGGTTCCCAACAATAGATGCGCTTGCTGATGCGCCGACCAGTGAAGTTCTCCGGGCCTGGTCTGGCCTGGGATACAACAGGAGGGCGTTAAATCTCCAGCAGGCTTGCCGGACCATCGTTGACGAACACAGCGGAAAATTTCCATGCCAGGTAGATGTTTTACAAACACTTCCCGGAATTGGACCGTATACAGCAGGCGCTATCGCCTGTTTCGCATTCGAGCAGGACGTTGGATTCGTAGACACCAACATCAAGCGCGTCTTGCACCGTGTCAGCGAAGGGCCAGATTTCCCAGAACAACGATTGAACAATCGGGAAATCGCAGAACTAGCTGTTGAACTTGTCCCTCCTCGCCAGGGCTATATCTGGAATCAGTCGCTGATAGAACTTGGCGCACTGATTTGCAGGTCCAGGCAGGTGGACTGTACAAGCTGCCCGCTGCAGGCAGATTGTGCTGCGAGACCGGATATCGAACTTGCATTGGCTGACAGAGTTGCCCGGAAAAGCAATACCGTGTCTCCAAAGTTTGAGACGACCAGCCGGTATTTCCGTGGTCAGATCGTGCGAATACTGCTTTCTGAGAATGCCGGGCTTACAGCACGGGAGTTGGCTGAGCGTATTCTCCCGGAAAATGAACCTCAGGAACGTATTCTCATCCATGTGGATGCTCTGCTTTCTGATGGATTGATCTTCGAGGTCCGGTACGACGGTCTAATTCAGCAAAAGGGCATAGGCGAGGAAGTTCCTCGCCCATACGATCTTGATCTGCTTGACCGACGCTACAGATTGCCAGACTAGTCGTTCAACACGGAGCTATCTTTGCTGAGCGCGGACACTTTGAGCGGGAGTCCGAACAGTTTGATGAACCCTTCGGCGTCAGCCTGGTTGTACTGCTGACTTGCGCCAAAGGTCGCAATATCTTCCGAATAGAGCGAATGAGGAGATCTGCGGCCGGTAACGATGCAGTTTCCTTTGTAGAGTTTCAGCCGAACATCACCACTATTGGTTTTCTGTGTGACATCGACAAAAGCATCGAGCGCTTCGCGCAGCGGTGTGAACCAGAGACCGTCGTAAACGATCTCCGCATATCTTTGTGCGACCAGGTCTTTGTAATGCAACGTCTGGCGATCCAGCGTCAGCGATTCAAGCTCTTTGTGCGCAGTCGACAGGATCGTCGCGGCAGGTTGCTCGTAGATACCGCGGCTTTTCATTCCGACCAGTCGGTTTTCGACCAGATCGATGCGTCCGATTCCGTGGATCCCGCCAAGCTTATTGAGATGCTCAACCAGCTCGATTGGCGAGAGCTCCTGTCCGTCGATGGCAACCGGCCAGCCTTCCGCAAAGGTCAGGGTAATCTCCACCGGGGTGTCTGGCGCATCTTCGATATGGCTTGTAATTCCGTAGAGCGTGTCAGGCGGGCTGAGCCAGGGATCTTCGAGCTGGCCACCTTCATGGGAGTAATGCCAGAGGTTCCGGTCCCGGCTATAAATGTTTTCCTTCGACGCGGTTACCGGGATGAGATGTTCAGCGGCGTACTCAAGCGCATCTTCACGTGAGGTGATATTCCACTCACGCCACGGCGCGATGATCGCCATCTCCGGAGCTAGTGCCTGATACGTCAGCTCGAATCGAACCTGATCGTTACCCTTCCCGGTACAACCGTGTGACAGGGCGTCCGCGCCTTCTGCTTTGGCGACAGCGACCTGGTGGCTGGCGATAACTGGTCGCGCGAAACTGGTTCCCAGGAGGTATTTTCGCTCGTAGAGCGCGCCGGCACGCAAAGTCGGGAATGCATAACCGGTTAAGAACTCTTCCTTGAGGTCCTGGACGATCAGCTTCGATGCGCCGCTTCTGATCGCTTTTTCTTCCAGGCCGTCAAGTTCTTCGTTTTGCCCGACGTCGGCTGAAAAAGCGACCACCTCGC
This sequence comes from uncultured Thermomicrobiales bacterium, assembly GCA_964577155.1. Classification (GTDB taxonomy): domain Bacteria; phylum Chloroflexota; class Chloroflexia; order Thermomicrobiales; family CFX8; genus CAZNYB01. The sequence goes on along the minus strand of CAZNYB010000010.1, from coordinate 58,360 downwards.
ATCGGTAGTTTGTCTTCAACCAGGGAATAATGATTGAGGTATCAAGACCGCCTGAGTAGGCAAGCACCGCTTTGGTGCAGTTAATAGGTGTGGACATTTCGTACTCTCATTCGTTCATGTCAGCAACTACAAGCATGCAGGGTATGCCAACCTCACGGGTTGGTAGCGTCAACCGCTCCTGTGCCTGAATTGATCCGACGAGAACAAATTTCGAGTCTTCACGATGCCCCCGAGTGCACGTCTGCTACGCCGCCGGTGAGGGTACTATTTATCCTCTCCCGCCGTCAATTACCTGAGGCGGTTCTGTGGAGCAAGAAGCAAAGTCACGAGAGAAATCCAACTACTTCAGCTACCGTCTGCTCCGATGTACCGCTAACGATCGACACGCTATCTCCAGCCGCTATCACGCTAACGAACATCCCATCAATGCTGTACACCTGATCGGTGGTTGCGTCGCCAGAGATCGTCGAAAGGTATGCGTCGAGAAACTCCTGTGCGTCTTCCTCAGAATCCCAGCGTGTTTCGAGGACGACAACCGCTTCATCTCCGGATTCATAAAGATCAAATCTTGATCCTCCCCAGCCCTCGTACCCTGATCGCGCATTGGAAGCGTTGTTCTCTTCCAGCATGATCATGAAGTCCCACTCACCCAGCGTGTCGCTGTAGGTGAGATCCCAGTCGGAACCCAACCGGGCGGTTAAATCTGGCAAGGTGACGTCAATCGGGTTGTCTCTGTTCTCACTCAAATATTTTTCGGGATGCAGGATCTGTTCGGTAGAGAGCGGCGGGTCTGCAAATGCCTGATCGATGGCTATCTTGCCATTTGATCGGTTGAGCGCGTCCGCAAATACCTGACCGCTGTCGTAGCTGAAAATCAGACCATCGCTGATGTACCGGGGTGCGTTATCCAAAACATCGGTACTAAATGAAGGATCTACCGATTCCATCAGAATCTCCAGCAGCTCCTCTTCGGAGAGGTAGCTGAACAGGTAATCCGTCATGGACAACGTTGCGTCACCTTCAATGAGGGCGGTCAACGCAGCCGACTGGTCTGCGTTCTCAGTCATGGCATCTAGTGCCACAAGGTCAAAGTGTTGATCCTGTAGACCGTGGACGATTTCGTGTGCCATCGTCACCTTGTCATTTGCGGACATTTCCTGGTTGTCGCTTATCAGATAAAGCTCGTCTGTTTCTGGATCATAGTATCCGGCAACTTGCTCAGAAAGAAGATCAAGCTGCAACTGATAGAGATCGAGGTCTGGATTATCGACCAGGCGTAGTAGCCAGTAGGAAAGAATGTCGATCTCAGCCTGATCGCGTGAGTACTCCTCTTCCAGCAAGACTTCGAGGTTGTCTCGCAGCTGTTCACGAGAGATGATTTGCTCATCGAGATCGGTCAGCAGATCGAGCTGCCGGATTTCCACGACCTCTCGCTCTATTTGTTCGATCTCCTGCCGCAATGTGTCGGTGTCAGGACCTTGGGTCGACGGTGGCGTTGTCGGCAATTGTGGAACTGGCGTTGCTGGCGGCGCTGTCATCTCCGGGGTTGGTGTCGATTCTCCGGTAGGCGAAGTCGGAGACACTGAATCTGATGGACCGGGGGTAGCTTGACTCGGAGTCTGAGTTGCAGTGGCAATCTGGCCGGACTGCGGCGTTGGAGTTCCGACACTGGTATATCCGGCTGAACAGGCGGTAACAAAAAACATGCTCAACGCTAAAAGTAATGCTATTCGCACGATTGGCTCCTGATGAGGGTCAATTGCTAATTGACGGTTGTTTCCTGGCTAACTATGCAAGACAGCTTCGATCGCAAAGATCGCAAGCGATACTATCGTTCAATCCTATGCTGGGTGAATTAAATGTAGGTAAATATTGAGCATCCCGCACATCGAACTTCAGGCCTCAAGCTGCCTGTCTTTCGCCAGCTTGTGAATTTTGACTCCGTTTCGAATGAGCCGGTTGATCATGCCAAGCCGGGTTTCCATGCCGATTCTTCCAAGCGATGGCAACATTTGAACGCCGTAGTGGTTTCCCATGCCTGTTATCCACCAGCGAAACTGCTGATCGGTACACTCTCTCACCGTCATCAGATCCCTTTCACCCGAGTCAGGATTTGGGATCAAGACATAGATATAGTCCAGGTCCTCGTCTGTCATAAGTTCCATAAACAACCTGATCCTGTAAAAAAGTTAACTGATTAATTGTGACAGAAAATACGTCCGCCAGAGCCACAACATACGTACTCTAAGGCTAGCGTAAATCTATGTCTATCACTGGTAGGCTTAGAGGACCAGCACTGTTCGGAGATTTCCTTCAGCATTGGGCATCATTGATGTTTTCGACCTCAGAATCTGACAAACAGGCAGGAAACTATGGCCAGTATTATCGAAACAGCAGTTGCTTCCGCCAGTCATTCCATACCTCACCGCGTCGAACTGATGCGAAGCGTCAAGATCATTGCAACACTTGGTCCAGCGGTTGGCGGTCAGGAACGTCTCGGCCAGTTGATTGACTCCGGCATCGACGTCGCCCGGATCAACTGCGCGCACGGCACCCTGGAAGAACGGGCAACATTTATTCGAGATCTACGGGCAGCCGCGGACGAACGGGACAAATACATACCTGTTCTCATGGATCTTCGCGGGCTCAAACTTCGTACCGGTCCACTCGCAGGTGACGATGCTGTGTTTCTGGCAAGAGGATCTCAAGTTCATGTCTACCCGGGTTCCACTCCAACCATGGACGGTCAGCTGAGCGTCAACTACCCGAATCTTCTCAATGTCATGTATCCAGGCGAGCGGGTTTTACTTGCCGATGGTCTTATTGAACTCTTCGTCGAGGATATTAACGAAGACTGCATGATTTGCTCGGTTGGGCGAGGAGGTCCGCTTGCAAGCGGTCAGGGAGTTACCTTGCCGAATGTCCAGCTCCAGGATGCGGCAGTGACCGAGTACGACAAGGCTGATATTCAGTTTGCCGCCGAACACGATGTCGAATACATCGGTCTCTCGTTTATCAGCACGGCGGCGGATGTGGAAACAGCCCGGGATGTCGCCAGAAAATTCGGCGGAAATCCAGGTATCGTCGCTAAGATCGAGCGACCATATGCCCTCAATCATATTGACGCGATCGCAAGGGCTGCCGACGCTGTCATGGTTGCTCGTGGTGATCTCGGGGTGCAGTTGCCGCCAGAGCAAGTTCCGAGAGTACAGAAAGACATCATTGAACTTTGTAACCTCCTTGGCACTCCGGTAATCACCGCCACTCAGATGCTCGAATCGATGATTATGCAGCCGGTGCCGACTCGTGCCGAAACCAGCGATGTCGCCAATGCCGTTTATGATGGCTCGGACGCTGTTATGCTGAGCGCTGAGACAGCCACCGGGCGGCATCCGTTCGCTGCTGTCAGAATGATGGACAGAATCGTTCGGGAAGCCGAAAAGGACGGTCCGATCCGGCCACGGGGTATCCGGCAAGCGGACCCGACGGAGAACGCCGCGAATGCGACAGTCGCCGCACTTGGCAGGGCAGCTCAGGCGCTGTCGGACACCACACCGGTTGAGATGATCGTTGTGTTCACGATGAGCGGCGCAAGCGCTTTGCTGGTAGCGAGAAGCAGACCGGGCGCGCCAGTCATCGCTATCACAACCGAACCATTTGTTGCGCGTCAGTTGTCCTTATACTGGGGTGTCACGCCCCTGGTACGCCCACTCAACGACAACCTTGAAGAGTTGCTCGATGAATCGACCGCGTATTTACTTGAGAAAAATCTCATCACCCCGGGAAGCGACGTGCTATTCGTCGGTAGTCTTCCAATTTACCGGGTCAGCGGCAGAACGAATCTGCTTCATGTCCGCACAATTGGCAAAGATGATGAAGGTGAAGAGTGGTGAAATTCGATCTTGACCAACCGATCATCAACGACTCGACGGTAGAACACTACTGCTTTGGATGCGGAAATCTCAACCCGATCGGCCTCAAGCTCCGATTTCGACCGCTCGAAGATGAAAGTATCTGGGCCGACTTTACACCTGGCCGGGAGTATGAAGGCTACCTTGGCATGACCCACGGCGGCATTCTCTCCACTATTCTGGACGAAGCAATGAGCTGGGCAATCACCTACCGGGGAGACATTGGCGTCACTGCACGAATGACAGTGACTTTTCGCAATCCTGCATCGGTCGGTGAACCATTGCGGGTGATTGGCCGGGTTACACAAGCACGCAAACGCGTCTTCGAAGCGGAAGCTGAACTTCAGAACCAGCGCACAGGCTCGATCATCGCGAAAGCAGAAGCAAGATTCATACGCGTGTCAAAGCAGCAGGCTGCTGAATGGATGGATGCCTACGGACCAGCGGTGTCGGGTACTGCTTTCGGAGATGCCGCCGACCGTTACCCGAGCTAGGCCCAACCTAACCACGCCACCTCCTGTAGAAGGTATACAGTCGTTCCCAGACTACCTCACCAAGGGTCAACTCGCTGCGAGGCAACATGCCCGGTCTCCAGTCCGTCGGCGCCCAGCCAGGTAATTCGGCAGGACCCGGAATCATTGGATTTCCGGTGAACAGATCTGTATACCAGCGGCGAATGTACGGTGGCATCAAGCTGATATCACCCATGACACCTGACGCCAGTCCGGCGAACCGTTCCCAGTCGGCTTCTCTCATGCCTTCAAACCCGGTCATCGGGTTGCCGTAGGTGTATTCCCAGCAGAGAAAGGCGACCCGCCGGTAGGCGACGTCAGTTTCATCTGCTCCAAGCCGTACATCTTCCCTGAGGAAATAGTGTCTGGCGTTGCGTGACGGATCTTCTGGATGCGGTTCGGTGTAGAAACCGGACTCATCCGCCCAGGCGTGGGCAAGCTCGTGCAAACAAGCTTCATCCTGGGCGCCATACAGGAAAATACGCCGTTGGTTTGGATACCAGAATCCGCCTCCACGATCAGTTTCCGGGGAATCTATTTCCAGCGGGATGGATTTCAGGAGTTCTGAGGCATCCCGGGTGAACCCGTATTTCACCAGAACCTGGTCTCGAAAATGACTACCATCAGCCATCTAATAACCTTTGTGCTTGTCAACCAACCCTTCCAGTGGTTTGCCGCTGGCAAAGTTGGAGATGTTTCTGCACAGTCTCTGGTGAGCCCGGCTGGCGCGATACTGGCTTGCCCCGGCGGTGTGGGGAGTAATGACGATGTTGTCATAGCTCCACAACGGACTATCCGCCGGAAGTGGTTCTTGACTGGCAACGTCAAGCCCTGCCCCGGCGATCTGCCCTGATTCAATCGCCTCGATGAGCGCAGGTTCATTGATGACACCGCCACGGGTAACGTTGACGATGTAACTTCCCTGCGGCATGGCGAACAGGACATCCCGGTCTACCAGGTCGATCGTCTCCGGGGTTCGCGGGCAACAGACCGCCAGAACGTTGGATTGCGTTGCCATCTCGACGATCTGATCTGGAGAAAACACTTCTCGCACCGCGGGATGGGGTTTAACCTCCTCCGGATCTACCGCCAGGCAGGACATACCGAACGCAGCAGCTCGATCGGCCATGGCAATTCCGGTACCGCCTAAGCCGACGATACCCATCGTCAAATCGGTCAACTCAACATTTTCTTCGCGCATTTCAAGTCGATTTTCCCAGGATCGTTGACGAGCCGCCCAGGCAATACTCCGTGTCAGGCTTAATAACAAACCGAACCCATGATCGGCCAGGTGTTCACCTACCAGCCCTTTCTGGCTGGTTAGCAGGATGTCGCTCTCGACGAATTCCGGAAAGATGAATCCGTCGACTCCGGCCGAGACTGATGAGACCCACTGGAGTTGACCGGCGTGTTCGAACAATTCCGGGTCGATCGCGCCAACGAAGACATCTGCAGACCGGATGGCGTCGATCTCTTCTTCCCGATTGGTCACTACGATGATTTCAGTCGCTCCGGCGTCCTTCATCTCCGTGATTTGTTCGTCGGTGATGTCAACCCAGATATTTTGCATTCTGGGCGAGATCAGCACTCGCATCTCGCAACTCCCGTTCTTTCAGAACCGGCTATCCTTTGATCGTTCAACAGCCGGAAGACTGCGTTCACTTTGATGCATCATAGACCATTCGCGTTTACAACGAGTAGATTGCTCTAAACGCAGCCACTGGTGGGCAGATTGAATTGATTGAGAAGGAGAGACCAAATGAGAATCGATGTCGTCGTTGTTATCTCTGGTCGTGATCAGCAAGCACTCGCGGACCGGCAAAATTCGATCAGTTGTCTCGCTTCACCTGGCACAGAAATCAAGCTGGTTGTTTCGCCTGACGGACCAGCTTCAGTCGAATCGCAAACTGAGCTGGAACTTACCGCGCCCGGAATCCTGCAGCGGTGCATAGAGAGTGAACGTTCCGGAGCAGACGGAATCATCATTTGGGGTGGACATGATCCGTCACTCGAGGCTGCACGAGAACTGGTTACCATTCCAGTCATCGGACCGGGCATGGCATCAATCTATCTGGCGGCTGCTCTGGCGCGACGTTTCGGACTCCTCGTCCAGCTGCCACAGGTCATCGAGCTGGCGAAACGGCAAGTCAGAGAGCTTGGTCTGGAAACACGTTGCACTGGCGTGTACTCAGCCGGCGTTCCGGTGCTTGACTTTGGCACCGATGCCGCATTTCAGGCGTTAACCAACGCTGCCGGAGTAGCAGTCGAGGAAGGCGCTGACGCTCTCTGTTTTGGGTGCATGGCAATGACGTCGCAGGTCGATGAAGTAGCAACATCGATCTCCACTTCATACCCTGGAGTGGTCGTGATCGACCCGGGAAAAGCAGCAATCTGGCTAACTGAATCGCTGATCTCGATGGGACTTTCACACAGTAAACGAAGTTATCCAGACCTTCGCAAGCCGGTGACATTCGGTTAACTTTAAACTCGAAGAGGTAAAAAAACCGGGAGTGCAATTGCACTCCCGGCCCAGCTGAAGGTTATTCAGCTTTGTTTACTCTTCTTCGAAGTACCAGTTAGCAATATCGAAGGTCTCAGGCGTCCATGGCGAACCATCGTTGCCCATCAGCTTGTCGTTGATTGCTGAAACAGCCGGTCGCTGAACCAACGGGATCTCAACGACCTCGTTGACGATCATGTCGTTCATGCCGATGAAGAGAGGCACCTGGGCGTCCGGATCCATCTCCGTCAACGCCTGCAGGTACAAGGCGTTGTAGTCGTCATTTACCCATCGGTAGGCGTTGCTGCCAGACCAGTCGTTTTCCTTCTGAGCGATGTCAAGTGGAATGTCATCCGACTTGTAGTTGGAGCAGTACGCGATCGGATAGGTGCTGGACGGTCCATTCGTGAACATCTGAATGTCGGAGTAGAAGTGAGCCCATGTATCAGGGTTACCGGCATCAGATGAGAAGAAGACCCCGGCGTCGATCGCTTTGATTTCGATCGGTATGCCAATTGACTCAGAAGCCTGCTTGATGATCTCCTGCGTCTTCTGCCGAACCGAGTTGGTAGAGGTCTGGTAAAGCATCTCCATCAAGACGCCGTCTTTCTGACGTTGTCCACCATCTTCAACCCAGCCAGCGGCATCGAGCATCTCAGCAGCCTTGTCTGGATTGAATTCATAACTTGTGTTCGGAGAAACAAAACGAGTCGGCGCGACGAGCACGTTCGATGTCGGCTCTCCAGCTTTTCCGTAGAGTTCGTTGGCAATCGTGTCACGGTCACAAAGGTAGGTTAGCGCCTGCCGCACCTCAAGCTCGCTGAGGAACGGGTGCGGTGTGCCAAGGTGAGAGAACTGGCCGTCGACCTCGGTGTTTGGATCACTAAAGTTGATCAAGATCCGCTCGACATTGACAGGTGGGAGAATAATGACGTGGCCGGTCTCAGCCTGGCTTTCCATGTCCGTCAGTACAGCTGATTCAACCTGGAGATTCCATGCGTAATCAACTTCTCCGGTGAGGATGGCAGCCCGTGCGGCGGAAACGGCATCGCCGCCTCCCTTGAATTCAACACTGCTAAAGTATGGCTTGTCAGGCTCACGATAGCTCTCGTTGATCGCATAGGTAACTACATCGCCGGGTTTGAAGTCGGTAACGATGTACGGACCTGTTCCGACCGGATTCAGATTGAATTCAGAATCTCTAGCAGTAGCGCCGATGTCGTTTTCGAGCAGGTGTTTTGGTAGAACACCTCCGCCGTAACCGGTTACGAATGGAGCAAACCAACCTGGGGTTGGATCGGTGAAGTGAATGGTCACCGTAAGATCATCGACGACTTCAACATCCTCAATCGGCAAGTAGGTTGCGATTGATGTAGTGCTGGAATCTGGATCAACAATGTATTCCCAGGTGAAGCGCACGTCTTCGGCGGTGAATGGTTCGCCATCCGACCAGACTACGCCTTCCTTCAAGGTGTAAGTAACGCTCATACCATCCGCAGCGACGCCGCCATTCTCCAGGCTTGGGACTTCAGCCGCCAGGGCTGGAATCAAAACACCGTCTTTGTCGGTCTGGAGCAACGGTTCGATGACTGGCGCTGCCGCGCTCGAGTCCTTGTCGCCCTGCGCGAAGTGTGGGTTGAGAATGGTCGGCGCCTGCCAGTAAAGGATGCGGATCTGATCGCCTGCGCCGCGACCCATTCCGCCTTCGCTCATTTCTTCAGTGGCGTCGCCTTCAGCCTCAGTCGCCATTTCCGTGGCGTCGCCTTCAGCCTCGGTCGCCATTTCCGTGGCGTCGCCTTCAGCTTCCGTGGCTACTTCGGTAGCTTCCTGGCCACTTCCATCGTCTTCAGTCGAGGTAGCGTCGTCATCATCATCGTCACCGCCACAGGCAGCCAGCAGAGCGGCAATCACCGGTGCGCTAAGACCGAGCGCAATTCCACGCTTGAGAACTGAACGTCGGCTCAGGCTCCCGGCCAAAACTTGTTCTCGAAGATCATCGAGTCCTGAATGTTCGGACATATTTTTCTCCCAAACTGTGAGCTATGCTCACCGATTAATTCCCCTGTTGTAGAAACAGAGCACTGACTTCTCCCCCTCGACAACACAATTCAGGCTGCCGGGTTAGTAATACGATCTGGTGTCAGTTCTCCTTCCTGGTTGATTCAAAGGTTCCCGCTACCGCCATTGCTGACCGAAAAATACATACACATTCTGGTGCAAACATGCGCATGGGTAAATTGTTAAGTCATACTAACAGACCTGCTAATAGTACGCAAAGTAAGACCCTTCTGGATGCATGCGCAAGTCGAAGGTAATCCTGATCTCAGTGATGTTTTTAATATACAAGCGATAGGTGAGGCGAATCAAGATACTCATCGATTGCGATAAGGTCAGTCGAGTAGCTGTCAAATGCATGCGCGGCTATATGAGGAGGAGAAATTCGAATTCTCCTGAAAAATGAATCAGAAATCGCTCGAGGAGAGCACGATGCCAACGTCTACGACGGAACTTGGCGATCCAACTCTTCTGTACAAAGCTGAATACCACAACACATGCAGGGACAAACATGGAAGGATGAAGCCAAAAGCAATCCCGGGGCTATTCAACTATATCTGTGTCAGGCGTGAAGAAGGGTGAACTCAACGTCCACCCCTCCAGACTGAAAACCAGGTTCAATAACTGAACTCGGGCTATTCCTCTTTGTACCAATCGCGGACGTCCCAGAATTCGCTCACCCAGGCCGTTGGTTTGATGCCCTGGAGTTTGTTGTTCGCTCCAGCAGTTGTCGAGGTCCGATGAATCAACGGAATTTCAACCACGTCGTTGACGAGTATGTCATTCATGCCGATGAATAATTCATTCTGGGCTTCCGCGTCAAGCTCGGTGTTGGCAGCCAGCCAGAGTTCGTTGTATTCATCCGCTGCCGGGGTTCCGATAAAGCGATTGATGTTCCGGCCGGACCATTCGTTCGCCATCGTCGGAATGTCTTCCTCGGGAACATTGGACTTGTAAAAGCCCATCAAACGAACCGGATACACCGTTCCGTTGTTCGTGAACATCTCGATATCCGCGTAGAAGTGGGTGTAGGTATCGGGATTGCCGGGATCTGATGAGAAGAAAACGCCGGCGTCCACTGCTTTGAGCTCAACCGGCAAGCCTACTTCTTCGAACGCCTGTTTCACGATCTCCTGCGTTTTCTGGCGAACCGAGTTCGTAGAGGTCTGGTAGAGGAAGCTAACCGAGTAGTCCCCTTTTGTTCGGACGCCATCTACCAGTTCCCAGCCGGCTGCATCGAGCATTTCAGCAGCCTTCTCGATGTTGAATTCGAAGCTGGTATTCGGGGAATCGAATCGAGGCGGTCCGGGCAAGATATTCGATGTTGCCTTGCCGGCTGGTCCATACAGCTGGGTGGCGATCGTTTCTCGATCGGTCAGGTAGGTCAACGCCTGGCGAAACTCCAGCTCGCTGAGCGCAGGATGCTGAGTTGAGAGATGTGAACGTTCGCCGTCTATCTCGATGTTCGGATCGGTGCGATTTAACAGAATGCGCTCGACGCTGTTGCCGTCACTGGTAATGATGCGACCAATGCCGGTCGCTTCCATCTGAAGCAGGATCTGCGCTTCGACTTGCAGGTTCTCGGCGTAATCAACGTCGCCGGTTTCCAGAACAGCCCGGGCTGCGCTGGTGGCATCTCCGCCACCTTTGTATTCCGCGGTGTCAAAGAATGGAAGACCTGCAACATGGTAGCTCTCGTTGCGGTCGTAGAGGACAGTGTCCTGAGGTTTGAATTCAGTCACTTTGTACGGACCGGTGCCGACTGGCGCGAGATTGAACGGCGCATCGTTCAGCTTCGCTCCGGTCCAATCTTCCAGCAGGTGTTGTGGTACGACGAGGCTTTGAGCCGAGGTGAACGGATCGAACCATGCTGGCGTCGGGGCATTAAAGGTGATTAACAAGGTGTAGTCGTCAATGGCTTCCATCGATTCGACCGCTTCAAACTGCGATTTGGTCGTCGTTGCAGCTTCGGGATCAACGACCAGCTGCCAGGTGAAGACACAGTCGGAAGCGGTGAATGGAGTGCCATCGTGCCAGGTAACACCTTCTTTGAGCGTCCAGGTGACACTGGTGCCGTCAGCAGCAAGCAAACCGTTCTCAAAAGACGGAATTTCGGTTGCCAGGAACGGAACGAGGTTGCCTTCGCCGTCGAAATCCGCCAGGGGTTCGGCATAGATTCTGGATGCATCGAAGTCTTTGCCTCCCTGAGCCAGGTGGGGATTCAGGATGGAAGCCGCCTGCCAGTTCAGGATGTTCAAGCGACCTCCACCACCGGCGCTACCTGTTTCAGTGGTAGCTTCGCCTTCGGCTTCGGTTGCCATCTCTGTCGCATCTTCTTCCGCTTCGGTGGCAGCTTCGGTAGTCTCACCCACATCCTCAGTCGCCATTTCCGTGGCGTCGCCTTCGGCTTCGGTAGCTACTTCGGTTGCTTCCTGACCGCTGCCGCTATCTTCCGTTGCGGTGGCGTCGTCATCGTCGTCGCCACCACAGGCTGCCAGCAGGACGGCGATTGTCGGAGCGCTGAGCCCCAATGCGACTGCTCGCTTGAGGACCTGCCGGCGGCTCATGTCACCGGAGAGGATGCTTTCGCGAAGTTCGTCTAATCCTTTGTGGACATGTTCAGACATGTGTTCTCCTTGTTGAGAATGCTCCTACCCGGCATGAAATTCGATGTCGGGCAGGCGATGTATTTGTCTACAGACTTCAAAAGACAGCACACCCCCAGACAGCTGTCTGAACTACTGCAAGCGGATAGCTGTCCTCCTTCCCCAATACGTGTAGAACCCGGTATCCGTTTGGAAAAATTGACCAAACGGAAGAAATTGATCTCCTGCCAGGCAGGCGATCATCGCATTATCTGGTGTCAACCTACTTGATATTACGTCGCAGAAAAGGAAACTGGACGCATTCCGCTCCATGGCATCGACAGGATCCACCTGTCAGACTCGACTAGATCGCCCGCAATTCCGTAGATTTCAGTCCGACAAGGAGAACGCAACATGCCGAAATTGCTGCCCCAAGACCGACGGCAACCTGTGCCCCGAAATAACTCGCAACCATGCCCATCGGCAGCGCACCGATGGAAAACAGTCCTGTAGTGAGCATCATGACACCGGTGACTCGACCACGAACGTCGTCCTCGACGTGGGTCTGGATCAAGGTGTGGGTCAATGACAGGCAAAGCGAACTGGTGGCGCTTGAAAGCGCGAGCAGCATCAGCGCAGCGAGGGTCCAGTTAGCAAATGCAAATGAGGTGAGAATAACGCTGTAGCCAGCCATGCCCAGGATAATGAACAGGCCCAGACGCTGTATTCGATCGGCTATCACTGAAGTGAGCAATCCACCGCTGACAGCTCCGATGCCACTCGCGGTCATCAAGATACCGAGACCATCTGGCCCGATCTGGAGAATGTCGCGCGCAAAGATCGGTAGTAATGTCAAGTACGGGAAGGCAAACAACATCGGAAATGCCCCGATCAGAATCAGGCTCAACATCAACGGATTGTCGTGGATGTAGCGTAAGCCCGCCGTGAGCTTGTTCGCAGATTGTATCGACGCTTTTCGCCTTGAAATTGCTGAGGAAAGTGGCAGGGTCAGCAGACACGCCAGCGCCAGGACCGAAGCCTGAAATACGAACGAACCGGCAACTCCGAAAACACCAATGATGACACCGGCAACCGAAGGTCCCAGAATGCGCGCGGCATTCTGTCCGGCCGCAAGGGTTCCCATTGCTCGCGGCAGATCGGACGCTGCGACGGCATGCGGAACGATCGTCTGTCTGGTCGCGGCAGCGACCGCCATAAGTGATCCGTTCAGGATAGCCCCAACGAGTAAGTGCCAGGGCTGAACAATGCCGGCGACCACCAGCAGAGCTAGCATCACACCAACCAGCATCAGCACCGTTTGGGTCGCCAACAGAACCGTCTTTCGGTTGACCCGGTCGAGGATCGCTCCGGTTGGTATTGAGATAATAAGGACTGGAACGCCAGCCGCAAAACCAATCAGGCCAACCATGAACGCTGAATTGGTCAATTCCAGCATCAGCCAGCCGAGAGAAATGTTGAGTATCCACTGACCGCTCTGGGTGAACAGGGTGCCGAAGAGAACGTAACGATAGTCCCGGTATTTTTTTAACAGCGCCGGGAGTGATGTTGCTCTGTCTGGTTTGGTCGCTGATTGGGTCGTTGGTAGCTGGGTTGCGTTTGAACTTTTCGTGATTGCACCACTCGAGATCGTCGAACTTGAATACCAGTCAGCGAATTCTAGTGCAACAGAGCAACATCAGCTTCATCAATGCGTGAGTTGAACCGGTTTGCACATCACGATTGAGCGTCGAACGGATTGAAGATGAGGAAGGTCAATGCTGCCGCGCAAATCAGAGCCAGGGGGGCTGCCTGGCTTGATACCGCGCCGAAGTCGACATTGAGTCCCGAAGCGAGCACAAGCAGGACGACAATCATGCAACTGGCGATGACGATCATGAGAGCAATCTGTCGTGAGAGTATTTGAGCCATTTTTGGTTCCGTTCTACGTTTTCTTCAAATACGAACAAGTGATCCGAACATATGTACGTACACTATAGAACAAGTGTTCTTGTTTGTCAACATGTCACGGAAAATTTAATGCTCACTTTCGCGGTGAACCAGCGGCTTTCTGCTACAATCGGCAATGCTGAGGAGCGGATGATTATGTGTACTAGCCGCTGGTATGGACTCCGATACAGGAGCACTGATGCATCCCGTTGACCGATTACGAGAGTCCCGGATACTGCCGGTACTCTTGCTGCTTGGCGCGGTTGCTGCTTTCCTTTTTATCTCGCTCGTTTCAGGGATCCTTGCGCCGTTCCTCTGGGCGATGATCACTGCCTATATTCTGTTTCCAATCGTCGCGAAACTTGAACAATGGTTGCGTCTTCCACGTGTCGTCGTTGTAGTTGGACTCTACGTCGTTTTCATCGCCAGCATCACGCTGCTGATCATTTTTTTGGGACCGGTGGTACTGGACCAGGGCCGGGGGCTGATCAACTCGCTGCCTGACTCAGTTCAAAATGCTCGCAATGAGCTCATCGCCGATGAGACTATTCGAATCGGCGGAATTGAATTCGACACGCGTGATCTCAACGAACGCATTGATGAGATCGTCGCGGATTTTGTTGGCCGATTCGGAGAACGCGCTGTACCTCTTGTACTGCATACTGTCGAACTGGCAGTGCATATCCTGGTGTATTTCCTTGTCACATTTTATTTCTTGCTCCATGGCGACAAGATACTGCGGCAATCTCGGATTCTCTCACCACGTCGGTACCGTGCCACGATCGACCGGGTCGGCAAGCAGGTAAACGCGACGCTTGGCGCATATATACGTGGCCAGGTCATCCTCTTCGCCATCATGTCGGTATCAACCTACGTTGCGCTGCGTATATATGATGTTGAGAATGCGCTCGCCCTGGCAATTGCGACCGGCATTCTTGAACTGATCCCGATCATTGGTCCATGGATTGCCGGAACAGCGGCGGTGACCGTGGCTCTGTCTCAGGGGCACGCTCCATTCGGCTGGACTCAGGTCGAACTTGCCGTCGTCGTAGCCATCACCTACTTCGTTTTACGGATGCTCGAGGACCACTTCGTTATTCCACAACTTATTGGCCGGATCGTCCGGGTTCACCCTGTGCTGGTTATTTTTGCTGTCCTTGCTGGCGCGCAAGTCTTCGGTATGCTTGGTCTGCTACTGGCGGTACCGGCGGTGGCTACTATAAAAATTATCATTCAGGCTGTCTATTTCGAGCTCGGCAACCCGCTGCCAAGGCGGGTACTTGCCGTCAAGCAGCCCGGCGATCTGGAGGAAGTCAAGGGAGTTCTGAGCACCGACCGGCGAGAGCATATCGTTCTACTTATCGGTCCAGGCGCGCTTGGTTGGGACGAGTTACCGGTACTTCAGCAGTTGGCCATGCTTGCTGTAAGCCAGGACACACCGATTGATGTTGTGACAGCTGATAGTTTTGCAGCTAGCCTGGCGACCGCCGCTGGAATCAAAGTGATAACCCAGGCCAAGCTCTCCGATGAAGCTGCCATGGCTGAAACGCTCATTGTTGGGGAGCGCGACCGGCGAGAGAAACAACGCTTTGCCTTCAAACCGTACGATCCGGCACCGGCCGAGTCAATCGCGCCGGCTTCTCCTCCTGCCGTCGAACCGAGCGCAAACGACTAAACGACGACAGGCCACATGGCTCTTGGATGTTCTCGCACGAGTTCGATGTCTGAAGCAACCATCTCGGCGATCATCTCTTCAAAGGATGTTTCAGGAGCCCAGCCTAGCTCCGAGCGAGCCTTCTCAGCATCTCCTTGCAGCAATTCGACTTCCGCCGGTCGAAAGAATCTTGGGTCGACAACGACAAATTCTTCCCAGTTCAGACTGGCAACATTGAATGCTACTTTGCACAAATCCCGAACCGAATGCATTGTCCCTGAGGCGACGACATATTCTTTGGGATCATCCTGCTGGAGCATGAGCCACATCGCCCGCACGTAGTCCGGCGCGTATCCCCAGTCTCTGAGCGCATCTAGATTTCCCAGCCGTAACTCGCTGTCGAGCCCGGCTTTTATTCTTGCCACACCGTAGGTAACTTTTCTGGTGACGAACTCAAGCCCCCGCCGTGGGCTCTCATGATTGAAGAGTATCCCCGAAACAGCGAAGAGATCGTATGACTCACGGTAGTTAATAGTCATGAGATGACCGTAGACCTTGGCCACGCCGTATGGTGACCGAGGGTAGAAAGGCGTTTCCTCCGTCTGAGGCACTTCACGGACTTTGCCGAACATCTCAGACGAAGAAGCCTGGTAGAAGCGAGCATCAGGTTTTATCTGCCGAATAGCCTCGAGCACCCGGGTTACGCCCAGTGCGGTGAACTCCGCGGTGAGGACTGGCTGCTTGAACGATGTAGGGACAAAAGACTGCGCGGCAAGGTTGTATATCTCATCTGGCTGGTATTCACGGACGAGATCAATGAGTGAGTTCTGTTCGAGCAGATCGCCGTAGACCAGTTCAATGCGATCCAGGAGATGGCCAATTCGTCCCAGTGTTTCACTGCTGGTGCGTCGCATCATTCCGATCACCCGGTAATTTTTCTCCAATAAGAACTCAGCCAGGTAGGAGCCATCCTGACCTGTTATCCCGGTGATGAGCGCGGTTTTTCTCGTCTTCAGATCGGTCAACAACCCATTCCCTTCCACAACAGCTAGCATTCTCGCTTTGCGACTCTGGATGATAGACTGCCGGAACGAACGATTCAATCAGAACCTGAGGTGTTGCTCTGTGCCGGAAATGAGTATCAGTGAACGAACTCTGAGCTTTATCTGGCACAACCGTGGATTTTCTTCGGAGATGTACACCACCAGCGGCCGAAGCATTTCTGTCATCTACCCGGGTATATGGACGCATTCAAATGGACCGGACTTTTCGGACGCCATGCTTGAGCTCGACGGACGGTTGCAAACCGGGCAGGTCGAGTTGCACCTCAAGTCCAGCGACTGGTACCAGCATGAACATGACATAAACCCGAAATACGAGCATGTAGTCTTGCATGTTGTGGTGGCGGACGATCTGGAAGAACCGGTTAGAACGTCCGCAAATCAACCAGTCGAAACATTGGAACTCGGGCGGTACCTCTCATTCGTCGATCAAAGACACCTGGAAAAAATACCGTTTCTCGATCTTGGCTCACTCGGGGTTTCGACCTGCTTGCCAATCCTGACACACAGACATGAAGCAAAAGTTAGAAACATACTACGGGAAAAGGGTTGGGAACGACTGGTTGCGAAACAACTCGCAATTCAACAGGAACTGACAATGTTGCCAGCCGGAGAGGTGCTCCACCGCCAATTCCTTGATGGTCTAGGATTGCTTCACAATCGAGAAGGCATGAGGTTGGTTGGAGAACGGCTGCCACTGACCCTTCTGGAACAATTCAATAGAAGATTGGGCTACACTGGTGTGCTGGCTGGGCTGCTTGGAACGGCAGGATTCTTGCCGCTGTCCGATCAGCACATAAAAGCAGCGATGATTTCAAGCGACGCTGCCAGGGCACTGGAAAATGAATTCATCACTGTTTCGGCTTTCTATGGAATTGAACCGATAGCACTTTCTCACTGGACACTTAACCGGGTGCGGCCGGCGAATCATCCGGTGCGGAGACTTGCCTCGTATGCGAATTTGCTGGCAAAACATGCCGAACACGGCTTGCTGACCGCTGTGCTTGATAGCACAGATGAGGGCACTGTTGCCTGGCAGAACATGCTGGATTCATTGTCTCCAGCAATTGGAAAAAGTCGGAGCCGTCAGATACTGACGAACGTGTTTGCGCCGTTTGTGGCGGCCTATGCCCAGGTATATGAAGACGCGCAATTACAGGAAACTGTGTCTCGTTCGTGGGAGAATCTGCCAGGCGCAAAAGACGATATCATCGTCAGGCGGACACTCAAGCAAATCGTCGGTGACTCAAAGTTTCCAATTCGAACGGCGCTTGAGAACCAAGGCTTGCATCAGATAGGACGTCTCGGCTGTCGAAACTTACGCTGTTTCGAGTGTCCAATTGCCCATTTCGCGCTGGAGGAGAATCTTACCGGTTAGCGATCGGGTGCAGGTGTGACTTTTTTCATCGGATCCACAGACTCAGACCTACAACTTCGAATCAGCAATCGTATCTTCTGGAGAGTGACTACCCAATTGGTTCGAACCTGAACTCAAAGTCTGTAGAAGCACTGTTGCCAGCGGTGTCGTAGGCATATGTTTCAATCTTCGCTAAGTTGTTGTTCAAATTAGTTAGATCCAGCAACAGTACATATTCTTGTTCGCCAACTCTGAGAGGCGAAAATCTGTCACCGTTGACCTGGATAATAACCATATCTACTTCAACGTTGTCAGTTATTGTCATCTTGAGTGTCGGAGTTGACCGGGAAGTTGTCGGACTGGACCTGACCGAAATGACCGGATTCTCCGTGTCTGATCCCAGCGCACTCCAGACTGCAGAGGCGATAGCCCTATATCCCTGATTATTCGGGTGGACGTTTACCGGCGTAAACGTGTATCGACTGATGTTCTCACGGAACTGTTGTTCAACGTTTGCAACAATTGCCAGTTGTTCAGTTGCGGCATTCTCGATTACCTCATTGAATCTACTGATCCACCAGGCATCGGTGTCAGGCAGAGCGGGATCACCAAACGTCAGGTCATAATAGTTTGTGAATACGATGCTGGTTTCTTCGCCTACCGCAGCGCGAACCGTCTCGGCAACCTGCCGGATGTTCTGTTCAAACAACTGCAGCTCCATCTCGCGGGAATTTGCAGAGCTGGCCGACAAATGCAGCATCTCGTTTCCACCGAGCGAAATGGTGACAAGAGCGATCTCTTCGTCTTCGTTCTGGATTTCTTTTGCCAGTTGAATGAACTCATCTAATTGGCCATCAGAGATGAATGAACCGGTCGTTTCTCCCGGAACAGAGAGGTTCGTAAGCATCAACTGGGTAGCTAACTGTTTGGACAGCCAGTTCCTGACAATAGACGGATAACCTCTCGTTTGCGGAAGGCTCGAGCCAGTTCCAGCGGCTATGGAGTCTCCTAAAGCGACATAATGGCTGGTTCCAGCAGCTGAGGTCGAATGGACCGACATTAACGGCAAAGCGGCAACCAGTAGGAATATGATTGATAGCGCTGATCGGGTAGCTACTGGCATTCGAATGGACTTCTGCTAGAGTGAATTAATCAGAGGAAGTACTCGTTCAAGGATGTTTCGCTGATTCTCGAAGGTTAATTTGGCGAGCGACTCGTCCACTGGCACCAGGACTGTGTCTGTTGCAAGGTGTTCTGCTGTCGTGTTGCCTGGCACGCCGGTCGCTAAAAAATAGGTGACGTCCAGCTGATACGCTGAGGAAACATCAATCGTCTCCCGGCCGGCCCAACCTGCGATTTGAGATTGATACCCGGTTTCTTCCAGCACTTCTCGCATGGCAGCCTCAGCGACTGATTCACCACTCTCTATTTTGCCTTTGGGAATAACGAGTTCATTGTTGACCGTTTTTCTCAGCACAATGGCTGAGGCTTCCTTGTCATACACAATCGCGCCCGCAGCGGGACGTAACGACTTATTGTGTTTGCTCAGTATCGAGTCGATCTCAGCTTTTATCTTTGCTTTGCTGACCAGGAGCTGCTCTGGTAGCACTTTCACATTTGCCAGCAGCGGCATGAAATTTGTATCCCCGAACCAGCGTGGCACGACATGCAAATGAGCATGCTCTGCGATGCCAGCGCCAGACACCGGTCCGATATTCATGCCTAAGTTGAAGCCGTCTGCGTTCATCGCGTTGCGTAACGCTTCGACGGCTAGATTGGCGAGTTCGAACATCTCGGACCGTTCGGTGGGTGAAAGCTCTTCGATACTTGCCAGGTGGGATTTCGGCACGACAAGCAGGTGACCGGTGTTGTATGGAAAAAGATTCATGATGAGATATTGCGTTGCTCCGACGTAGACAACGAGTGAATCGAATGCATCTGCATACTTGAGACTTTCACAGAACGGGCATTCCTTCTTGCCGCTGTCTTCGTTTATGTAGGTCATCCTCCAGGGAGTCCAAAGCCGTTCCACAGAGCAACTTTCCCCATCATAGCTGCGGCGATTCAAGCCGTCAGATCATAGCAGAAGAGCGGCAGTTTGCCTGAATTTGTAGTGCTCATTTCGCGTACGTTCGCATAGTTCGCATGCAAAGTAGCGGGACGATTTGTGCTATACTCTGCTGCGATCTTTGGGGATTTTTCGGGCAATCTTCGACTTTATTGCATTGCGCTCACCGAAGGGGGAAACCGGACGCTGTGGGGGCGAACGGTCGAGTAGCACACCGCGGAATTGACGGAATACCTCGCTGGTTTGCAACTTCGTTGCGCATGACATCCGATGGGATTCTTGCGGCACTCGGATTTGCAACCGCCTACTGGTTAAGGTTCGACGTTGGACTTGGCGGCGAGGTTCCGTCAAACTCGCACCAACCGCTGTCGAACTTTTACAGCACAGTCGTTCTGGTCGCCATACTTACAGCCGTCGTCTTTCAGATGAAAGGGCTGTATCGGTTGCCACGCTGGGCCACCTTGCTGGATGAAGTCTGGATTATATCCAGCGGGGTACTCATCGCCATGTCCCTCGTTGTTCTGTATGCATTTTTCCAGCGCTTCGCCCCCTCCCGTCTGGTGTTCATCCTGGCGGTGCCAACCATCATCGGGATACTACTGGTAGCCAGGATAATTGTCCGAGTGATCAGAGAACGACTCTGGGCGAAGGGAATCGGTGTCGACAGAGTCGTCGTCGTGGGTAGCGGCAAAGCCGGTCGTCGGGTGATGCAGTGGCTGTTAGGACAACCCCAACTTGGCTACGATGTCGTCGGATTTGTAGACGATAGTCTTGAAGTCCCTGAGATTACTATCGCTACGCAATCCTCTGTCCACCGTCCGATGTATCTAGGATCGATTGCTACCCTTTCAAGAATGATACAGGCGAATACAGTTGACGAAGTAATCATCGCCTTACCTCCTGAAAAGCACCAGAGCATGAACCAGATTATGGAGGATTGCAGGCAGAAAGACATCGAATGCAAACTCGTGCCAGATCTCTTTGAGATGGCGCTCGATCGGGTCAATATTCATGAGGTCGCGGGACTACCGCTGATCGGCGTCAAACCAGCTCAGATATCCGGATGGAATGCGTTCATCAAGCGAAGCATGGACATCATCTTGTCCGCGTTCATCCTTATCGGTTTTTCCTGGCTGTTTGCTTTGATCGCTCTCGGCATCAAACTGGACTCGAACGGGTCAGTCTTCTTCCGGCAGGAAAGGGTTGGCCGTGAAGGCCGCCGGTTCACCTGCTACAAATTTCGTACGATGATCGAAGATGCTGAATCCCAAAAAGCGCGACTCCAGGAAGCTTATGGTCGCAACGATTTACTCTTCAAGCTCAAAGATGATCCGCGACGAACTCGCTTTGGGAGTTTCCTGCGACGATCCAGCCTGGATGAATTGCCACAATTTTTCAACGTTGTCCTTGGTGAGATGAGTATCGTTGGACCGAGACCAGCGGTGCCGCCAGAAGTTGCCGAATATGAAGAGTGGCACTATGACCGGCTCCTGGTCTTACCAGGACTGACCGGTCTCTGGCAGGTGAGTGGCCGAAGCAATCTGACCTTCGACGAGATGGTTCGCCTGGATCTCTACTACGCCGAGAACTGGTCCCCCTGGCTCGATGTCAAAACGATACTGAGGACGGTCCCGGCAATAGTGTTAGCGCGTGGCGCATATTAACGTTATCGAATCCAATTTCAGCACCATTTCACAGCCCAGGCTGCCTGAAAACACCATCCTCGTCCACGACTACCTGAACCAGCATGGCGGCGCGGAGCGACTGCTCGAAGTCATGGTCAGCATGGCGGACAGCCCTCCGGTGTATACCTCGGTTTACGATCCTGAGCGCATGCCTGACGAATATCTGTCAATGGACATACGACCAAACTGGATTAATCGAATTCCTGGCTCCCGGAGAAATCACCAGTGGGCGTTACCTGCCTTTCCGCTATCGTTTGAATTTCTGAAACTCCCGCCATGCGATCTGGTTCTCTCATCTTCAAGCGCCTGGGCAAAAATGGTCTCGCCTCCACCAGGCGCAGTTCACATCAGCTATATTCATGCACCTATGCGTTTTGCCTGGGATTTCCCGCAGTACGGCGAACGCGAACGTTTGCCTGATCCCGTCCGTAAAGTTCTGCCGCCGTATATGTCCTTTCTCCGCTGGCGTGACAGGGCAACCGCGCCTCGTGTCGATCAATTCATTGCAAATTCAACCGCAGTTCGGGACCGAATTCGTGCCTTTTGGAGACGCGATGCGGCGGTCATTTTCCCGCCGGTCAACGTAGAAATGTTTCAGCCGCTGCCGACTGACCGTGTCGAGGATTACTTTTTGCTCATCTCCCGGTTAGTCCCGTACAAACGTATCGACATCGTCATCGAAGCGTTTAATGCCTTGGGACTTCCTTTGCGCATCATTGGTGAAGGACGGGACAGGCAGTCGCTGGAACGGAAAGCCGGTCCGTCGATTACGTTTCTTGGCCGGGTGTCAGATGAAGAGTTGAGAGAGGCATATGCTTGCTGCCGGGCAGCGATTTTCATGTCTGAAGATGATTTCGGAATCGCACAAGTAGAAACCCAGGCTTCAGGCAGACCGGTCATAGCCCTTGCCGCAGGAGGAGTGCTGGATTCTGTGGTTCCCGGTGTAACTGGAATCTGGGTTCGCGATCGAACGGCGGAGAGTTTGATTTCTGGCGTAAAACGGTTCGAAAAGCAGACGTTTTCAACAGAAACACTGGTTTCTCATGCTCAGAAATTTTCGGTCCGGCGTTTCAAACAGGAATTAGCTGAACTGGTTGATATTACGATGGCCACCTATCACGCCGAACGCCAGGAGATTCAATGGAGCTGAGAATCTATCTCGCTGTTTTGCTCAGACGCTGGTATATCGTTCTAGCCCTGCCGTTGCTGGTGATCATTTTTGCGATTTATCAAGATGTCACTCGAACCACAAACTACACAGCAACTGCCAGACTGTCTGTTGTGCGTCAGCCGGAAACCGACATTCCGGAAGACTTTCAGTTTGACGAGTACTACAACTATCTCGCCAGTGAATTTGAGATCGACGACCTGGTTGAAATCGTTCGTGGCAACGTTTTCGCAAACAACGTCGCAATCCGGATTGCAGCGTCAGGGGAAACGGCATCTGGCGGGGAAGTCCAGGGTGCAATCGTTGCCGACCGGAAGCACCGCATTCTGACAATATCGGCAACATCGTCAGATCCAGAACAAGCGCTCAGAATCGCGAATGCTGCCGCTACGGAGGTGTTGGAAAATACCTCCAGCTATCTTGGCCATGAACAGTCGGAACCAGTCTCAACGGTACGAGCGGTTCAGTTGCCTGGAGGAGTTTCTTCAGATACCCAGCGAACGAGACTTATCCTCATCCTTTCGATCCTGGTGGCGTTCGGATTTGGTGTTCTGCTTGCCTTCGCCATCGACTACCTAGACGATCGAATTTACGATGCGGAGTCTGCCTGCCATGTGATCGAGCTACCCAACCTCGCGGTGATTCCAGGTGATGAGTCATGATGCGACCTGAAGAGTTGGCTGGCGAGGTGCTTCGCCGCTGGTGGATCATCCTGATTGTGACGCTCGTCGCCGCCCTGGTAGGGTATGTCGGTACAGTTAGGCAGGCGAAAACCTACACCTCTAGCGTTCGTTTGATTGCAATCGCCGAGCCGGCCGACTACTGGTTGGATCTGTATGCAAAAAACAGGCTGGCATCGTACAAGGATCTGATTAATAGCTGGGATTTTGTTAATGGGGCGTTGCAATCGGCGGGTCTGGACTATATCGATCCTGGCCAGGCACAGAGCACTTTGCAGCTTGGACACAACCCGGATACGAATACGGTTCAGATCGTCGTCGTTGATTCGGATCCCGCTCGTTCAGCTGATATAGCAAATGCGCTTGCAGCAGGGTTTATTGAACTCAATGAAGAACAGAACGAGGACTTCGTCAATCAGGTTCAGGATATCGAAGATCGCTATCCCGGACGGGTCAACCTTCTTGCTCTTGAACAGGCAAATCCGCCAGCGACAGCCAGCGGACCCCGGGTTAAAGTTAATACCGTTGCCGCCGGTCTCCTTGGTCTGACAGCCGGTTTTCTGCTTGTTTTCTATTTGATCTATCGTGATGATACGTTGAAGAATGAAACCGATCTTGAACGATATTTGGAAACGCCATTGTTGACGAGAATTCCGGACTCTTTCGAAAGGGCGAACACGCAATCATGAGTACTGAAGCCGTCGCGGAAGCATTTCGTGGTCTCCGATCGACGGTTAAATTTACCGGTGATGGCGATCCCATTCAGAGCGTGCTGGTAGTTGATATCGACCGTCAGGATTCAAGTCGGGTTGCGGAACGGCTGGCAGAGGCGTTTGCACGAGGTGGCGATCGGTGTCTGTATATCGACACCGATGTGCGAAATGGCCATTCCGATCAGCCTGGCATTGTTGATCTGATCGAGGCTAACATACCCGTCGATGAAACACTGCAGCAGACCGAGATAAAGAACCTCACAAAAATCGGTCCAGGCACCCTTGATCAACCGGACGTGCTGACAGCCTCTCATCTGCCAGATACCCTCGA
This sequence comes from uncultured Thermomicrobiales bacterium, assembly GCA_964577155.1. Classification (GTDB taxonomy): domain Bacteria; phylum Chloroflexota; class Chloroflexia; order Thermomicrobiales; family CFX8; genus CAZNYB01. The sequence continues at coordinate 34,133 of CAZNYB010000010.1, read as the reverse complement.
ACTTCTTGAAGAACGCTTCAACTACCTTGTGTTGTCTTGCGCTCCATTGCCTGAATGGAACGATGCACTTGCGCTCGCAGCCAGTGCAGATGCTACGATACTCGTCATCTCAGCCGGTAAGACGCGCCGGGCAGAAGCCATTGAAGCCCGCGACGCGCTCGAACGAGTGGGCGCAAACCTGCTCGGTGTTGTGATGATAGAGCGGAAGCGTCGCTGGTTCTAGCACCAGTTCACGACAACCAGGGGAATGCACATTGCTTGCCAAAGTAATCACTTGCGCGACGATCGGGCTTGAAGGCGTGTTGATTGAAGCCGAGGTCGATTCAAGTCCAGGCCATCCAGGATTTATCGTAGTTGGTTTGCCAGACACCGCGGTACAAGAGTCGCGCGAGAGAGTGCGAGCGGCAATTCGCAATACAGGCGTTCGGTTTCCGCTCGGGCGAGTGACAGTAAATCTTGCTCCGGCCGACATCCGAAAAGAAGGTCCGGCGTATGATTTACCAATCGCACTTGGCGTGTTGTTGGCGTCGAGGGCGCTGGATGCGGATATAGATGATGCCATCACCGTCGGTGAACTATCTCTTGATGGCAGTGTCCGCCACACCAACGGGGTACTTCCGATGGTGTCTGTCGCTGCTCAGCAGGGAATCAAGCGCGCGTATGTGCCGTGGATCAACGCCGATGAAGCAGCGCTGGTCGAAGATATCGACATCTATCCAATCGACACATTAGAAGGATTTATCAAGCACCTAACTGGTGAAGCGCCGATACCTCCATACCGGGGCAAACCCTTCGACGGATCAGTTCCCGAATCGGATGTGCTCGATTTCTCGGTGATTCGTGGGCAGGAACAGGTAAAACGAGGACTTGAAGTAGCCGCGGCAGGTAGCCACAATGCGCTTATGAAGGGACCGCCCGGGGCTGGCAAGACCTTACTCTCCCGGTCTCTGCCTTCTATCCTCCCAGAACTCACTCGGAGCGAAGCCATAGAAATCACCAAAATTTACTCAGTTGCCGGGCTCTTACCCGGCAATCAACCGCTGATTCGCGAACGGCCATTTCGCTCACCGCATCATACGATCTCTTATGCTGGCCTTGTTGGCGGAGGTCGATTTCCCAGGCCGGGAGAGATCACCCTGGCTCACCGGGGTGTGCTGTTCCTTGATGAACTTCCGGAGTTTGGACCGCAATCACTAGAATTACTGCGCCAGCCGCTTGAAGATCGAGAAATTACGATCTCCCGCGCAACCGGCGCTGTGACGTATCCCGCGAATTTCGTGCTGGTGGGGGCCATGAATCCGTGTCCCTGTGGATATTTTGGACACCCGACACGGGACTGCACCTGCTCTACTCCGGTTATCACTCGGTATCAAAAACGTATCTCAGGACCGTTGCTGGATCGAGTAGACATTCATCTCGATGTGCCGCAAGTTGACTATGAAAAACTATCGGACCGTCGCGACGGAGAATCTTCCTCCGCTATCCGCGAGCGAGTGCAGAGCGCTCGAGAACGGCAGACGGCGCGGTTTCGCGGGACAGATCTGAGAACCAATTCAGACATGGGCGCTAAAGAAGTTCAGGCAGTATGCAAGCTCGATGACACATCCGAGACGCTGATGAAAGCGGCAATGAGGCAGTTGCAGCTCACTGGCCGCGCCTATCACCGCGTCCTGAAACTCAGCAGAACAATAGCCGACCTTGCTGGAGAAGATCAGATTCAATCTCACCACCTCGCCGAGGCATTGCAGTACCGACCAACGGATGTTGCCTAACATTCCTGAAGCTATTTTTTCGGCTCAACGCATCCAGTTTCTCGCAGGTGAGGTTGTTGATTCAGCCATGTGTAACACTTACTTGTAACCTACTTATCAACTTCAAGGAAGGTGGTCGCATGGCGGTCGATGCATTTAAGCGCGCACAAGATCTTGCCCTCGAACGGAACAACGTTCTGGCTGAGCCCCAGTATATAGATGTGCCGGTTTGTCGAGGGCAAGCACAAGTGTTGGAGATCGGAGAAGGACCTCCCGTGGTTATGGTAAACGGAATCGGGACTCCAGCAGCAATGTTTGCACCGCTGATGGCTCAACTTCCTGGCTTCACCTTGTATGGAGTTGATCTGCCCGGGTTTGGTCTCACCAATGCGCCTGTACATTTTTTCAAAGACATCCGAACAAACGCAGTTCAATTTCTACATGAGGTGATTGATGCGCTTGAACTGGACAAACCGGCAATAATAGCCAATTCATTAGGATCTCTCTGGACGTGCTGGTTTGCAATGGCGAAGGCAGACCGAGTTTCTGCTATTGTCCATGTTGGCTGTCCAGCATTACTGCTATCAACATCTGCACCCCTGCCTATGCGAATGCTTTCGGTGCCTATCATTCATCAGATAGTCATGAAGTTGCAGCCGCCTTCCTCAAACCAGGTCGAGCAGTTATCGAAAATGGTTCGTGAATATCCGTTGCAACCTGAGATTGCTGAGCTGCTGCTAGCTACTGAAAATTTGCCTGATTTTGCGCCTGCTTTTCAAGCGACACTCAACCAACTCGTTCGTCCTTGGGGAGCTATATCTGAAATGAGTCTGTCTTCCGATCAGATTGCTCAAATACGTCAACCGACTCTATTTATCTGGGGAGATGAAGATCCGATGGGTTCTGTTGAAATCGGTCAACAAGCAGTAGACGTCATGCCAAACGCGGAAATGCTGGTTGTTGACGGCGGACATGGTCCGTGGTTGCGCTCATCGACAGAGGCAGGTCAGGCGGCAACCGAGTTTCTCAATCAACACTGTGGCTGATCTTGAAGCCGGAAAGTTGCCTTGTTATTCAGCTGCCTCTACTTTCGAATCCAACATGGGAATCTTCATGTTCGTCGCACGAGCGTGCAGGATAGCTCGCTCGTAGCCAGCATCGACATGTCGCATGACGCCGGTTCCCGGGTCATTGGTTAGGACACGTTCAAGGCGCTTGGCTGCTTCAGGAGTTCCGTCTGCCACGATGACAACTCCAGCATGGATCGACAAGCCCATGCCAACACCGCCTCCATGGTGGACCGATACCCAGGTTGCGCCGGACGCCGTATTGAGCAACGCATTGAGTACTGGCCAGTCAGCAATAGCGTCTGATCCGTCCTTCATGCCTTCAGTCTCACGATACGGTGAGGCGACTGATCCGGAATCAAGATGATCCCTACCGATGACAATCGGCGCTTGAACCTGCCCGGAGGCGACCAGTTCGTTAAATCGCAAACCGGCTAGATGCCGTTCACCGTAGTTCAACCAGCAGATGCGAGAAGGCAGGCCTTGAAACTCCACGCGCTCTTCGGCCATCCTCAGCCAGCGATGGAGAGACTCGTTTTCAGGGAACAGTTCTATCAGCGCATCATCGGTAACCTGAATATCCTTCGGGTCGCCAGACAACGCTACCCAGCGAAAAGGACCGCTTCCTTCACAAAACAGAGGTCGAACAAATGCCGGAACAAACCCTGGATAGTCGAACGCGTTGTCGACACCGGCCAGATACGCCTGACCTCTCAGGTTGTTCCCGTAGTCGAACGCAATGGAGCCTGCGGATTGCATGGCAAGAATCGCTTGGACGTGTTGCCCCATCGCTTGAAATGAGCGGGATGTATAGGTTTTAGGATCTGTTTGCCGCAAGATGACGGCGTCTTCCAGCGTCATTTCAGGGACGACATAGCCGTTGAGAGGATCATGCGCTGAAGTTTGATCGGTGATGATGTCTGGCACAAATCCTCGCTTGACAAGCTCCGGCAAGACTTCGGCCGCATTGCCAACCAGAGCAACTGATATTGCCTCACCGGCTTTGGCCGCGTCGCTCACCCGTTCCAGAGCGCTATCAAGATCCTCTGCAAGTTCGTCACAGTACCGCGTTTCAACACGTCGACGCACCCGCTCAGGGTCTGCTTCGACAACCAGACAGACGCCGCCGTTCATTGTTATCGCCAACGGTTGCGCACCGCCCATCCCGCCAAGTCCTGCGGTAACCGTGATCGTTCCCTGCAGAGAACCGTTGAAATGCTGGCGTGCCAGCTCAGCAAACGTCTCATAGGTACCTTGAAGAATCCCTTGAGTCCCTATGTAGATCCACGAGCCAGCGGTCATCTGGCCGTACATGGTGAGTCCAAGACCTTCGAGTTCCCAGAAGTCTTCCCAGGTTGCCCATTTCGGGACCAGAAGTGAATTCGCGATCAGGACACGCGGAGCGTCTTCGTGGGTGCGGAAAATGCCTACCGGTTTTCCTGACTGAATGAGCAACGTCTCGTCATTCTCAAGCTGCCGCAATGCGTTGACAATCGCATCAAACGCTTCCCAGCTACGAGCTGCCTTGCCAGTGCCACCGTAGACAACGAGCTCCTCCGGAATCTCGGCTACCTCCGGATCAAGGTTGTGCATGAGCATCCGGAGCGCCGCTTCCTGGAGCCAGCCTTTGCAGGAAATCTCCGGTCCGGTCGGCGGGTGTACAACGCGTACTGTCATTGTGGCTCTCTTTCCAGTTCAGGGACAGCGATGAGTGCTCCCTTTTTAATTTGCAGTGTTGTTCGATCGATGTCAGTTGAGATGATTCGGTCGTCGGTCTCCATAAACGTTGCAGCTTCTCGAATGCTGGCGTAGACGGAACCCAACGGTCCTGTTGGCACTATGCCGACAAGATCACATGCCTGCGCGGCGCACAGGGCTTCAACTGCCAGAATTTTTTCGACGTTGTGGACGATTTGTCTGAAATGACGTGCGGCAATCGTTCCCATGCTGTTGTAGTCTTCGATATTCGCTGAGGTTGGAATTGAATCGACACTGGCCGGGTGGGAAAGGATGCGGTTTTCCGCAACCAGTCCTGCTGTCAGGTAGTGCGCGAGCATAAATCCGGAATTGATGCCTGGTTCAGTCACCAGAAATCTAGGCAATCCATGGTCGACACCGTCAACGAGTAGCGAAATGCGCCGCTCATTTACCGTGCCGAGTGAGGCGATTGCAATTTTGGCGGCGTCGATCTTCAACGCCAGCGGGTGTCCGTGGAAGTTTCCACCTGAAATGACTGCGTTGTCTTCGAAAAAGACGAGCGGGTTATCCGTCGCCGAGTTGATCTCGATCTCGAGACTGGATCGCAACGGCGCCAGTGCCTCTTCGATCCCTCCGAAAACTTGCGGGATACAACGAATCGAGTACGGATCCTGAACCCGAGCAGTCATTCTCTTTCCGTATGCGTCAGAGGAGTTGCTGAGCAACCACCTCAAAGTGTGGGCAACATTGACCTGGCCCGGATGAGGTCTGATGGCATGCAGCCGGCTATCAAACGGCGTTTGTAGTGCCCCGAGCGCCGTCATGCTTAGTGCCGACACTGAGATTGCGCTTTGAAGGAGCCGCTCTGCATCCAGAAGAGCCAGAGTAGCCAGCGCCGAGATGAACTGTGTGCCATTCATCAGAGCAAGTGCTTCCTTTGCCTCCAACTTGAGTCTGACGATGTTGTTTTGGGCAAGAGCATGCGCTGAATCCAGGACAACGCCGTCACTTGCGACTGTTCCAAGCCCGATGAGCGGGAGCGCCATATGAGCCAGCGGCGCGAGATCTCCGCTTGCGCCCAGGGACCCCTGGTCGGGCACGCACGGTATCAAGTTGTTGTTCAACAACGTCAGAATGGATTCAATGACTTCTGGTCGGACGCCAGAGTGTCCGAGTGCCAGCGAATTCGATCGAATTGCCATGGCTGCTCTGACGACTTCATCAGGGAATCGATCGCCAGTTCCGCTGGCGTGACTGTTGAGGAGGTTTTCTTGAAGATCGTGAATCTGGTGAGCGGAAATTGTTCGGTCGCTGAGTGAGCCAACGCCGGTGTTGATTCCATATCCGGGAGTGCCGGAATCAACGTAATGCGCTACTACCTGCAACCCGGCGCGAATGTTGTCTAGTGTTGAGTCGGACAGAGAAACGGTAGCGCGGTCCCGGGCAATCTGTTCGATCTGCTGGAGCGACAGACTGCGACCGTCAAGAGATACTGAAGAATGTCCCGACGGTTCTTCGTTCAAGAATGCCTACCTGCCTCTGTACCGATATTCCAAGCCAACATGTATGTGGCTACTGCATGATGCTTCAACGGTGTTTTGAGATTCTAGCACTAGCTGGTGGATGGTTTGGTGGCGGTGACATGCAGTCCGGAAGCAAGTGCAGACCCACGATACATTCTGTCTTCCAGATAGGCGAGTCTCCAGGTAGCCATCATGATCAGTCTCGAAACTGCTCGCACGGCCGGTAATGGAAGTTTTCCGCTTGATGTGTCCCGGCTACGTTCACGATGCCAGTAGTCGACTATGTCGTGAACCTGGCCTGCCATGTGAAATGAAAATTTGAGATCGGTAACGAGAAACCCAGCCGACCAGCAGAGTTTCAACACCTCTGTTGAAGTAAATCGCTGAATATGGCCAACGTGTTCCTGTTTCCAGTGATGGATCGGAATCCATCTGTCATCTTGAAGAAGACGGTACAAGGTGGAAGGTTGGGCTTCAAGCGGGACAAAAAAATGGAGCACCCCACCCGGACGAAGCACCCTGAAGCATTCGGACAGCACAGTTTGTGGTGATGGAACGTGTTCAAGCAGATCAAAAAACACCACGCTGTCGTAAGATGCGCTGGCAAACGGCATGCTGGAGACATCGAAAACCTGATATTCTGGTCCTCCACCAAGTTCCTTTGCCTCTTTAACCGCAAGGGAGCTCAAATCACCTGCCGTGATTGTTGATTGTGGAAAATGTCTTGCGAACGCCCTGGCATATCTTCCGGCTCCAGCGCCAGGCATCAGAATCCAGTTGCCAGGTCCCGGTAGAGCATCCAGCGCGTAGCTAAGCCTTAATGCAGCGAGGGAACGTTGTTCAACGAGTACCTCGTCCCGTCCCTGAATTTTGACCGGATCGTTGATGCTGTATGAAGTCTGATCCAGGTTCATCTTGCCGAGATCCAATCGCTGAGCGGATCGAGATCTGGCAACACTAGATCTGGCGTAATACCAGTTTCCTCAATGTCAAGTTCAGACGATATGCCAGTTAGAACCATAATCGTCTTCATACCTGCGCGCTGGCCTGCCAGGATGTCAGTATCGAGCCTGTCTCCAAGCATCGCTGCCTGTTCAGGTTGTAGTCCCATCATTTCAAGACAGTTGTCAACCATCACCTGACTTGGTTTTCCCACGACGGTAGGCTCGGCGTTTGTGGCAGCCACGAGCGCAGCAACAATTGCCCCCGAACCAGGAATAATCCCTTCTTCAGATGGAAATGTTGTGTCCGCATTGGTGACGACATAATCTGCTCCACCGCGAATACCCAGGCAAGCGTATTTCAGATCATCATAACGAAGTTCAAAGTCAGCGCCAGAGACAACAACATCGGCATCCTGCCAGTCTTCCACGAAATGCCCATCACCGAATACCGCGTCACGAAGTGCTTGCATTCCGACGACGTATGCCTTGCTCCCGGAAGGGTAGGTAGCCCGCAGGTGAGCCGCGGTCGCAAGCGCTGAAGTAAGGATGTGCGCAGCCGGTACGTCAACTCCCATTCTGGCGAGTTTTCGTTCGTAGTCTGCAGGCGTTGCAGTCGCGTTGTTCGTCGCCATCATGTACGTGATTCCAGCCAGGGCCAGGCTATCAAGAAATCTCGGCACCTCTGGAATGAGAGCGGATCCACGATAGAGGACGCCATCCATGTCGATGACAAATCCGCGTATCTCACTGAACCACTCAGGTTCGCGATGCATGCTGTTTCCTTTCGTGCCTGGCGACTCCTGCTGAAACACTACGCGGCGGACTGTATCACACGGCACGATGCTACACTGCTTGCCATTGGCAACATGAAACCTGGAAGGCATTGAAATGCAGACAAAGGCAATTGACTCGATTCTCAAACACATCAACGAAGATGAAACGATCGAACTGTTACGGGCACTGGTCAAGGACGCCTCGGTGAATCCGCCAGGTGATGTTAGAGCGTCGATCCAGATCTGCTCAGACATACTAGCCGCTGAAGGATTCGACTGTTCGACACTGGGAGAGCTCGACCACGTCCCAAATCTGGTGGCCCGTTATCGCGGAGCCTCAGGACCAACTGTTTTGTACAACGCTCATGTTGATGTGGTGCCGACCGGTGAAGAAAGCGCCTGGACGTTTCCGCCCTTTGAGGCACACATTTCAGACGGTAAAGTCTATGGTCGTGGAGCCGGGGACGACAAAGCCAGCATGGCAGCCCAGATCATGGGCGCAATAGCTGTCGTTCGGTCCGGCGTACCGATACATGGCTCGATCATAGTCAATGCCTGCGGAGACGAAGAAACCGGTGGACGGCATGGCGCGCTGTATACCGTTCAGCACCTGGACCCGCTTCCTGATTTTGTCGTGGCGGGGGAACAGACACTCAATCGAATTTGTGTTGGAGAACGTGGCGGCGCTGGCGTGAGGGTAACGGTCTATGGCAGAGCGGCGCACGCGGCGATCCCCTGGAATGGCGTCCCGGCAATTGAAGGGATGGCCATGGTAATTACCGCATTGCAACAAGAACTCTGGCCAAAACTGGCAGGCCGCAAGCAAGCACCGTTCGAAGTTCCGTCAACAGCGACGATCAGCCAGATTGAAGGCGGCGTCAAAACGAATGTCGTTCCCGACAAATGCACGATCTACATCGATCGCCGGATATTGCCCTCTGAAACATCTGAAGAGGCGACCGAAGAGATACGACTCGTTGCAGAACGGGCAATCGTGAATATTCCAGGAATGAGAGTTGAAGTAGAAGGTCAGATCGGAGGACGGGCTACGCTGCTGGACGACAGCTCCCCGATCGTGAAAGCGATGCAGCAAGCGAATCAGGAACTTGGCATCGATCCGACACCGACCGGATATAACATGGCAACCGACGGCCGCCATTTCGCGGCCGCCGGTATCCCGACAATCATCTATGGTCCTGGCGATCCTGCCCTGGCACACGTGCCGGATGAGTGGGTAGGAATCGATGAAGTTATGGAGGCTACTCGAGCATACGCTCTTTGCAGCTTAGCGTTGCTCAGTGCTTAGCTACTGGGTTGTCTGAGGATCAGGTTCGGGGGACGCTGGCCGTCGGAAACGAGATCGGGCGAGTCGAAACAGCAGATACCCGGCAACTGCGAAGGGCAGTAGCACCAGTCCGACGATACCGGCGGTCAGCGAGACAGTCAGCACTGCCTGGAGAACGCCTTCGCTGGTATCCCAGGCATCGCCAAAGATAGTCCCGAAAAAGCCTGTATTGTCACCATCAGGTAGCGAAGCCAGCCCAGCTTCTGGTTGCAAAGTCACAGAAATCGTCGAATAGGCAGTCATCTCATCGAGGTAGTTCTGGCGACCCTGGATTGATTCAATTTCGGTGCGGATCGTGTTCAGTTCGTACTCAACCCGAAGAATTTCATCAATCGTATCCGCTTCTGAGAGCAGTGTGAGATAGCGACGCTCGGTCTCTTCAAGCGCGGTCAACCGGCTTTCGTTGTCTACATACTCGGCCGAAACATCCTGAGATGAGCTTTCTTCTCGTTCAACTTGAACCACGAATGGAGCGGACTGCAGTTCAGACAACGTGCCGTCGAATTGCTCAGCTGGCACTCGAATCGTGACCTGCGCATACTGGTGCATTTCTTCTGTGTAGCTGCTAGAAGAGAAGACAAACCCTTGTCTGCGTGTAGCCAGGTCACGAACCCACACGGTAGCATCGCCGACATCCTCGACGGTTAGTGTCAGTTGGGACGATCGAATAATGAAGCGATCGAAGTTGATTGACGAGGCAATCGTATTAGTTCGCGATCCGTCCGAGGCTTCATCTGATTCGCTGTCTGAACCTGCGTCATACGCTTCCGGTTCAGCAAACTCATTCGAACCAACCGCCGCGGCTGGCGTCGCTTGAATCATTTCTTCCGACGACGAGTCACCTCCAACTTCGAATTGACTGCCTCCACCACAGGCAACGAACACCAGCGCGAGTAGCGGCATTGCCGCGAAGTACCAGTGTCTCGAGATGAGTCGGCGATGAAGTGAGTTGAACATAAGAGCGAGACCTTTCCGATCTACCGTCGAAGTGCAACGGTGTGAAGTCGTTTTTCACCAGTTGTGGGATAGACGACTTCGATCACGGAAAGGTTCCGGAGCGCTTATTCGACCGTTAAATCAGAAATCTTTAGATCTGCATCCGATCATCGATATCGGTGGCTACTTTGAAGACCACAATAAATAGCACCGCGATCGCCAGCAGAATAAAGAATAGAAACCCAAGGGTCAGTGCGGATTTCAGCAGATCCCATACGATGTCCATGAAGATAATCCACTCTTTTCCGCAATTGCACGGTAAACAAACGGGCTACCCGGCAAACGCTGGTAGCCCGTCAAGTATACGCTTATTTCAGCATTTATCAGGCGACGATATCAGCGGTTACAAGCGAGCCGCGAATATTGAGCTGACCGTCCAGGCCTGTTTCAACCGTCACTGTTTCGCCATCCTGGATATCGCCATCGAGCAGCTTCATAGCCAGCGGGTCGAGAAGCTCTTTTTGAATCACTCTCTTTAGTGGCCGCGCTCCAAACACCGGGTCATAGCCCTTGTTAGCAAGCCAGGTCCGGGCATCATCGGTAAGCTGCAGCTGTATGTCGCGGTCGGCTAATCGATCTTTCACATACTCGAGCTGAATCTCAACGATTGAGGTTATCTCGTCTCTGGTTAGCGCTTTGAAGATGACGATTTCATCGACGCGGTTCAGGAACTCTGGACGGAACGACGCATGAAGTGCTTCCATGACCCGTTCACGAGTTTCTCCCTCGTCCGTCACGTTGCCTACCAGATAGCTTGAACCAAGGTTACTGGTCATGATGATGACGGTGTTTCGAAAATCAACCGTTCGTCCCTGACCGTCAGTCAGCCTGCCGTCGTCCAGCACCTGTAAGAGGATGTTGAACACCTCAGGATGTGCTTTTTCAATCTCGTCAAAAAGTATGACCGAATATGGCCTGCGGCGGACGGCTTCGGAAAGTTGACCACCCTCTTCATAGCCGACGTAGCCGGGAGGCGCGCCGATAAGCCGCGCTACCGCGTGACGCTCCATGTACTCCGACATGTCGATCCGGACCATGGCCTGTTCATCATCGAACAGAAACTGGGCGAGTGATCGCGCAAGTTCGGTTTTACCGACACCGGTTGGGCCCAGGAAGATAAATGATCCGAGTGGCCGGTTTGGATCTTGCAGTCCAGCACGGGCCCGTCTAATGGCGTTTGATACTGCTGCAACAGCTTCATCCTGTCCAACAACGCGCTCATGAAGGCGCTGCTCCATATGGATCAGCTTCTCAATTTCACCTTCCATCAGCCGGCTTACCGGTATTCCAGTCCAGCGCGCGACAACATCAGCAATATCCTCGCTATCGACCTCTTCTTTTAGCAGCCGCCCTTCGACAGTTGTGTCAACGATTGAGTGCTCTCGTTCGCGGAGCCTTGCTTCCAAGTCAGACAGTTTTCCGTACTGAAGCTCGGAAGCCCGAGCGTAGTCCGCTGTCCTCTGCGCCAATTCCATCTCAGTCCGAGTCTGTTCAATCTCGGACTTCAGGTCGGCGACATCCTGGATCAACTGTCGTTCTCGTTCCCACTGAGCCGTGAGAGCGTCGCTCTCCTCCTGCTTGTTAGCCAGTTCGGCCTCAAGCTCCTTGAGTCGTTTTTTGGACGGCTCATCCTTTTCTTTACGTAGCGCTTCACGTTCTATTTCCAGCTGCATAATTCGTCGAGACAGTTCATCCAACTCGACCGGCATGCTCGTAATCTCCATCCGAAGTTTAGAGGCAGCCTCGTCAACCAGGTCGATCGCTTTGTCTGGCAAAAACCGGCCGGTGATGTAGCGGTTGGAAAGGACGGCGGCCGAAACAAGCGCATTGTCCAGTATCCGGACATTGTGATGCACTTCGTACCGCTCACGCAGCCCACGAAGGATGGAAATAGTATCTTCGACGCTTGGCTCACCGACGAAGACGGTCTGAAATCTCCGCTCGAGAGCAGCGTCTTTCTCGATATGCTTGCGGTATTCATCAAGCGTCGTTGCGCCGATGGCATGCAGCTCACCTCGAGCGAGCATTGGCTTCAGCATATTCCCGGCGTCCATAGCACCTTCAGCTGCGCCAGCTCCGACGACGGTGTGCAATTCGTCGATAAAGACGATGATCTGGCCAGCCGAGTCCTGGATTTCCTTCAGAACCGCTTTGAGCCGTTCTTCAAATTCTCCGCGATATTTCGCACCGGCAATCATCTGTCCGAAGTCGAGGGCGATAATTGTCTTGTCGATCAGTCCTTCAGGAACGTCACCCCGAACGATGCGCTGGGCAAGGCCTTCAACGATCGCTGTCTTGCCAACACCTGGCTCGCCGATGAGCACCGGATTATTTTTCGTCCGGCGGCTAAGCACCTGGATGACTCTGCGTATCTCTTCGTCTCTTCCGATCACCGGGTCCAGCTTGTTGGACTGTGCCAGTTCGGTCAGATCCCGGCCGTACTTTTCCAGCGCTTCATATTGATTTTCCGGGTTCTGGTCAGTGACCCGGTGGGAACCACGGATACGGGTCAAGGCATTCAGAAAACGCTCTCTTGTGACACCAGCTGATCCTAGATACTTAACCGATTTGTTGCCGCTATCTTTGAGTCCGGCCAGAAACAAATGTTCCGCCGAGATGTAGTCGTCTCCAAAGGAGCGCATTTCATCTTCCGCGCCTTGCAACGTTTTGCGAAAGTCGCCGCTGAGCGACGCCTGTGCTGAATACTGTAGTGTTGGCATGCCGTCCAGGATATCCGCCAAACCCGCTAATAGATCATTCGTCGAAATATCCAGCAATTCGACCGCCCGCGGAATCACTCCGCCGGGTTGGGCAATTAACGCGTACATGAGGTGATCGACGTCCAGTGTTGCGTGATGATGATCTTCGGCAAGACGTTGTGCCTGGACGATTGCTTCCTGTGCTTTTTCCGTCAATAGGTTTGGGTTCATAAATTACTGTTGCTTCCCGTCTTCCTCAGGCGTGTATTCGGGATCCGCCTGGTTCATGATAAGTACGTCGTTGAGCGCATCAGCAATACTGTCGTAGTCTTCTCGTTCATGCGATCGCAGTTCGTCCTGTAATTCTCGGACGTATTCTGTGACTTGCAACGCCATCTCGACACCGGCGAGATTGACTCCGTAGTCCTCCACCAGACGCTTGACTTGCTGAAGTCGCTCGATATCTTCAGATGAGTAAAGGCGAAGATTGCCGGTGGTCCGGGAAGGTACAACAAACCCAACCCGTTCGTATTTCCGCAACGTTTGCGGGTGCAATTGAAGCAGCCGCGCGGCGACGCTAATGACATAAAGCGGCTCACTACTACGCATCGGACCTCCAGCTTTCGCCAATGAAAACATAAACAAACTTGAGTCAAATCGTATCATATTGTGAGGTTTCAGGCAAGTAAGTCCGAAGCTTTGCATCCATATGGTCCATGCTTTTTCTGTGCGATGATCCTTGGATTGTTTAGTCTGGCTATGAGCACGAGGAACGGAGCTGTTTGAGGACAGTCTTTAGATCAACCCAGGCTAGTCTCCAGAGTAAGCTCGTTGCGAGGTGATGAGAGGCTGGATCGTCTGAAACGGAACTGTCTCGGACGATGGTTGATCGTGAGTCTCGGCGTTGAATCCATGCGCTGGAGCAACCGCCACTTTTCTGCCCGCATTGCGTTTGCTCAGACGTTGATGCCGTCGATAGACGGTCAGCTGCCCACAGCAAACCAGCAGAACAACTGAGACCAGAATCGCGATGAGCGGCCACTTTATCTTCGTCCAGAGTTCAGGTGAGTTCGTCAACTTCAATGTGACGTCTGTTGTTTGACCATTTGATGCAATTCGCAACGATTGCACGGCAGAGGTCTGATCTGGCAGTGGATTATCCGGCAGTTGATCCGGGAAAGCGATCTGACCAAATGGAACCGAGGTGGCGTTCGCGGCCGAGGATAACCCGAAATCAATCAGGATCGTCATGTCTGACGAAAGCGCGTCAAAGGTGCTGCCCAGAACAACAGCAATGAGAGTTTTTCCATCTTGCTGAACGATCTCGACTAGACAGGCTCCAGCATTTTCGGATGAGCCAACAATTCCTCCCAGGACACTGCTTGACGTGTTGCTCGACTGCTCAACGTCGCCAACACCGGATTCGTGCAATCGACGGCCAGAGGCGTCAATGATTGCATCGAATCCTGGCTGGGATCGATATGCGTACAAAGTGGCTGCGGCGACATCTCGAGCTGAACTATAGTGATCTACCTGGTCAAGACCGAATAGGTTTTCGAGGTTCGTGTTCTGTAGTCCCAGAGTCTTCAGCCGGTCATTGGCGATGTCGACGAAACGATCAACCGCTGATTCGCTTCCATCCGCATTTACCTGGCCCAGATTTCGGGAGATTGCCATCGTCGCAACGAGATCATCTTCAAGCACCATGCTATGGATCAATTCTTCCAACGTATATGATTCTCCAGGTTGAATTCCCGAATTGGTTGTGCCTTCAACGTCGGATGGCAGTACCTCCATCGATCGATTGAGTGGCGCCAGTTCAAGGGCCAGCAACGTGGTGAAGAGTCTGGTTAATCCAGCCGGAGCAACTCTGGTAGTCGCTTGTTTCTCATACAGTATCTGTCCGGAGGCAGCATCGACGACAATGGCATTTCTGCCAGTAATGTCTGGAGTATCAAATCTTGCGGCTAATGCTGGGGAGAAGTCGACAATAGAGGCAACTATCAGAACCAACAGGATGAATGTAATCGTGACGACTACTCGAGAATGTCGCAATTCAATCCCCAACCTGAATCTGAGACCGGCCAAACATTGAGTTTGTATGTGACAAGGACGGCATTCAGCCACACGCCTCCCAAGGCTGGACTTTGAGTCACAGAATGGTGATTTCCAACGGAGAAATTTTATCAGAATAGATGTACGTACACAACCGATAGATGCGTACGTACGAAGCTAATGAGAACTAGACGTCCAGTTCCTACCGGTGAATCTATCGAAGTCCGCTGCGTAGTTTTTCCATGTGTTCAGCATGCAGAAAATCACGCATGCTTTCGATCACCAGTTCCCGGTTTGTTGCAGCGACAACATTGCCGCGACGTTCTATCAGCACGATGACGTCGGAATCAGGTGGCAGCAGGTTGAGCAACTCTGTCAGCGGCGCATCATCCTTTACTTTTGGGCGGTCGTCCAAAGGGGACAGAACATCTCCAACAGTGCGCTCGGTCCAGATCGATCGCGGGACCGGCCGGATGTTGCTCAGATCGACCATGCCAATCGCCTGGCCGTCTTCAATCACCAACGTAGGACCTTTGTTATAGGCTTCAAGCAGCATTTCAATGGCGTCGTCAATCGTTGTAGATGCTTGCAATCGCCTTCCACTGCCTACAAACAGATCATTGACTTTCAATCTGCGGCTCATCTCCAACCAGACGATATGCTGGGTACTTGCGCCTACCGCACGATTTAATGTCCAGAAGATAAGCAATACCCAGGCTCCCCAAACTGCTGCGAACTCACCGGCTGAGATGAGCAAGACACCAGCAGCCAATCCTGCTGTCATCAGCACATAGCCATAAAACGCTGACCAGCGTGTTCCGAGAATCAGATTCCCCGAGATGTACCAGATGAAAGCGCGGAAAATCCTGCCGCCATCAAAGGGCGCTCCTGGCAAAATATTTACCAACGCAAGAACTCCGTTTAATGCTGCGACAATGCCGAAAGCCCTCACCAGCCAGTGCTCAGAGTCGGGTAAAAACAGCCACACCAGTGCC
The DNA here is from genome assembly GCA_964577155.1 of uncultured Thermomicrobiales bacterium. Lineage (GTDB taxonomy): Bacteria > Chloroflexota > Chloroflexia > Thermomicrobiales > CFX8 > CAZNYB01. The sequence continues at coordinate 18,287 of CAZNYB010000010.1, read as the reverse complement.
AAAACGCTGCCAAGGACCAGGTTGGCGATTGGACCGGCAATAGCGACCTTGACTTCTTGCCTCGGATTTTCTGGCTCATAGACCGTATCGGGTAATGAACCAAGATATGCAGGCACAAGAGATAAAACCGGGTGATGGTATTTCCGAGCTACCGCGATGTGGGCGATCTCATGTAGCAGGAGCGACAGAATGCCACCGAAAATTACAACGGCAACCGAGGCAATCCAGATGAGTTGCTGGTTGGAGGTCATGGCAGCAGGGGTATTCACATAGAGGGTGATGCCAGCCAGCAACACGACCACGACTGTCCATGCCATCGTGGCTCTGATGGTCACTCCATCAACAGTGACGGTCAATTGACGGGTCATGTCTCCGGCTCCGGATCAATGGAAGCGCAGGTTCTGGTTGTGTGTCAGTCAATCGATCAGGAATTCAGGTTGGCGAAAGAGACGATCTACAGCCGCTGATACTCTTCAAGGTCCAGGACAAAGACGGTTGCGGCAGCTTGCGCAGGACGCGAACTCTCTTCCGCCTGAGCAGTGGCTTCGTCACGAATAACGTCGATCACATGATCAACCTGTTGATCCTGGACACCGACCATTATCGTTGTGTTACCTCTTCGAAGAAATCCTCCGGTGCTTGCGAAGCGGGTGGCACGATATTCTGCCGCAACCAGGGCATCAACAACTCCGTCGGCATCTTTATTCTGCACCACAGCAATAATGAGTTTCATCTAGCCTCGCTTGTCCGGCTTCAATTTTCTTGAAGAGCGCCTCTCCGAGCGTATTATAGATTAAGCAGGGTTGGAGTCGAGATATCCCTGAAGCATCACTGCTGCGGCAACTGCATCATGTTCCGATTTCAGTCTACGAGCTTGTTTTCGGCCATACTGCAAAATTACCTGTTCGGCAATCGAGGACGTTAGTCGCTCATCCCAGAAAACGATAGGTAGATCGACGAGTTTGCCAATCTCATGAGCCATGGACCGGGCTTCCTGGGCTTGAAAGCCTTCATCGCCGGCCATCGTAAGCGGCAAACCAGCGATTATGGCTTCGACTGCTCGATCGCTCGCGATATCTCTAATACGGGTCAACCCGACGTACTTGAGATCAATGACTTCGAGAGGCGAAGCAATGATGCCTGTCTCGTCAGACACCGCCACACCGATCCACCGCTCTCCAAGGTCAAGCCCAAGCAACTTATTGCCCGGGCGCGGTTTAGTTGATAATTTCAATGAATATCCTGGATTCTAGTCGCGGCTCTCTCCAAACAGGGAACCAGTCAGGTCCGTAGCTAACGCTTGATTCTGCAACACCGTTGACCTGACTTGCCAGTTCTATAGCTTCGGTTTCGTTTGCGCCGAGAAGGTTCGACTTCAGACTATCAAGTTCCGCCTGATCCAGGATAGCGATAAGGTTGCCACCTGCCAGGATCTTGAATACAAGTCCTTGTCCTTCTTCCAGCTGTTCGGGATCTGACATCCAGATTGACTCAGGATCCAATTGTTCGTTGTCAGTTTGAGCATTTGAGACAAGGTTCTGAATCTCTGTGCGAGCCAGTTGATGCAGTTCCTCAGGAGAGTAGACCGCAAAGGTCAGCGGAGCGGTGGCTGACATGCTGAGTGTCTCGGCGTCGATTCCTGGTTCTGCGCTTAACGTGAATGAAACCGGACCGATAGCTTGTGAGTCAGCGATGATCACCTGGTCGCCGGTGAGCTGAGAGGCTGCCTCTCCTGCTGCTTTCAGCTCGAATTCAGATTGGGCGGTACTTCGCAGGCTTTCAACGTCCTGCTCGCCAACGACCTGAATTCTCCGCATGGTCCCACCATCGATCGCAAGCTGGTTCTGGAAGAACAAACCATTGTCAAGATTTCCAGTAATTGCCTGTGCTGCCTGGTTTCCTTCCGGTCCGGGTATTGCCGCGACTATTTCGACCTGCCCGCTACCGAACATCCGACTACCGAAGGGATCAGCTGCCGGAACGATTACTTCTTCGCTCGTCCGGTATTCGATGCCATCATCTGACTGAAGAACTGTCCCGGCAGGAACGATGACCGCGGACGTGGAGGGGTTTGTAAAGATGATTTCGCCGCTCGCGGTTGCGTCTGGAACAAATCGTTCGCCGGTAGTAGGCATGGAGCCTTCCCAACTTAGCGTTGTCGAGAGGATTTCTGGTTCAAGAGCAACACCGAGGGATTCAGCCGAACCAGCAACGCCATACACGAGCTCTGTCTCGACCGGTGTGGTAACGGGAGTCAGGCTAACATTTGCATATGGAGCGAAAAATCCGATCAGGATTACCGCAACTCCAACGATCGTGCCTATCAAGGTGATGGTTGAGAGCACTCCGACGCTGGACCTTCGTTGTCTTTTTCTGGTGGAAGAGGTCGGATGTGGGTTTCGGATTTGCTCCGGGGACGTCGTAGCGGCCTCGGGTAAACTCCGGGACTTGGTTGGCGGTGTGATGACGAAACTGAAGGAGGGCTGCGATTCAGTCGGAAACTGAGACCATTCCATCGCTTCAAGAGTATTCGTCGACTCTGGTTCAGGCGTTTCGATTTCTGGTTGCGTTCCTGCAATCTCCGCGCCTACGACGGTTTTGGCGTCGTGCAGTCCCGCATTCGGTTGCGATTGTTTGACTAACAGTTGCTTCCGAGTGATTGAGGCGGAGGCGAACTGCTTTTCACCGATATGTTGTGGCTCAATTTCCAGCCCAGCGATACGAGCCAACTCTATCCTCACAGGATCGTCGGTGCGAAGCGAGAGTTCAATGTTTTTTGATCGGCAGAGCGCAACAAGCTCTCGCATTTCATTGTTGGTGGCAAGAACGTCTGACTGGACTGGGATATCAACCGTAAATCGCCCAGACTCTTTTTGCTGGCGTATCTCTGAAAGGAATTGCTGCAAATCCTCTTCAGATTCCAGTTCGATTGTTCGCGGGGTTGCTTCTGTGGCCATTGTTCTTTACTTTCGAGTCTTTCGTCTGGCTCAGTTACAACTCCGCTGCAATACATGCACAGGTTGCTAGCTGTCAGCCATTCTTTCGATCAAGGCAACAACCGAATCAATTGCTTCGTTGAGTTTTGCTGCATCCGAACCACCGCCCTGAGCAACTTCTGGACGGCCACCCCCGCGCCCTCCGACGATTGGAGCGACTTCCTGAATGATCTTGCCCGCCTGAAGACCGTTTGCTGCCTGATCTGATGTCACCATTGCCAGCAGCGCCGGTTTGTCGTCGATGACTGTTCCAAGCACAATTACGCCAGACTGCATTGCATCTCGAAGTCGATCTCCAATACGCAACAACGTATCGCGGTCCGGTGCTTCGACAACGCTCGCTAGGACCTGGATTCCATTGACATCAACTACGCTGCCGAGAAGCTGATCCACCCCGCTGATAGCCAATTTAAACTTCAACTCATCGACAGTTGCCTGCCGTTCTCGAAGTTCCTTCTGTAGTTGCTCAACACTGCTGATCAATTCGCTTTCCGGAGATTTCAGCGTCTCGCTGAGTTCACTGGCCAACCGGCTGAGATTTTGAATGTGTTCGAGCGCCGTTTCACCGGTGATCGACTCGATTCGTCGAACCCCCGAGCCAATCGACGACTCAGAAAGAATGATGATCGGTCCAATTTCACCTGTCCTGGAGACATGGGTTCCGCCACACAGCTCGCTGGAGAAGCTGTCGATGGAGACCACTCTTACCTGCTCCGTGTATTTCTCTCCAAAGAGCGCCATCGCGCCAGAAGCAACAGCGTTGCTGTACGAATCATGGCGGGATTCGACCGGTAGGTCCTCAATTACCTGGAGATTGGCAATGCGAGATACACGCTCGAGTTCCGCATTGCTGACTGGCTCAACGCTCGTAAAGTCGAACCGGAGCCTTTCCGGTGTTACCAGCGATCCAGCCTGGTGTGTTTCATCGCCGAGCACAATGCGCAGCGCCCGGTGTAGCAGGTGTGTAGCCGTGTGATTTCGCTGCGTTGCTTTGCGCCGTTCGGTGTCAACCTGCGCTTCGACGGATTGCCCGGTTTGAATGTCGCCTTCAGTGACCATTCCGCGATGCACCGTGATTTGCGGAGATGGTTTCCGGGTGTCGGTTACGCGAAATTCCCCTGTCTCTGTCCGAACCACGCCAGTATCACCAATCTGTCCACCTGCTTCGCCGTAGAATGGCGTGCAATCAAGGATCAGTTCCACTTCCTGACCGGCCGCAGCATGGGATTCTGCGGAATCAGGTCCCAGAATCGCGACAATTGTTGATCGAGAATTGTCCGTGTCGTAGCCAACGAATCTGGATGTATCGTTTCCAACGGCCGCATATAGTGGAGCCCGTTCGCGTTCCAGATCGGCAAACCTTGCCAGGTCACCACGACTCTGCTCTCTCTGGTTTCGTATATTCTCCCGAAATCCTTCGATATCGACTTCAAACCCAGACCGTCCAGCAAGCTCAAGGGTGAGATCAATCGGGAACCCGTAGGTGTCATGCAGCCGAAATGCATCGCCACCCGGAATCATGTTCACGTCAGACGCTTCCAGATCGGCAAGCAGAACATTGAGACGAGTTATTCCAGCGTCTATTGTTTGCCGGAATACGGCTTCTTCTCGGTTGACAACCGACTGTATTCTCGCCTGATGTTGTCTCAACTCGGGATACTGATCACCAAATTCAGCGACCGTGATATCGGTCAAACGAGCGAGGAAAGGTTCTGTGATTCCCAGACTGTGCCCTTTTTGAATCGACCGGCGGAGGATGCGTCTGAGTACATAGCCTCTATCCTCATTCGCGGGCGTTACTCCATCTGCGATAAGAAAGGCGATGCCGCGGGCGTGATCGGCGATGATGCGCAACGCATTGTCGGTTCGCAGATCCAATCCGTAAGTAACTCCAGCAATTTCAGCAGCCGATTTGATGATTGGCAAAAACAGGTCAGTTTCATAGATGGTTTCGGTTTCCTGCAGGACCATAGCCAGCCGTTCGAGTCCCATGCCGGTATCGACATTCTGGCTTTCCAGTTGCTCCCAGCTGCCGTCAGCCTGCTGGTAAAACTCCATGAAGACGAGATTCCAGACTTCAACGTACCGATCTTCGTCTTCGCTGACTGGACCTCGTCCGGTATCGCCTTTTTGACCATACTCAAGGTCGACATAAAGCTCTGAATTCGGGCCGCAAGGACCTGTGTCACCGACTGGTCCCCAGACATTTGTCGGATCGTCCTGAATTTTATGAGCGGGAATTCCAATATTGTCGCGCCAGTAGCTTCGAGATGTGTCGTCGTCAGGATTCACGGTAATCCAGAATGCGTCTTTGGGAATCCCGTAGGTTTTGTGCAACAAATCCCAGGCTAGCTCGATTGCAGTCTCCTTGAAATAGTCGCCAACCGAGAAATTGCCGAGCATCTCGAAAAAGGTCAGGTGCGTGCTATCGCCCACCTCGAGGACATCATCAGCTTTGCCAACTGCCCGGAAGGACTTTTGAATGGATGTGAGTCGAGGACCCGGAGGAGACTCAAGACCGAGAAAATATGGCGTCATCTGCTGCATACCAGCGGTTGTCAGCAACACTGTGGGATCAGTTGGAATTAGCGACGAGGACGGCACGGCGATATGACCTCGTTCTACAAAATATTCGGTAAAAGTTTTCCGTATCATTCGGGAATCCATAACTTGTCCGCCTATCTCAACGTTTTTGCCCCAGCTGCCGTCGATAGCGTTCAAGTGTAGCCGAATGATCGGTATTCTTTGGTCTGACAGTGTCACAACGTTGAAGTAGGTCAACTGATGACAGCCAGGCACTGTACGAACAGTATGCACGTACAGTGCCTGGCTGTCAATAAAATGTCGTTGTCACGGCAGACGAACCAGGCGCCAGTGATAGAATTGACAGGCTATGGATCAGCGAATTGCCGACCAACTCGGCGTACTTGAACCCAAACCCGGGGTTTACATTTTTAGTAATGAAGGTGGTGAGGTGCTTTACGTTGGTAAAGCATCGTCGCTGCGTTCCCGAGTGTCGTCCTATTTTCGGGCAAGAGCTTCACTGGATCCGAAGACACGGGAACTTGTCAGGCATATTTCCGATCTTGAAGTAATCCGAACCGATACCCCGACCGAAGCGCTGATTCTGGAAAATGAGCTGATCAAACGTTACCAACCGCACTACAACATCATGCTCAAGGATGGCAAAACCTACCCGTACATCCGCATCACCAATGAGCAGTGGCCGAGGGTCATCAGCACCAGAAGGATTGTCAATGATGGTTCCCGTTATTTTGGACCTTTCACCTCAGCTGGATCAGTTCACACGACACTCGATCTGCTCAAGCGACTATTCCCGTACCGTCCGTGTGATATCGAGATAACCGGCAATGCCGATCGGCCCTGCCTCTACTACCACATTGGCCGGTGCCTGGGGCCGTGTACTGGCGCTACAAGTCATGCCGAATACATGCAGGTCATTGATTCCGTCGAGCTGTTTCTGAATGGCAAAGGCGATGACCTGATTCCCGCGATGCAAGCTGAAATGGAAAAACACGCTGAGAACCTCGAATTTGAGCAGGCAGCCAAATTGAGGGATGAGATCTCGGCAATTGAACATGTACTCGAACGGCAGAACATTGTCTCAGGGAAAGGCAGCGAATTCGACGTGCTAGCCCTGGCGCAGAGCGCCGGTGGCGATGCCGGCGTACAGGTCGCGTTCGTGCGCAACGGCAAGATGCTTGGATCTGAGTTTTTCGCGCTGTCAGGCACCAGGGTTGAGGACACGACGGCCGATCTTCTCTCAAGCTTTGTCCCACAGTTTTATGAAGATGCTGCGATAGTGCCGAAGGAAATTGTCATCCCCGAACAACTTCCCGACGCAGAAGTCGTTCTAGGATTCCTGACGGAGCGGCGAGGTTCGAAGGTTCAGCTAACAGTTCCGCAGCGAGGTCATAAGCGCCAGTTGCTTGAAATGGTCACCAAAAGCGCCGTTGCCAATCTGAAACAAACGACTGCACGCTGGCTCAACAATGAGCAAAAACTCATCGCCGCACTTTCTGAACTGGCGGACGCCCTGCTCTTGCCGGCACTGCCAAGACGTATCGAGTGCTTTGACATCTCAACCTTGCAAGGCACAAACACTGTGGCGTCGATGGTTGTCTTTGAAAATGCCCGGCCAAATAAAAAAGAGTACCGCCGGTTTTCGGTGAAAACGGTCGATGGGCAGGATGACTTTGCCTCGATGGCCGAGGTCATCACCCGCAGATTCAAACGGGCGCTTGTCGAGGAGTCGACACAATCCTGGCGGTCGATGCCTGATCTCGTAATCGTCGACGGCGGCAAAGGGCAGCTCAGCAGCGCACTTGCAGCCATGAAAGCGCTCGAGGTTGAAGTACCGATCGCAGGACTGGCGAAAGAAAACGAAGAGCTCTTCGTCCCTGATCGTTCCTTGCCGGTTATCCTGCCGCGTGATTCGCAGGCGCTCTATCTGCTTCAGCGAATCCGGGATGAAGCGCACCGGTTTGCCATCACCTATCAACGCAGTAAACGCACAAAAACAGCCTTCAAATCAGCTCTCGATGAGCTGGACGGGGTTGGTCCGAAACGTAAAAAAGCGCTGATTCGAACGTTTGGCAGCGTAAAGCGCATTCGCGAGGCGAGCGTTGATGACCTTTCAGCAGTAGAAGGCATTGGTCCACGGCTTGCCAGGCAGATTCAGGACTCTTTGCAGGCGTCGCAGGATGCCTGATAGCAGCGCTCAGAAGCTGGAAATAGCGCAAGCAGTAGAGATACTTCGCTCTGGCGGTGTTATTGCAATTCCTACTGACACGGTGTACGGGCTTGCTGCCTCCCTCGAACACCCTCATGCGATCGAGCGTGTTTATGAGCTAAAGGGTCGAGATCCTGGCCAGCCTTTACCTGTCCTGATCGATTCACCTCGGCTTATGAGACGGTATGGAGTCGATATTCCGGATACGGCCGATCGTGTTGCCGCCTGCTTCTGGCCAGGAGCGATCACAATCATCATCCAGGCTTCAGATGCAGTTCCGCCAAATGTCCTCGCCGGCGGTTCAACAGTTGGCTTGCGTATTCCAGACAAAGCGTTGACCTTGCAGCTCATTGGCCGAGCCGGTGGAGCCCTTGCCGTAACCAGTGCGAATCGATCCGGAATGCCAGAAGCACGCTCTGCTGACCAGGTGCGAGATATTTTTGGTGATGCCGTCGACCTGGTTCTTAATGGCGGGCGGCTGGACAAGCAGGCGGCTTCGACAGTTCTCGATCTCTCGGGTGAGTTTGGAATTATCCGCCGGGAAGGCTCAATCACCAGATCTGCTCTATCCTGTATTGACGGAATCTTTCCATGAGCGGCACGATTCGCAATTACCGACAGAATATGAGCCGCCGTCAGCACCTCATTCTGGGTACCTCGCTGGTAGCCGGAATAGCTGGGCTGCTGGTCCTCGTGCTAGGGATCTCAGTCAGGAAAGCCATGCCTGATCCGACACAGGTGCCGCTGCTCTCCGCTGACGGTCGAATCTACTATCTGGCCGTTTTTTTGTCCGCGGCACTCACTGGCATTGCCTGGTATGTCGTTGACCCTGATCGTGCCGCTCACTATCGGATCAGTTATGCGGAAGTGGTCAACGAGCAACGAGCTGAACTTGGAACCACGGGTTGGATTGGTCCATCGATCGCAACGTACAGTGCCGGAATGTTTCTGGTGATGTATAACCGGTGGCTCTCAATTGTCGTGCTGCTCTTGCTTACGACAATTGCAATTGCCGTCTACGCTAGCGCTCGTTATGCGGTTGTCAACCGGATTCGAATTCAACGTCTGCGTCCAGTAGCGAGCTTGCTGATAGCTGTTCTGTTCCTGGCATTTTTGGGCTATTCAGCAATCTATCTGTTCAAGGCTCCGCTGCGATACACCGTTCCACTCGTCGGCATTCTGACCGCGATAATGATGGTTCTTCATTTTGCTGGATTACACGATGCCTGGCCCTGGTCGGCTGCCTGGACGGGAGTGGTTGTGCTTGTTCTGGCGGAAGCTGTCTGGGCCATGAGTTACTGGGATACCAGCTGGTACATTGGCGGGGCAATACTTACGCTGGTGTTTTTTGTGGTTGGCAGCCTGGCGGTTTCCCGAATAATGAACGAGCTTACTGCCCTTACTGTCTACATCCGTCTTGCTATTGCAGTTCCAGCATTTATCGTTCTGGCACTACTGAGTTAATTTTGGAGAACTTCTCTATTGAATAGTCTCTTTGACGAACATCGAAAACAGCAACTTAGCCGTCAGGGACCGCTCGCGGCGCGGATGCGTCCCCGGTCGCTGGACGAGTTCGTTGGCCAGCAAAACGTTGTTGGCTCCGACAGTCTGCTCCGCAAGATGATCGAGCGAGACAGACTCAGCTCATTGATTCTCTGGGGACCTCCCGGTGTAGGAAAAACAACACTGGCCAGATTGCTGGCTGACCAGACAAGGGCGGCATTTATTGCCATCTCCGCTGTTTCGTCTGGTGTTTCAGAACTGCGTCGAGTCGTTTCCGAAGCTGCAGACAGGCTGGGAATGCAAGAGCAGCGGACGCTGCTGTTTATTGATGAAATCCATCGCTTCAACAAAGCGCAGCAAGACGCGATCCTGCCGTATGTCGAGGATGGTACAGTCATTCTGGTTGGCGCGACGACAGAAAACCCTTCGTTCGAGGTTATCGCTCCGTTGCTCTCACGATCACGAGTCATCGTGCTGAAGTCTCTCGACGACAACTCGATCCGGACTGTTATTCAGCGAGCAATCGAAGATCCAGTACGCGGTCTTGGCTCCGAGAATATTTCAATCTCCGATGACGCAATGGCGTTGCTCACCAACCTTTCTAACGGTGATGCGAGGTTCGCGCTCAACACACTTGAGATGGCCAGCGTAGCGGCTGAAATTGGAGACGAAATCAGCGTCCAGATGATTGCCGGGGCGACTCACCGGCGAGCCGGGATCTACGACAAAAGCGGTGATTCGCACTACGACGCAATCTCAGCTTTGCATAAATCAATGCGAGATTCTGATGCTGACGCAACGCTGTACTGGTTGGCCAGAATGATCCATGGTGGCGACGACCCGCTCTACATCGCGAGGAGGCTGGTTCGTTTCGCCAGTGAAGACGTCGGTCTGGCAGACCCGCAGGCACTGCCGATTACTGTCGCGGCGCAGCAGGCGGTGCATTTCATCGGGTTGCCTGAAGGTAAGTTGGCGCTGGCTCAAGCGGCAGTCTATCTCGCGCTAGCCCCGAAAAGTAATGCGCTCTACACCGGTTACGCAGCAGCAGAAGCTGATGTAGAGGTGACGAGGAATGAACCCGTACCGCTGCATTTACGAAATGCAGTGACTGGACTAATGAAAGACATCGGTTATGGAGCAGAATACCAGTACGCGCACGACGATCCTGAAGCCGTGACATCGATGGTAAACCTCCCGAACAACCTTCAGCACCGAGAATATTATTCTCCGACAAAGCGCGGATTTGAGAGAGAGCTGGCGGACCGGACAATAAAACGGCGTCATCTCAAGCTACAACGACAAGAACAACAGGAGTCATCATGAGTCTGACGTTGAAGCGAGCTGGGCGTTCGAACAGTGAAATGCGTCAGGTCACGATTGAATGTGGCATGGCTCCAAACGCGGAAGGTTCAGCGCTCATAGCCTTTGGAGATACCCGGGTCTGGTGTACGGCGTCCGTGGACGAGCAGGTTCCCGCCTGGCTCGCTGGTTCTGGTTCAGGCTGGGTTACTGCTGAGTATTCAATGTTGCCGCGCTCAACTTCGAGTCGAATTCAACGGAACCGGGGAACGAATTCGGGCAGATCCAGAGAGATATCACGACTCATCGGCAGATCACTGCGCGCCAGTCTTGATTTCAAACGATTGGGTCCGAGGATGATCACGATTGATTGTGATGTGTTGCAGGCCGATGGCGGAACCAGAACGGCGGCGATCACCGGTGGCTACGTTGCCCTTTCACTGGCGGTCAAATCGCTGATCGAAACAAACACACTCAAACGGTCGCCTATTGTCAGCCGGGTTGCAGCCATAAGCGCAGGCATCGTCGCAGGTGAACCACGGCTGGATCTCAACTATGCCGAGGATTCGAAAGCCGACGTAGATCTCAATCTGGTCATGGATTCACGAGGCAAAATAATTGAAATCCAGGGCAGTGCAGAGGGCGCTACGTTCAGCAGGGATCAGCTGAGTGCGATGCTGGATCTGGCGGAACCTGGAATTCACTACCTCTCATCGTTGCAAGCAGAGGCGATCTCGAACGCGTCCTGAACTAAACCCGCGAACCTATCGTCTCCAGCGCTTCGATCAGCCTCGTCGTGTCTTCAGGACGTCCGACGCTGAATCGTAAATATTGTTGCATCGGCCCTGGACCAAAATTGCGAATCATGATTCCCCGATCCGCCAACCGTTGAAAAATGTCCTGGGCGTCACCCCGAATGACTTTTGCAAGAATGAAATTGGCAACGCTCGGGTAGGTACTCAGGTAGTCCAACTGTTCCAGTCGTCTGTGCAGTCGCCGTTGTTCGTTGCGGATCCGGTTGATCGACATGTGCAAATACTCAAGGTCATCGAGCGAGGCTTCTGCCGCGACCATCGCCGCCGAACTGACATTGAATGGAGGTTTTACCTTCCAGAGCTGATCAACGAGCAACTCCGGCAGAATTGCGTAGCCAAATCGCAAACCAGCGATACCTGCCCACTTTGAAAACGTTCTGAGCACGATCAAATTATCAAATTCCCGGGTCAGAGGTAGCACTGTCTTTCCAGAGAACTCGAAATACGCTTCATCCACGACGACGAGAATGCCTGTTTCAAGCAGTCGCACCACTTCCTGATTGGTAGCCGGGTTTCCGGAGGGGTTGTTTGGGGAACAGATGAAAATAGCCTTGGTGCGGGCATCAATCGACTGGATGATCCGATCCATATCAAGCCCAAAATCCCCATTTCGAGGTATTTGAACAGGTTCTCCGCCGAAAATCGTTGTGCGAGTGTGATAAACGCCAAATGTTGGCACCGGAATGATTACACTGTCACCTGGATCAATCGTCATCATCAGAATAAGGTCAATGAGTTCATCGGAACCTGCTCCGATGACGATCCTTTTTGCAGAGGAACCAGCGTACATTGCCAGTCGTTCCCGGACCTGCTCTGCCATCGAGTCAGGATAACGATGGAACAGGTCGTTCGTTGCCAGCGCTTCCTGGACCAGAATAGAAGGACCGTACGGATTTTCGTTCGAGTCGAGTTTAACAATCATGTCCATCGGCATTCCGAGCCGGTGGGAAAGGGATTCAGCCGACATCACCGGTTCATATGGATGCAGATTAAGGATTGTTTCGCGGACAAGCCGCTTCATTGAGTAACTCCATGCATTCGGAACTGATTCAACCAACAGTGCGGTACGGGAAAAATCGTAACATCGGGTCGCGTGACCAAACAAACAGCGCATATACTACATGATAAATGGACTTCGGTTCGTAGCGGTTGTCTGTGGAGGAAACATCAACGTTCGAGTCTCTGTCATCGTCATGCTATTCAGCCTGGTTTTCGCCTCGCTCCAGCCACCGCTCATACATGAAACAGCGGCTACTCCCGCCTTCAACGCCATATCAGGTATTGCGCCGCAGATCACCGCAAATGCGGCGATAGCAGTGGATCTCACCAGTGGTCAAGAGCTCTACGCTCATAATCCCGATGTCCCACTCCCGCCGGCCAGTACGGTTAAAATTATGACGGCTTTGGTTGCGTCACGAATTCTCGACCGCAATGAGGTAATCACCATTACCGAGGCTGATATATTGCCTGAAGAGTTTTCCGCGGTTGGACTCCTGCCTGGCGACCAGGCATCCGTTCATGATCTGCTCTACGGTGTGCTGTTGCCTTCAGGCGGGGATGCAAGTCTCGCACTGGCGCGAATTGCTGGAGACAGGCTCGAACCGGGTACGCCGGATCCAGTTGGACGTTTTGTCGGCGAGATGAATAATGCTGCGCTTGCGCTTGGAATGACTGGTTCGCACTTTTCGGATCCGGTCGGCTTTGACAACGAGATGACGAAAATGACGGCGCGCGATCTCGTCCGGGCATCTGAAGCGGTACTATCCGACTGGCTGCTTAGTCACATCGTCGCAACCCCCTGGGCTGTAGTTCGTGCAGAAGGTCCGAATGCCCGGGAAATCATCATTGAGAATTCAAACCACTATGTTCTCTACGGAGAAGGATCGATCGGGATAAAAACCGGCACGACAGAACTGTCAGGAGAATGTCTGGTAAATGCGGTAAAACGTGGTGAGAATACAATCATCACGGTGGTGCTGGGAAGTCAATTCCGCTACGATGACACGAATGCCATATTAGGAGCCGTTGATGGCGCTGTTACCTGGTTGCAGTTTGGTGGCAACTCGGAGTCCGACGGCGCGCGCGACTATCTGGCGGCCGAAGGGCTCAGGATGCCAGTGAGCCGAACCGTCGCCGTGCCTTCATCCTCGGTTTCGAGCCTCGACTGGAACTACAACGAGACAGTGGCGGTGGACGGCAAACGCGGCAGAGTCAGTTTCACAATATCCGGTCAATCTATTGCCGTACTGCCGGTTTACGAGATCAACTGACAGGAGTACCCTTGCCTTCATGAGTGATACAACGACTGGCACAGAAGAACCGAAAGGTGAACGCCTGCAGAAGGTGATGGCATCGCACGGTGTCGCTTCCCGTCGCCAGTCCGAGGAGATGATCAAGGCAGGCAGGGTTAGTATTGACGGGAACGTCACAACGACGCTTGGCGTCAAGGTTTTTCCCGGTCAAACGGTGGCGGTCGATGGCAAACAGATACGGCGTGAAGAAAAACGCTATATTATGCTCAATAAGCCGTCGGGTTACATCACCACCACTTCCGATGAGCGAGGTCGTGACACAGTGATGAAACTGGTCGACGTGCCAGAGCGAGTCGTGCCGGTTGGCAGACTGGATCGTCCAACCGAGGGTCTGCTGCTACTCACCAACGATGGCACGCTTGCTTATCACGTCATGCATCCGCAGTTTGAAATCGAAAAGGAATACGAAGCTCTACTGGACGGTTTTCCCCCGCCAGAAGTACTCAATCGAATCCGCAAAGGTGTAACTGTCGACGGCATCCTTACTGTTCCTACGCAAGTTCGTCCACTACGTCTCACTGATGAAGGAACGGTTGTCAGGATCGTAATCCATGAAGGCCGCAACAGAATCGTGCGCCGCATGTTTGAATCGGTTGGTTACCCGGTTCGGAAACTGAAAAGAACGCGAATCGGTCCGCTACAACTTGGCAATGTTAAACGCGGAGAATGGCGCGAACTGACTCCGGGCGAACTGCAGCAGATCGAGGAAGCGGTACATGTGCGCCGTCCTGACGAGAACCACTCATCCGCCTCCAAACGCCGGCCGAAATCACGATGACACTCTGTTTTCTCCCCGAACAGTTCGCAATAGCTATCGATGGACCAGCAGCTTCCGGAAAGTCGACAGTCGGTAGGCTCGTTGCCAACCAGATAGACGCTATTTGCTTCGATACCGGACTGCTCTACCGGGCAGTTGCCTGGGCGGTGCTGGAAGGATCTGTAGACGTTCGCAACGCTGAAGCGGTAACGGCAATAGCCAATAAGCTCGATTTTTGTATCAAACAAGAAATTGTCGATAATAATTCGGTGTTGAAAATTTTTGTGAACGGTACTGAAGTGACGTGGGCGCTGCAGGAACTCGGAGCGGACAGCGGTCTCTCGATAGTATCCGCATACCCCGGCGTCAGAGCAGCGCTGCTCGACATGCAGCGCGAGATTGGATCCACCGGTCGCGTCGTTCTGCTGGGGCGTGATATCGGCACAGTGGTATTACCTGACGCGGACGTGAAAATCTATCTGGAGGCATCAGTTGAGGAACGCGCCAGACGTCGCCAGCTAGACTTCCTTGCCCGGGGAGAAGACGTCTCGATTGAACGTGTAATGGAACAAGTTCGTCTTCGGGATGAGCTCGATTCCACGAGATCGGTCGCACCTTTGAAACCTGCTGACGACGCAGTAATCATTGACTCTGATGGTTTAACTCCCGGGGAAACAGCGAAAGAAATTGTTTGCCTCGTCAAGCATCACTTTACGTTATCCGGAGAAAGCTAATGGCGTACGTTGATGGACTGTTCAACAGGCGGCTGACCAAGCGAAGGCGTCTCAAGCATATTCCGTTCCTGCTCCTCAGTATTTTTCTTGTTCCACTGCTGCGGATTGTCATCAGGTTCCGAGTGCTTGGACAGTCCAACATCCCGAAAAAGGGAGGCGCAGTAGTTGTGGCGAATCACCTCCACAATGGTGATCCAATGCTCATCTACTCCGGTATGCCTCGCCCGATTTTCTGGATGGGCAAGGAAGAAATCGCGGATTATCCGGTAGCCTGGTGGATTGCCAGACAGGCGGGTTGTTTTCTGGTCAAGCGTGGATCACCAGATCGCGCGGCGTTGAGAACTGCTGCATCGATTCTCGATGAAGGATTGCCCGTTGCAATGTTCCCGGAAGGTACCCGTTCTGTTTCAGGTGGATTGAAGGAGCCATTTGCGGGGGCCAGTCTCGTCGCGCTCCGTTCGAATGCGCCTGTCATTCCGATGGTCATTATCGGTTCGGTTGATCTGCCGTTTAACGGTGTCAAACAACGTGAAGGATCCAGCGGTTGGCCTCGAGTTGAAGTGCATATTGGTGAGCCATTCATGCTCTCCGCTGAAGATAACCACGGAAAAAGGTATTCACTCCCTGAACTCACTGACGCAATCATGATCGAGCTTGCCAGGCTCCTGCCGCCAGATATGCGGGGGATCTACTCCGAACGTGATCTCACGCCGCACCCGGCAGTGTCCAGAGAGAATGTTGTGTTTACGGGTCTTACGTAGACTCTGTTGCCGGACACATCCCGGTTTTCGTCGATTCCCGTTTCAGGGACACCATATCGATAGTGATATCAATAAAATGCCTGGCGTTTATATAGGCTTGCGGTGTTAAAATCGGGCTGCCAACTGGTTCAAATATCGTTATCAGTAAATAGTTTGGAGTAACTTGACTCAACCTGAACATCTGACCAAAATCCAGTCTCCTCCGGAACGAGCGGTTCTTGTGCGAGTAGGCTACCGCAATGACGGCTGGAGCCAGGAAGCCGCGCTTGACGAGCTAACTCTTCTTTGCGAAACAGCGAGTCTCGAGGTCGTCGCCACCGTCACACAAACGCTGAACCACCCCAATCCACGCACCTATGTCGGCAAAGGGAAACTCGAGGAAGTCAAGATTTTACGAGAGGCCAGCCAGGCTGTGGTTGTGGTGATAGACGATGAACTTTCTCCTGCCCAGGCTCGCAACATCGAGGCGATACTGGATGCCGAAGCCCAGAACATAAAAATAATCGACCGACCAACGCTCATTCTGGATATCTTCGCTCGTCACGCAGTTACCCATGAAGGACGACTTCAGGTTGAGCTGGCGCAGCTGGAGTACCGGCTGCCACGATTGACACGGATGTGGACACACCTGTCTCGGCAGGCGATCGGGGGAGTAGGTCTTCGCGGGCCAGGCGAAACTCAGCTTGAAGTCGACCGGAGGCTTGCCGAACGTCGAATACACACCATCAAGACCCAACTCAGCCAGGTTCACCGGCACCGCGAGTTATACAGACGACGGCGACGCCAGAATGCGATTCCGATTGTCGCCATGGTTGGTTATACCAACGCAGGTAAATCGACACTACTCAATCGCATCACCGATGCAAATGTGCTTGAAGAAGACCAGCTCTTCGCAACACTCGATCCGACGACGCGAAAGGTTGACCTGCCTGGCGGAAGAACCGTGTTGCTGACGGATACGGTGGGATTTATTCACAATTTGCCGCCGACGCTCATCGCCGCCTTTCGGGCAACGCTTGAAGAGATCGAAGAAGCAACCGTCTTGCTACACGTGCTGGATGTCACCCATCCAAACGCTGTCGAACAGGCGGATACAGTCGTTGCGGTCCTTGATGAACTTTCGGTCGAAGATAAGCCGGTGCTAACGGCGCTCAATAAAATAGACAGGGTCGATCATTCTTCGGAAAATGGGCGGTCGTTGTTTCTTGACGAAGATCTACCGGACGATTATCTGCCAGTCTCGGCTGCAACCGGAGAAGGGCTCGATCAGCTACTTCAGCGGATCGAAGAGTCGGTTGCATCAGCGTTCGACTACATAACCCTGGAAGTATGCATCCCATATACCCGGTCAGAACTGGTAGGTATTTTTCACCGCATGGGTCAGATCGAGTGTGAGGAATATGTGGAAGACGGCACGATCATCAAAGGCCAGGTGCCTTCACGTTTGCGATCGCGCTTCGATGACTTTCTCGTCCAGCAACCGGTATCAACCTAGAGCACAGTTACGTCTGATACCTGGCTCACTTGCAACGCTCTCGAGAACTGATGCAGGCGTCGTTATAATGCAGCAACAATGGGAGACGCTTTGGCTAGCGGCTGAGTAGGAGAGACTGGATGACTGGAACGGAAAAACTACGGGATACGATTCGAGACGTTCACAGCAGCACGTCTCTCTCAATGCTTGCGGTCGTCAGCCGTGATGGCCTTATATTAGAGTCAGAATCTTTGCCTGACGTCGATGCAGAGGCAATTGCCGCAGTTGCTGCTCCTGGTCTGATGATGATGGACGGGCTCTCTCAGGAGCTAGGAGAGCAGGATGCCCGCATTACGACCCTTGAATTCGAGAACAGCATCGTTACAATGGCGCCGCTCAACGATGAGTACCTGCTTCTCATGGTCTCTGAACCCGGAGCGATGAACCTAGGTCAATCCCGCCTGATTCTCTCCCGGACGGTAAACTCGGTTCGCGAGGGATTTGACTCGATTTAGTGCCCTCCAGTTACATGGCCAGCCTGGCAAGGAGGGACTATGACTTCCGATGAACGGATCGACGGCTGGGATTATCAGAAGTCCGGAGTCGATCTTGAAGCAAGCGACAATGTCATCGACGGCATCAAAAACGCTGTCGAATCAACATTCAATCCTCGGGTCCTGAGAGGTCTTGGCCATTTCGGCGGGTTTTACCGCGTTGGTCCCGCCGGGGACCAGGCAACCCTCGTTGCCAGTATCGACGGGGTCGGGACCAAATTAAAGATTGCTATATTAGCCCGGCAACATCACTCGATAGGCGCAGACATCGTCAATCATTGTGTCAATGACATCCTGGCTGGTGGCGCGCGCCCGCTATTTTTCCTTGA
>CAZNYB010000009.1:61442-65175 GCA_964577155.1 uncultured Thermomicrobiales bacterium | reverse complement strand
CCAGCGGTTCTTCGGTCAACGCATTCGTCGCCAGTACGTGGTGCGTATGATGGCGGTCGATACTGGCGGACAACGGAATATGACCGGCATCCAGCCAGACCACCGGAAGCAAGCCGTTGTCTGAAGGTTCGATCACGTACCGGTCGTTGAACACGACCCTGCCTCGTGCCGGTCCTCGCTGCGATTCTTTGCACAATAGATCGGATAGTACCGGCGTCCAGGCAGCCGCTTTGTCGCTCGAAACGACAATCCCGCCATTGTTCAGTACCTGCAAGATGTCAAATGGAGAAAGCACCTGGTCTCGAAGCGGGCATCCGACGACAAGCACTTTTACCTTACCAGCCATCTTCATTGAATGAATCGGCATGGTAAACGGGATACTGGCAATGTCCAGCAGCGACACCATGTCATCCCACGGGCTGGCGATCACCGCAATTTCAGCGGCTTTCATCGAACGCAATCTACCCAGAGTTGACGAGAACCGGGGTGCTATCATCTGCAAAGCTGTGTTGTAGGCTTCGCTTCCACTCCCTCGGAATGAAGAGGGATTTGGATTCAGTTCGTCATCTCGATGATTCATGATCATATCGGTGCCACCTTAGAACTCATTCTAAAACCGGAATCAACTAAGGGCAGCGTACAGAACAAACGGGAAGACAGTACTTCCCGTTGAAATGAGTCCGGTAAATTGTGTCAATGTTGTCGTGACGTTAAGCTATTTCACCGACCGCCACCGTTGTCGGGAGCCTATGTTGAGGATGTGCATCAAAGCTCGCACCAGCAGGTAGGCTGGCAGAAGCGCGCCAACAATGCCTAGAGCCAGCCACCAGTGTTGCGCTTCCATCGTCAATCCCCCGTCGTAGTGAGCGTGCCACAGGCGAACTTCTAACCTGTGAAGTACTTCAATATCATACGTCATCGAGCAGTTTAGGTAATAATCAAGATGTCGTGACTGAATGGCATTATGGCAATTGTCAACGGCGGATAGACTGCAACGTAGAATGGAGCGACATGGGCAACATTGGCTTAGGCGTCATCGTAATCGGGGTGTTCCTGGTGATCTTCATGTTTACCTGGAGCCTTCGCCATGCGTTCAATACTGCCGTCTGGTTCAGTGTCGCCTGGATGCTCACATTGCTGGGACTCTACCTGGCCGATGCAGCCGGCTATGGCTACATCTCCATCGCACCAACCGGACCGGCAGGCGCAGTCGGACTCGCGATTGCAGCCCTGATCGCCTATTTCTACCATCGCAGGTGGAAGAAGATTCAGCTCGAAAAGAAAATCCAGGCAGAAAAGGAGAGGGCACGCCGCAGAGCGGCCGGTGAACCTGAACCGTCCCTGCTAGGTAACGTGTTCCGGGCGATCAACAAGGCGCGGAGCCCTGACCGGTAGCAATTCTCCGCTAATCACCGATTCGCAGGATGCCGCTTCATCAAACCATGAAGCTGGCGCAGCGTGGCCCCAGAATGTCTGACGACGCGGATCATCAAGACTCCAGCGAATCGGTTCCCAGTCCGGATCAGCGACCAGATAATCGTTGGCGTACAACTCGATCCTGTTCCCGTCAGGATCGCGAAGGTAGAGAAAAAAGGCGTTTGATATACCATGCCGGCCGGGACCGCGTTCGATCGCTTCTGTTTCGCCAGCGCCAGCAAGAATATCGCAAGCACGCAACACCGCAATTGTGTCGGCCACCCAGAATCCGAGATGATGGACTCTGGGACCAGCCCCGTTCATAAGCGCCAGATCATGGACATTTTGCTTCCGGTGGAGCCAGGTCGCCCACAGTGCTCCATCACCATCACCGTCTGATTCATCGGCGGTGTATTCAGAGCAGCCAAACCCCATCCCATCCGACCACCAGGCATAGCCAGCATCGACATCCGGTATCTGACAGTTGAAATGATCAAATCGCATGATTTGCGGTCCGTGCTGCAAATCAAACCGTTGCAACATGCGCTCAACTTTGTCCATAGAGGCATAGAACTCTACGGGTAGCCCCATCGGATCCTGAGCGCGAAGCGCTCGGTTCTGTCCCGGCTCTTCATCAGGCTCCACCCAACGCCAGGGCAATCCTTCTTCATCGAAAAATATTCTCAAGGCATCGAGATCGTCTTCGCTCTCCACCTGAAAACCAAGATGTCCGGCGCCAGCCCGGTCTGATTTGCGGAGCACCAGTGAATGATGCTCGCGATCTTCGATACACCTCAAATAGAGCGCTTCAGGTGTTCTTTCGGTCTCAATGTAGCCAAGTAGATCAACATAGAAGTGCCTTGACCGCTCCAGGTCAGTCGACAGGAATTCTCCGTGTCCTGCCCGAATAACATTGGCTCCAGATCGTGGGCGAGGTCTCCCGATTCGAACAGCTGACATAGACCTATCCTCGATTCATTTCGCGTCCATCCGGCCGCTTCATCAGCCGGAATGCCACAGTCCCGGTGTCATTCCCAGTTGCTAATCCGGACATATGTGGTTTCATCCACTACTTCAGTCAGGTCGACCGACCATTCATCATGGTAAATGCGAATGGCATCGTTCGTAAACAGCTCCTGGACCGGTTCCGCCGAAGGGATCTCATTAAGATGGGCATATCCGGACCGGAAGAAGAGCAACGGAGGCCGGGTCGCCTGATGTTCCGGTTCATGAATTTCCAGCACCCTTCCAACGACAATCAAATGATCGCCGCCACTATGCATCGTTTCGAGCGCGCAGGATATCGACACGATCGCGCCTGGCACCAACGGCGCGACCGGTCCTCGTTGCAGATTCTCAACTTGCTTGTCGTCCGGTGGTAACTGTCCGGCAAACTGCTGGCAAACGTGAGCCTGGTCGGCGCTCAGGATGTTTACCGCAAAGCTGTTCGCATGCTCCAGCAACCCCGCCATCCTTGCTTCCTGACCCACACAAAATAACACCAGAGGCGGATCCAGTGAGAGCGAGGTGAACGTGTTGGCGGTCATGCCATGCATGACATCGCCATCCTGAACGGTGATGACCGTGATTCCAGTCGCGAATTGCCCTAGCGCCCGCCGGAATGCGTCTGGATCGACTGATTCTGGTGTCTCAGAATGGCCACTCATCGTTACTCATCCATACCTTGATCTATGAACGCTTGTACCCGGTCTTTGTACGGTTGAATATCGTAGGTATTGAATAGTGCCCCGGCCATTCGTACCGGGTCGCCGAAGAAAAATCTCTCGTACAACGCCTGCCGTGATCCAAATGCGCTGATGGCCGTATCCCAAGCCAGTCGAAAGAGTGCAATTCGTTCGGCGGAGTCGGCGCGCGCCGCGGCGTAGTAGTTCGCGATGTACTCGCCTGCGGGGCCATCAATATCGGCTTTCGTCGGTGTCGCCATCAGCCCGCTGGCGCTGAGTTGCTGGATGATCTGGACAAACCGCGGGTAGAGCTGCGGGTAGAGGTTTCGTCCGGCGTCCAGTGGACCGCGTGCTGGCGTCATGATGCCCCACTGGTCTAACTCAGCATCTTCAATCGCCGTCTTCAGCAACGCCCGCATCGTCTCCAGGCCAATGATCACCTCAGCGGCTTTCTCGTGAACATGCTGAAACGGTTCAATCCCGATCGTTTCGATGATCAAACCGATCAGCCCGAGAATATACTCCGTCTTGGCTATGTTTTTGACCATCACCTGGTGGGCCATGTGGAGGACGGCGTTCGTCGCCCCAAACGCTCCATTCGCCAGCTCCGGATCGCCGTAGAGGAACACCCG
>CAZNYB010000009.1:51615-61342 GCA_964577155.1 uncultured Thermomicrobiales bacterium | reverse complement strand
TCATCTCGTTCCTCTTTTACACGCGCCGCGAGGAATGGATCTTTCTGCTGACTCGGACCGACTGACCGGTTCGCCTGCGGGTTGATCAGCGTATGCGTCAGGCAGAGGTCCTTTTCACGCACTTCGACATAGTAATCCTGAACATGTCGCCTGAACCGGGGATCGTTCTGCCCGAAATATTGCTGGGCTGCCGCAAACGCCATAACCGACGAACTGAGATAGTCCGGGGTGCGTCCCATCATGCCGTTCGAATACTCAGCCCAGTGACGCATCATTCGCGTGCGATGCCAGAGGTCCGCCTTGGTTCTTGGCTGCAAGAACGACGCGCCGACCCGATCTCCAGTATCCGGGGAGATATAGGTCATGTCATCTATTTTCTCAGGGTCATGTTGCATGTCATAGAGGTCCGAGAGGGAACCCAGCACACCTTTGAACGCCGGGTATTCGGTGACATCGCTGATCACCTCACCACCGATGTACACCTCACGCGGGCTCTCTTTCAGGCCCTGAATAAACTGCTGACCATTTCTCGCGCCCATGTTCCATGCTCCCTGATCTAACTGTCGGCGACGACCGAATTCTCGAGCGCTCCCAGCCCATCGATTTCCAGCCGAAGATCATCGCCCGGGTAAATATGGCTGATGCCTTTAGGTGTCCCGGTCAGCAGCACGTCGTAGGGTTCCAGCGTCATAAACTCGGTAACGTACTCGATGATGGCAGGGATATCGCGGACGAGCAGGGAGGTATTACCCTCCTGGCGCAACTCGCCGTTGACGAAAGCCCGAAGATTCAGATTGTGAGGATCATCGATTTCATCGACGACGAGGTATGGCCCCATCGGAGTGAAAGTGTCGAATCCTTTTGCCTTGACTGGTGGGCGGTAGAAGTTCACAACAAAGTCACGGATGGTTACATCATTTGCGATCGTATAGCCCATCACCATATCCATCGCATCGGCGGCCTTCACTTTCCGGCCCGCTTTCCCGATGACCGCTGCTAGCTCAACTTCATAATGCATGTACTCGACATCAGGTGGCGCGTAGATGTCGCCCCGATTCCCGAGCAGTGACGAGTGAGGTTTGATAAACAGCGCCGGATCTTCAGGCGTCCCCATGCCTAGCTCTTCCGCATGGTCGGCATAGTTCAATGCCAACCCAACGACCTTGCCCGGTTTGAACGGTGGTAACCAGACAACGGTTTCCGGGTCGTGCGCTCTGCCTTCTTCATCCAGGAGGACCGTGTCATTTTCAACAGAGGTTCCACTATGAATCCGACCATTGGTCGCGAAACGAACGTAACGCATTGATTTCCCTTTACTGGCCAGCGCCTGAAGACGCCGGATACTGGTAATTCATCTCTACAAACACATAGACCGGTAGCGGTCGACTACACTACCGGGAGCGATCGTATTTCATCTCCCGTTCGTGAGAGCCAGGTTGCTTTGAGGACAATCGAAGTGAAAGACATTGCCAGCATATCTGCCACCACTGCGATTAACAAGACCTCTCATTCGGATTGTAGCAGCAGAAGCCGGTCCTCCCGGTGAGTCGTACTATTCTGGTCGTCGCTCCGTATCTCCCGCTACCTGCCAACTTCGGAGGCGCGATTCGAATCTACCAGTTGGTGAAGGCGCTTTCCGCCACGAACTCCGTCATTCTGCTTGCGCCGTTCAGAGGCGACGCATTTGATGAAATCGTTCAGCTTGGTCAGATCTGTGACGTCACTGCTGTGCCCGTTTCAGCTACGGTTCGGGAACCGGCCTCCAGACGAAAACGCATGGCCCAGTTTCGCTCGCTGGCCGGCAGCCGGCCGAGCATCGTCAGGACATCTTCGAGTATGAAATTTCAAGCCGTCATGGACCGACTCTTCCAAACACGCTTTATCGATCTCGTTCAGTATGAGTTCCCTCAAATGTCTATTTTTCGACCGTCGGTTCCTGTTCCTTCGATCATAGACGCCCACAACATCGAGTACCGGCTACTGCAAAGTATGGTCACGTCCAGCCATTCCGGCTTGCGGACCTGGTTCAACGCGATTGAGTTCGCCCGCATGCGACAGTTCGAGCGGCAGAGCTGGCGTCAAAGCACCCTCAATATCGCAACTTCAACCAACGACGCCGGAGTCATCGAGCTTGCGACTGGACAGGAAGTGCCGGTCGTGCCGAACGGCGTCGATGCGAATGCTCTGTCAAAAGTTGCTGCTGTCCGGCAGACGCCAAACAGCATTCTCTTCACCGGAGCCATGCGGCACGGTCCAAATGCCGAAGGAGCCATCTGGTTTGCGAGAGAAGTGCTGCCGTTGATCAAACAACAGATTCCGGCTGCAACCTTCACCGTGGCAGGCGCTGACCCGCCACCTGCAGTCAAAGCGCTTACCGCAAACGGCGTCAAGGTCACTGGAACAGTGGAGGACATCCATCAGTATCTCGGCAAAACACAGCTGACGGTTGTTCCGCTCCATGCAGGTAGCGGTACCCGCCTAAAAATCCTGGAGGCGTTCGCAGCCCGGCGTCCAGTCGTCTCGACATCGCTTGGAGCAGAAGGCTTGGATGTTGTTGATGGAAATCATCTTCTCATCGCAAATTCAGCCAGAGAATTCGCCCTGGCCGTGACGCACCTGCTGGAACACCCGGCGCAGGCTGATGCCCTGGCAGCAGCCGGGCAGAAACTGGCTCGTGAGCGGTATGACTGGACGCTGATAGCGTCGGAGCTGGAAAAGGCACAGACGATCGCAATGACCAGATTTTATGCTGGCGAGGATGAGCAGTAGCATCGCGCAATCTCTTGACGGACCTGAACGAACCACATACATTGCATCTCTGGATTCTGGAACGAACGGAAAGAGACGAAACCCATGCCTGCCAGAAAACCATCTGATCCGGCTCTTGAGCTGCAGTTGCCAAGACACTATGGCAGCGTTCCAACCCTGTTCGGCGCGCCAAAGTCCGGCACGCCGGAAGATCTCAATGGCTTCGACATCGCGTTTCTCGGCGTTCCCTGGCAAGCGCCGGTGCCGGACTCCCGCATCGGAGCTGCCGGGGCATCCTACTTCGGAACCAACCTGACTCCGCAAACGTTTCGAACAAACTCCATCAAATACGGCGGCTATTTGCCAGAAATGGATATCGATGTCTTCGAGCACCTCTCACTCACCGACTACGGAGATGTCGAGGTTGCCGCGGATCATCAGCAAACGTTTGATAACACCGTCAGTCGTGTCAGGGGGATTATTGGCGCAGATGCCATCCCGTTCACTATCGGCGGAAACTCAGGTCCATCGACCTATGGCGTTCTCAAAGCGGTCGGTCTGGAAGCGGATGGTCCGGTGACCGTGATTAACTTTGACGCCCATCACGATAACCTCGAAGGAGAAATCGAAGAGGATCCTGCCTGGAACCCACGCTGGGGCGGCACCTGGGCACGGCGAATCCTCAATCTTGAAGGGGTCGATCCGGCCAGATACACCCATATCGGGCTGAGAGGACCGCGAAACGATCGTGGCGTCTTTCAACGGTTTCTAGACAAAGGCGTCCAGCGACAGAACATTCACACCTACTGGGAAACCTATGATGCGCGCTACTCCGGCTACAAACGGTGGGTGCGCGATGTCATCGCTGAGCCGATTTCAGGAGCAGATAAAGTCTGGGTAGCCGTTGATCCCGATGTCCTGGATATGAGTGTCTCGGAGGACTTCGGTGACGAACCGCTCGGGCTTCACCCGGAAGAAGTCTGCTGGGGCGCCTACGAAATTGGCAAAACAGCTGGCAGAGGACGATTCGGCGGTCTTGCTTTCATGGCCATGCCCTTCGATGCTATGAAACTTCATTGGGTGATGATGTACATCTTTCTCTACGCGATGGCCGGTGTCATCGAAAGTGATCACTAAGCGAATTTTGATTGACAAGGTTGCGGTAATCGAACAGAATCCGTTGAGGTGACCCTCAACATCGTGAAACGGCGTCGATCGTGACCTCTTCGGGAAATCCGCGTGATCCTTTTTTGAAATCCTTGAAGAACGATTCGCTCCCACTGCACGAGCGACCTGCAAGCGCATCGCTGCCGGTCCCACTGACACCGTTCATCGCACGTGACCGCGAAGTTTCGACCGCTATCAATCTGCTACGTAGCGAGCGTGTCCGCCTTCTGACCCTCACCGGTCCAGGTGGGGTGGGCAAGACACGTCTCGCCATACACATTGCGAACAGCGTTCAGAACAACTATCCGGATGGCGTCTACTTCATCTCCCTGTCTTCTATCCATGATCCAGATCTCGTGATGCCGACGATTGCCCAGGTTCATGGAAATCGCGAGATCGCCGGTGTCTCGATCACCGAGATACTTATGTCGTATTTGCGTTCACGGCAAGAGTTGCTGGTTCTCGACAATTTCGAGCAACTCGTCGACGCCGCGCCACAACTGGTCGATCTACTTACATTTTGTCCCGGTATAACCATCCTCATTACGAGTCAGATTGCGCTCCACATCCAGGGTGAACAGGAGCTCGGCATTCGGCCGATGGAAGTGCTGGCACGTGAACCAGGCACAACCTGGCAAATTCCACCGCCAGGTGAACTTGCCGGTTATGAAGCGATAGAGCTCTTCATCCAGCGTGCCCGTAGTGTCCGGCCTGACTTCGAACTCAATGATGACAATGCTCTCGCTGTCGTTGAAATCTGTCGCAGGCTGGACGGTCTCCCGCTGGCTATCGAACTGGCAGCCGTACGAACCAAGCTCCTCTCTCCATCTGCGCTCTTGTCCCGGTTGGCATCAAGTCTCCAGGTCTTGACAAGCGGTTCACGTGACATGCCAGAACGACTCCAGACCATGCGTTCGGCCATTGCCTGGAGCTATAACCTGCTCGACGCTCAGGAGCAACGGCTCATGCGCTGGCTGGCAGTATTCTCATCCGGCTTCACGCTAGGAGCAGCTGAATACGTTGCCGAACTGCAGCAATCGGAGATCGATATCTTCGAGGGGGTCGCATCACTCGTTGACAAGAGTTTGCTCTTTCCGAGCAATCCGCCGATCGGCGAACCAAGGTTTGTCATGCTCGAAACAATTCGTGAATTTGCGCTTGAACAACTCTCTGAAGACGGTGAACTGGAGTTCATTCGCGAGTGCCACGCACGCTGGTGTCTGGATCTCGCCTCACGAGCAAGCGTCGAATTGACCGGTCCGAATGCTGTGGGTTGGCTGGACCGGCTGGAGGTTGAACATGACAATCTCCGGGCATCCCTTGGATGGGCGCTGAAAAACGGAAACATCGAGATCGCGATGGAGATGGCGGTGAATATCGTGACGTTCTGGTTCCAGCGCGACTACTTCACCGAAGGTAGCATGTGGCTGGAGCGAGCCATCGCATTATTGTCCGAGAATCCGACTCCGTTGGTTGCCAACACCTATGCAATGGCTGGATTACTCGCAGATCTGTCTGGAAAACCAGACCTGGCACAGGAGCGACTTGAAGAGAGTCTGGCTATTGCCACTGAACTTGGAGATATGCGATCAATCGCGACAGCGACGCTTGGACTTGCCGACATCAACGAAGGCTTTGGGAATTATCAGGTGGCCCAACAACTCGCTGAAGATGCTATCCCATTGCTGCGCAAGGTTGATGAACCTGTCTGGCTGGCATTAGGGCTGTCTCTACGCAGCCTCCAAGCACATCGATGTGGTGACACCGAACTGGCAGATCGACTTATGAAAGAGAGTCTCGACCTCGCGAGGCAAATCGGATTCGGCTGGGGCGTCGCTATCAGTCTCGGCAATTTCGGACGCTTTGCCCGCGAGAACGGTGACTATGTCCGCGCCTTGGAACGATTCCAGGAGAGCCTGGTGTACTGTCAGGAGTCCGGTAATTCGTGGCTCATCATACGACTGCTTATCTACATTGCCGACATTGCTTCGGAACTTGGCCAATCCGTGCATGCCGCACAGCTAATGGGCGCTTCTGAAATCCTAAATGAACAACTAACAGGGACGGCGTTCATAGCCAGAGTCGAAGCAATACATGAAGACGCCGTTGAGCGTATTCACGCCGATCTGAGTCGCCAGGAATTTGACGAAGCCTGGAGTGCCGGACGTCGTTTGGATCGCGATGAAGCCGTTGCATCCGCATTGGCGGTGTCTCTTGAAGCAGACGGTAGTACTCGCTCAACACCTCGCGACTCTGGAGCTGAATACAATCTCACACCGCGCCAGATAGAAGTCCTCCAGTTTGTCGTGGCAGGTTACTCGGATCGAGAAATCGCTGAAGCACTTTTCATCAGTCCACGCACCGCTCAATCCCATGTCAGCGGCATCTTCATTAAGCTCAACGTCAACTCTCGAACAGAAGCGGCAACTGCTGCATTGCGTCTTGGTCTGGTTGACACCGATCAAACGCAGACGACTTGAAACTGACTTCGCACTTACCAGCAAGCAATTCAAATTTAAGAAATGAGTCCCATCTCCAAACCCAGAACTCATTCGACTCCATGGCCGCCAGAGTAATGTCAGAACGGTCTTGCTGGATGTTTCTGCCAAACGAAACGTGATTGACAATCACGGGGAGTTTCGTCACAATCCCTCGCAGCGTCCATCCGATTCACAAGACAGTGTCAGTCGTGCCCCCATCACCACCTCCGGATGAACGGCTCACCTCTTCCTCGTCAGCCACGTTGTTCCCACCAGGTGAGTTTTATTCGAATCCTTCGCTACCAGTTCCGTTGACCCCGTTCATTGAACGCGAACGGGAATCTGCAATTGCTCTTGAGCTACTGCAACAAGAGCGCATCCGGTTGCTGACGCTAACCGGACCTGGTGGTGTCGGGAAAACGCGCCTTGCGTTGCATATCGCCGATAAACTGAAGGACGAATATGCGGATGGCGTCTACTTCGTTGCGCTGTCTTCGACTCGTGACCCGGCTCTGGTTGTACCGTTGATCGCCCAGGCACATGGAATGCGCGAAGGAGCGGGGCTTTCATCATCCGATGTGCTTCATACATTCTTACGCTCTCGCAGTGAATTAATTATCCTTGACAATTTCGAACAGGTTGTTGAGGCAGCCCCACAGATCGCTCATCTGCTCGGCCAGTGTCCGAATATCACGGTGCTTGTCACGAGTCAAGTTGCCCTGCACATTCAGGGTGAGCAGGAACTCAGTGTGCTTCCAATGTCTCTCCCTCAGCGTGCGGCTGGCATGACCTGGAGAACGCCATCGCTCGATGAACTTGCTCAGTTTGAATCAATCGAGCTCTTTGTTCAGCGCGCCAGGAGTGTCCAGCCTGATTTCGAGTTAACTGACGCGAATTCACTCGCCGTTGTTGAAATCTGTCGCCGGCTTGATGGGTTGCCGCTAGCCATAGAACTCGCCGCGGCACGCATCAAGTTTCTCTCACCTGCGGCGTTGCTATCACGCATGGCATCGAGTCTTCAGGTGCTAACCAGTAGATCACGCGATCTTCCCGAACGGTTACGCACGATGCGTTCGGCAATCGGATGGAGCTACGACCTGCTTGACAGCCGTGAACAGGTATTTATGCGGCAATTATCCGTATTCTCTTCTGGATTTACTCTTGAAGCGGCCGGATATGTCTGCGGCATCCAGGATTCTGAATTCGAACTGATCGACAGCATTGCCTCACTGGTCGACAAGAGCCTGTTAATGACGATCGACTCACCTACCGATGAGCCACGGTTTCTCATGCTCGAAACCATCACGGAATTTGGTATCGAACAACTTGAAGAACACGGTGAACTTGAATTAATCCGACAGCATCATGCCGACTGGTGCGTGCAACTCGTCTCTTATGCGAGTCAAAAACTGAACGGCCATGATGCGGTGCTCTGGATAGAGCGATTAGAACTTGAACACAATAATATTCGAGCTGCGCTGAGCTGGGCGATTGAGAGCGATCAGCCGGAGATCGCACTAACGATCGGAACCGATCTCTGGCTATTCTGGTTTCAACGTGGGTATTTCACAGAAGGCAGCACATGGCTTGCAAATGCCATAGCATTGCGCCCATCAGACTCAACGCCATTGATCGCAAATGCGTTGACAGTTTCCGGGCTTCTCATTGAAGCCACAGGAGATTTGGACCTTGCCCGTACTCGTCTGGACGCAAGTCTGGCGATGGCTAATGAGTTAGGAGACCAGCGAAGCATCGCAATTGCAACCTTCGGACTCGCTGATCTCATCGACAGCCTCGGACAATCTGAAGCCTCCAATGTGCTCGCGTATGACGCTGTCCGACTTTTGCGGGAGATCGACGAACCGACCTGGCTTGTGGTCGCGCTTTTACTTCTCAGTGTTCAAATTCACTGGCAAGGTGAAACTGAACTTGCGGAACAGATTATGGATGAGGGGCTCGACCTGGCACGTCAGATCGGCTTTGGCTGGGGAATCGCTCTGAGTCTCAGCCACCTCGGGCGATTTGCACGCGACAAGGGTAACACCCAACAGGCTCTCGATTTGTTTCAAGAAAGCCTTGCGGGCTGGCAAAAATATGGCGATCCATGGCGCATCCTGAGATTGCTCATGTTTATTGCGGATCTTGCTGCTTCTGCTGGTCGTCCAGACACCTCGGCACGGCTACTCGGGGCGGCTGAACGGCTCAATGAATCAATCTCTGCTGCTATTTATGTCGCGGATGAAGCGATATATCATCGTGCGGTTGCGGAAATACGAGCCGCATTACCACCAGCGGAGCTGGCTGATTTCTGGGCTGAGGGCCGCAAAATGTCTCGTGATGAAGCCATTGCCATGGCATTAGCAGTATCCCTCGAACATATTCCCAGACCCACACCCGGTGCTTA
This sequence comes from uncultured Thermomicrobiales bacterium, assembly GCA_964577155.1. GTDB lineage: Bacteria > Chloroflexota > Chloroflexia > Thermomicrobiales > CFX8 > CAZNYB01. The sequence continues at coordinate 52,543 of CAZNYB010000009.1, read as the reverse complement.
TGAACTGGAGTCCGGTCATAAATTGACGCCGCGTGAGCTGGAGGTGTTGGAAGGACTTGTTGCAGGGAATTCCGACCGGGAGATCGCTGAAACGCTCTTCATCAGCCCGCGAACCGTTCAGTCCCACGTGAATAACATTTTCACCAAGCTGAATGTCAACTCCCGTACTGCCGCCGCGACGGTAGCTCTGCGTCTGAATCTGGTTGAAGACCCCGCGACGACGATCTGATCCGCCTCCATCTCTATTGCCTGCGTTCCATCAGATTACCTACGTAATCGTGATTTCAACGTACCTGTGAATCAGTAATCCCCTTTCCCGAATCTCCGTAATCTACACGATTCGCTCCGGTTCAGGAAGCGTCAAGATGTGGACAGGTCGGCAATGGAGCCGGCGAAACAGAGTTCCAAGGAAGGAGTGATGACCGTGAACGTAGCACCGCCTCCCCAGGTACTGAAGGCCGCTTACGCAACGCCGCGTGAGTGGAGCGAGATGGAGAGCTACGGATTCACGCCGGAGCAGATCGATTGCTTCTGCAGATTACGGGCTGTCTACCCGCTGATTGAACTCATCGACACGAAAGAGGAGTTCATGAAGCTGCTGTTTCTGCAATGGCTGTACGCCAAGTGGGCGCAAGCCGGTGAAGGCGCAACGCAGCACCTGAACATCGCGTCAACAGAATTATTCATCGAAGAAAGTGAGACACAATATGCTTAACTTGCGTAAATCAAACATCGTTGAACCGCAGCTTAACGGGAAGCCTTCGAATGGCAGTCCGTGCATCATCCTCGCTGAGAATGTGGTCAAAAACTACGATACAGGCACCGAATCTGTTCAGGCGCTCCAGGGTATTGATTTCAGTGTCTCAGCAGGTGAGATGGTAGCCGTTATGGGTCCGTCAGGTTGTGGCAAAACGACCCTCCTCAACTG
>CAZNYB010000009.1:0-51515 GCA_964577155.1 uncultured Thermomicrobiales bacterium | reverse complement strand
AGATGGTAGCCGTTATGGGTCCGTCAGGTTGTGGCAAAACGACCCTCCTCAACTGTTTGTCCGGTCTGGACGATATTGACTCCGGAAACATCTGGTTGAACGGAACCAACCTGGCAACACTCTCAGATCGGAAGCGAACCGACTACCGGGCGCGGCACATGGGTTTCATCTTCCAGGTCTACAACCTGCTACCAGTGCTGAGCGCCAGCGAGAACGTTGAGCTGCCGTTGCTCGTTGCCGGCGTCAAGCCAAAGGAAGCTCGCGAACGAGCAAAAGCAGCGCTGGATTCAGTCGGACTTTCCGACCAGGGCAACAAGCGTCCGGCACAGATGTCCGGCGGTCAACGGCAACGAGTTACGATCGCCCGTTCTCTCGTCTCAAACCCGGCCATTGTCTGGGCTGATGAGCCGACTGGCGCGCTTGATTCCGCAACCGCAAACGAGATTGTTGATCTGATGCGTCTTCTGAACCAGCGTGATGGGATCACCTTCGTCGTCGTCACCCATGATTCCGGCATAGGCGATCGATGTGACCGGATTGTCCGAATGCAGGACGGTCAGATCACCGGAACGGTTGCCCACGACCTCTTCGAACAGTGTCTCGCGGTAGCCACGGTCGCATCGTAGTGACCGTTCAATCGCAAAGGAGCGAACATGAACGATATATTCGGGATTCCACTTGACGGGATTATGGTTGTTCTAGCGGTGACATTGGTCCTGTGTCTGCTGTCTGTGGCATGGATAGCGATCCGGCGACCGGTTATCTTCAAACTCGGAGTCCGGAACATTCCGCGTCACAAAGCTCAGTCCTTGCTAATCATCCTCGGATTGATGCTATCAACGATGATCATCGCCGCCGCGCTTGGCACCGGCGACACGGTTTATCACTCGATTACCTCTGATGTTTATACAAACCTCGGTCAGGTCGATGAGCTGGTTGTCGCTAGCCAGGATGTCAACGCGAATGTCGAACTGACGGCGCAAGAAGGTCTTGACCCATCCGCGCTTGCGACGGTCGAAGCCGCCCTCGCAAACGATCCAAATGTCGCTGGCATCATGCCTATCCTGGAAGCACGCGCGCCGGTTAGAAACCAGACTAGCGAGCTTGCCGAGCCGGACGTTGTGCTTATCGGGTTAGATCCGTCACGTATCTCAGCGTTCAACGGTCCTGTCGGGGTCGACGGTAACGTCGTTGATCTTCAAACGCTTGACCCAGGCGAAGTGATCGTGAGCCAGAAATTGGCCGGTGAAATCGATGCCGAAACAGGCGACCTGCTTCTCGTATACATTAATGATGTGCCGCAGGAAGTTACCGTCGCCGGGCTGGCCAAAGATAGCTACCTGAGCGGGACGAGAAGAGGCGAGAACTCCTACCTCGAATTCCCAGGGATGGCGATGACCATAACTGGACTGCAGGAACTCACCGGCCGCACAGGTGAGATGACAGCCATCGCTATCACCAATGCCGGAAACGAGCGAAGCGGAGTGGATCACAGCGACGCAGTAACCGATGCGCTTCGTCTGTCACTCTCCGGAACCGGTCTCGGTGTCAAGGCCATCAAGCAGGATCGCGTGGACAGCGCTGAACAGATTGGATCGGCGTTCACCCAGATATTTGTTCTGCTCGGCCTTTTCTCAGTGATTTCCGGCGTACTGCTGATCGTGTTGATCTTCACGATGCTGGCATCCGAACGGCGCTCTGAGATGGGTATGGAACGAGCAATCGGCGCACACCGCAGCCAGCTCGTCCAGCAGTTCATCTCTGAAGGGCTTGGCTATGCGCTGTTCGCGGGACTCATCGGCGCACTGCTCGGGTTGCTGGCTGCATTCGGGATCGCCCAGGGAATGAGAGTAATCTTCGGTTCCTACGCGCCAATCGAGGCTCACATCACCTTGCGCAGCCTGATCGTCGCATACTGCCTTGGCATGTTCATTACGTTCCTGACTGTCGTTGCGGCGTCCTGGAAGATCAGCCGCGTCAACATCGTCGCGGCGGTCCGGGATCTGCCGGAAATAGTCGTCGCGAAGCGGCGCCTGCGAACACTCATCTGGGGAATCGTTCTGCTCGTCAGCGGCGCACTCTTTTCCCTGGTCGGTTCAAGCGGTGAAACGGCGGCAATGTTCGCAATTGGGATGAGCCTGCTGCCGTTCGGCATAGCGCTGATTGCTCAGTTCTTCGGTTTGCCGGGCCGGATCGCCTTCACACTGGTAGGTATCTGGCTGCTGACCTTTTCGCTGCTGCCAGAAAGCACATTCAACTCGCTATTCGGCAACTTCAAGTTCGGTCTAGAGATGTTCTTCATCTCCGGTATCTTCATGGTCATTGGAGCGACGCTCATAATCGTGCAGAATACCGACGTGCTCCTGGCTGGCGTCTCACTAGCCGGTGGGCTCTTTCGCGGGAAACTGCCAGCTGTTCGCACCGGAGTCGCCTACCCCGGCGCGGCGCGTGGCAGAACCGGTCTCACTATAGCGATGTTCAGCCTGATCATCTTCTCGATAGTGATGATCGCTACCATGAATCACAACTATGTTGAGTCAGCCCTCGGCGGTGAGGCTGACGCAGGCTGGGATTTGCGCGCAGATGTTCTGGCTGCTGATCCTCCAGCTGATGTCCTGGCTACGCTCTCTAGCAGTGGCGTCGACATCAGCGGTGTCATTGCTTTGGGAACGGTGACGAATCCCTCGGAGTTCGTATCTTCCGTTCGTCTCAGCAATACTGAGGAGTGGAAATCCTGGCCGGTCCTTGGGATGGACGAGCGGTTTCTTGAGACAAGTGAGATCGAATTTGGACAAATCGCATCCGGGTATGCGTCTGGCGACGCGGTGATCCAGGCGTTGCTTAACGAACCTGACGTCGCGGTCATCGACTCGTTTGCCGTCCCGGCAGAAGGCAATATCGGCGGCGACGATGATCTGTTCCAGCTGACCGGTTTGAAAAGTGGTGACAAGACATTCGACCCGATCACTGTTGAGCTGCAAAACCCGGTCGATGGCAGTTCCCACGAGGTCACCATCATCGGAATCATCGACACAAAGATTGGCAGTCTCGCCGGACTCTTCGCCAATCAGAAAACGATAGACGCTGTGTATCCCGGAGAGACGATCACCTCATGGTACATGCGGCTAGACGAGCCAGATCAGGCTGATGAGCTGGCAAATCAGATCGAATCAGCGTTACTCGAATCTGGCGTCCAGGCTACGTCGATTAGCAGTGAGCTGCAAGACCAGCAACGCGAGGAAAGTGGATTTCTCTACATCATCGAAGGGTTCATGGCGCTCGGGTTGTTCGTTGGCATGGCAGCTATTGGCGTCATCGCCTTCCGGTCGGTCGTTGAGCGGCGACAGCAAATCGGTGTTCTACGGGCGATCGGGTTCCGACACGAACTTGTCTCGCTGTCCTTCATGATCGAGACGCTGTTCGTGGTCGTAACCGGCGTTGTCACTGGCACAGCCCTGGGATTGCTGCTGACGAAGAAACTCGTCGCAGATCCTGATCAAGGCTTCTCTTCGGATGTGAGCTTTGTGATCCCCTGGCCAGTGATTCTGACCATTGCCGTTGTCGCGGTAGCCGTGGCCCTCTTGATGACCTGGATCCCATCACGTCAAGCTGGCCGTATTGCTCCAGCGGAGGCTTTGCGATACGAGTAATTCGACGACAGAAAGGGTCTCGCTGGACCAACCGGCCTGGCGAGGCCTTTTTTCATGGCTGTGATGCTCGAATACATCGGCAGGTGATCGCGAAAGCGTTAACCTTCTGGAACGTTGATGCCGCGATCAACGTCGCGTTCCGGAGCAATCAGCGGCAAGATCACCCACATGATTGCTCCGCCCAGCAGCAGCAGCATGACAATTCCCACCGCGCCTGCCCAATCTGGTCCGGCAGCCGGTGCAATGGTTGGAAACACCTTCCAGGGAGACGGCAGCCGCATCGCAGCAAACATATTGTCAATCAGGTAGATATCGTCACGGGTGTAGCCGGCCAGTGGCATCCAGTGCAAAATAAACATCGCCAGAGCAGACCAACCGGCTGTAAGAATGACAACCGCTTTGCCCGCATAGGAATTCCACAGGCGCACCGCGCCTGGAACCGCAAAGAGCATCAGCAGCGGAACAACCGGCAGCAGGTAGCGCCCCGACGCGCCCCAGGTCTGCCATCCACCAACACGCAAGCCGATCACCACCGCATTGATACCGATGAGGAAGAGCGCGCCACGCTGGACCGTAGTCAACGGTCGGGGAGCTGCAAGACCGAGCAGGATCCACGGTGCAAATGGAAGCAGCCCTGAACCACGATCCAGCAACATACCGGCTGTGTTCACCGGAACCCAGACAAAACCGAAATAGTCTAACCCTCCCCGAACATTGAGACTCACGGCAAACGGGCGAACGACAACTGCTATCAAGATTGAAACCACCGCTATGAGTGCGAGCAATACAAGACCATGACCGGCGAGACGCCGCACAGAAATTCTGCTCAGCCAGTCCTGCAACAACGACAGAACGATGAGGAGTATCAGTCCGATCGCAAGCGGGGTTAAACGACCATGGAGCAAAGGCAGTATCGCAGCGATTGCAAGAACGACAACATTGAGCCAGGATTTCCGCCTGGCAGCCTGCCAGAAGACAAGCGCCCATACCAGCAGCGTCGCGGCAACTGGTTCGGTGTACAACCGCACGGCATAGGCTGACATCGGCAATAACACTATGGATAGCAATGCCCCGGCGGCCGCGACTTCGTCAGTACAACCAGCCTGACGCAGCAACATAAACATTCCTGGCACGATCAGCACCGCGAACATAGCGGGAACGATAAACACAAGCCATGGAGAACCTAGTGCAGCAGGAAACGCGGCAATGGCCGGCAACCCGATATCAAAATGCAGGCTCTCCGTTCGCTCCTCATACTGAACGGCCCCGAACCAGGTTCCATCCGCGCCATCGGATGTAACAAAGGCAGTTCGGAACTCGGACGCCGACTCGATTAGAACGGTATCGGCACAGCGTGGACAGAGATCTATTGTCTGCTGTTGGCTGTCTAGGTCAAGCGTGAGTGCAACCGGTTCACTCCGGGGATTGACGAAACTCAACCAGACCCCTGCATCGCGGTCGCTGGTTGGGGCAACCGGCAACTCCCACTCAGTTGTTGCCCGTGCAATTGGAAGCGTGTAGCGGTGACCCAGTAGCGCGGCAGTTCCGGCAGCCACAAATTTGCCAGTTGCGCTTATATGTACCGCATCAACGCTAGAAGTCGGAAAGGTCTCAGTTCCAGTCTGACCGGGTGGGATGCCGATGACAGTCTCTCGCAACGTCAAATTTGAACTGCCCATCAGCCGGATGGTAACGAGTATTTCGGCTTCCTCGGGGTTGTATACACCAATACGCATCCCGGATGCCCGTGATGCATAGCGATCTCGTGGGATGCCGGTCAGTATCACGAAATCGGCTGCTCTGTCTCCCGCAACCACCTGCAAACCGTTCCACTGGTTGAATGCTTGAGCGACTAGAGGTCCATCATCCGAACGAATTCGTATGGACATTCCATAGAGGGAATCGCATGTGCGATTCCGGTCTTCTATATCGATGGTAGTTATTCGACCGGACGTTGTTACTTCTCTGCTCCAGGCGATACTGCCATCCGGATTCAACCCTTCGATCAGGACCTCACGTGGCTCCCCATCGGGAACCCCGAGCCAGATCTGATCAAGCATGCATCCGGTGGGAATGACCATGGTCAGGTCAGCCGAAGCGTCCAGCGGCATCAACCGTTCCCGCGTGCCATCGGAGGTAATAATTTCTGGCGGCTCACCCGTCGCCTGTACCAGGCTAGGTGACGCAGGAATCGTCTCCCAACCATCCGGAACTGGCGGTATCAGATACCAGGTGTCGACGCTTCCAGGCGACATACTCGTATACCGATCGGCGTCATCATCGCGGGACATGGCGATGTTGCCATCCGGAGAAATCGTGGCCGCAAGATAGGCAGGTTCGTGGTAGTTGTTCAGGAGTTCCAGGTCCTTGTCAACACCAAGGCTACGCGCCATGACGTAGTAGTGTGGTTCGTCCCCGTTCAAATTCATGATTCCGATTCGCCAGCCAACGAGTGAGCCAACTACGAACAAAGCAACACCCACCAAACCCAGCACCGGTCGATCTGGACGGGAGCGCACGACCCAGAATGCGATAGCCGTTGTCGCGAAGACGACCGCCAGATAGACGATCCCGCCCGGCGAACCGATATCCGTCCAATCTGGCACGGCGATCTCGACCGAGAAATGCAAGCTACGAGAGATAGCCGGCAATGTCAGTGAGAGCAACCCGGTCAATGTCCCGGTTGCGGCCAGCCAGACAGCGCGCTTTGTTCCGACCAGGGCTGCGATAATCAGTGTGGCTGCCGCCAACCAGGGCATAAGCTGCGTCGCCCAGGCGTCGCGCTCAGTCCAGTGGGCTGCAAGCAGGAGATCCAGGTGCGGTGGCGGTATGAGCAACACAACAGGAACGGTCAGCAACGCGACAATGATCGCGGCGATCCTCCGCCGCTTTACCAGTGCAGCTGTTGTCATGCCTCCGGCCAGCAGCAGCACACCACCTGGCCCGGCAACGCTGGCGATGAATAACCCCTGGCCAAACACGGCAATAACGAACCAGCAATAGGCAGCAACGCCAGGCAATATAAACCGCGCTCTTCGCCAGCCAAGCGCATCCGCACAGAAATAGAGACCGGTTAACGTTGCAAAAACGGTAACGATGACTTGCACGTAGTACAGCGTAAGCGTGACCGTATCCTGAGGTTGCAGATTTACAGAGACCAGAGCAACGCCGAGGGGACGACCATCGGCTTCAACCCGTACCGGATCTGTCTCAAGGCTTACGACGATCTGATCGGACTCGGTGACACAGGTTTGTGACACGGTAAAATATCCGGCACGGTCCGTTAGCGGCACCGAGCGGCTGGCATCACTGCAGATGATGTCTAACGAACGGCCTTCAGGTTCGATCGTAAACATCCCAAATTCGAGCCGGTATGATCCGGGGGCTGGCACCGGAATGTTCAACTGGGTTTGATCATAGGCCCACCGGTAGGTGCCCAGATAGTTCGTTTCGCTGATTGATGCTGTATCTATGTATTTCTGGTCATTTGGAGATCCAATGTCAAGCCAGGCGACGGTCGGGGTCGAAAGCAATGCGACCAGTAGCGCTATAAAAAGCGATGCAAGTACGACGAGAAATCCGGTTGCTTTAAACCGATCGCGCACTTGTGCTCCTGATCCCGAACAACGTCATACCTCACCCATCCAGCACCTGATTCCGTTCTGGCGTCATTGTATCTGCCTGGCGTTGCTCGGAATTATGCTTGTGGCAGCCACCGGGCATGCCACCGCCAAACAATCAGAAATAAATCCACCAGTAGATTCAGCGTCACATCAAGATCTTCTGACGATGCTCAATCAAAAACGAGCAAACTACGGTTTCAAACCGCTCTATCCAGATGCTGATCTTGACGGACTTGCAAACCTCTATCTGCAAACCATAATCGGCCGCCGGTCCTTCATGATCGAACCGCTCACATTCATCGGATATCCCGTGCTGTATCAGGATATTGCGAACGCGGTCGGTGCAGAAGGATACATACTTCGCACACACGGGCTAACGCTGTCATTCGGTATTGGGACCACACAAACATTTCAGACAGCGCTGGATGATGATCGCAATCGACCAGCGCTCATGGACAATACAATGGACCTGATAGGATTCGCCAGCGGGATCGTTGGCGAAGGACCGGAATGGCTGGAAGAACCTCCCGGAGGCGGCGTTCCTGTTGAAATTACAGGCTATACAATTATTGTGGTTATCACTGCCGGCGATTTCTAATGCGCGATAAGGTTGGCGACCGCACCCAACTCGCCCCAACCGCCTTGCTCGTCATTCTTGTCCTCGGCATTGGAAGCCTGCTACCAGTGCTGCGAGATGCTCTGGTTGCCGCCAGGCTTGGCGCAACCGACGACAGCGACGCGTATTTTCTAAGCACCTATATCATTCTGATGGTCGTTACCATTCTTGTGGCTGAATCGACTGTTCCAGCCACCGTGGTTACACTTTCCACTCCGTCAAAATGTCAAGCTCCGGCAGGGCATTCACTCATCCGGTCTCTCCTGTTCGCAGGTGGGATCCTGCTAGGAGTCGCACTGCTTGTTGCTGCTCTGGCTGTCCCGATTGTTATGCTGTTTGCTCCCGGTTTTGACAGTACTACAGTTGAAACCACTGCCAAAGCCACCGCTGTCGTAGCGCCAGCGATACTGTTTATTGGCGCGGCAAGACTTGTCGGCGCATTTCTCAACTCAGCCGGATATTTCATGCTGCCTGCATTGCTTACCCCGGTAATTGCAATCGGAGCCATCATTCCATTGCTGGCCGGCACGACTTCCCCGATCGTGGCCGCCGCCGGATGGACGATCGGTTCGATGGCTGGCCTGGCGCTTCTTTTTGGTTGGGCATTTCTGATTTACAAAACCGGACGTGAGCGGCATCCGGTAACGATTCAGCTCAATCGGGATCGGATTGTTCAACTACTCAGGCTTTCGGTTCCACTTGTCATACTGGTAACGGTGCGCCAAGGGCCAGAGATCGTCGACAGAGTTATCTCATCCGGGTTGTCAAGCGGATCTCTCACAAGTGTCGTGCTGGCCAAAAAAACTATGGTTCTTCCGAGCACGATCCTGATTGCTGCAGTCGGCGCAGTCGTGCTGCCATACCTGTCACGGCAGGAGCCGAATTCAAATCGCTCGGATGCCTTCGCACACAGCATCAACCTGGCACTATTTTTTTTGTTGCCTGTCTCTCTTCTTCTCGTGGTTACCCGCACCGACCTCGTCACCCTGCTCTATGGTCGAGGAGAATTTACCGCCGCAAATGTAAGCACGACCTCAACCCTGCTCGGGATCTATGCCCTGGCGCTGGTGCCGCTCACGCTTGGGATTATCCTGCAGAATTCTTTCGCGGCTCTGGATGAAAGCAAAACCCCGGTACTCCCGTACACGATCTCTCTTGGGGGCTTGATCGTCATCGCCTGGGCAGCAACTCGGGTGATCGGCATCTCAGGTCTCCCAATTGCATTTCTAATTGCCGAGGGTACTTACACCATTGTGTTGCTGGTGCTGCTTCACCGTCGGGTTGCTTTCCGCTCTCGCAGCCTCGGCTGGCCAGCTGCGATTGCAATGTTCGGGACTGCATTGAGCGGCGTGGCATTGTTGCCGCTCGTGCTAGTACACATGGAGCCACCATTGCTGGCGTTTGTGCTTGCGGCAACAGTGGCAAGCCTCGTCTATGCTGCAACGATGATTTGGCTCAAACATCCTGCCGCGGAAGATATCCTGGATCTCATTTTTCACCGCTCATCAGAAGAAACTGATGCACAAGATCGGGTTCGGGTTGCCATAGAATCCACCTATGCAATGAACCAAACCGGAACCGGTCGCTATATCTCATCACTTATCGAAAATCTGAACGCCCTCGGAGTTGTTGAAGTCATTTCCTTTCGTGCTCCACGTGTCGAGATACTGCCTCGCATTGTTCGCCTGCCAGTCAATGGGGTGCTGCATGCATTCTGGTGTCAGATCATCTTTCCGATTGCGGCCTGGAGACGCAAGGTTGATCTGATACATACAACCATGATTGCTCCAATCGTCGCCCCATGCGATGTCGTCATGACCGTGCATGATGGTCTGGATTTTCAACCTCACTGGCGACCTTCAGCCGCCTGGAGCGCCTATGTCCGAACGGTCGGGGTCTGGGCCGCCCGGCGGGCAACAGCAATTATCACCGGTAGCGAAGCGGCAGCCGCTGAAGTGTGTGAAACCTTTAAGATTCCCGCCGACCGCATCACGATCGTGTGGCACGGTAGCGATCTGATTGGTATGGAGAGAAAACGCCCCGCAGGAGTGATGGAGATGACGCAGTCATTTCTTCTCATGGTTGGCTCGGCGAACCAGCGGAAGAATGTCGAAACAGCCGTAGAAGCAGCACGAATCGTCCGAAACCGTTTCAATATCGATCTAGTCGTCGTCGGTCAGGTACCGGGTTCAGCATATACAGACGATGACTGGCTGCTTCGGCTGAACAGTATTGAAGATAGCGAGCTTGCCTGGCTCTATGCACACGCAACCGCTGTCATCGTTCCATCCCGACACGAAGGATTTGGCTATCCGGTGTTGGAGGCGCTCACGTTTGATTGCCCGGTGGTGGCATCCGATATTCCAGCACTCCGGGAGGTTGGCGGTCAGGCAGCGAGATTTGCGGATCCGGAGCAGCCAGATCAGTTTGCCCGGCACATTTTCACGATTCTTGAAGATCCTGCCCGTGAACGTACCCGTATAGCATTTGCCAGCGACAAGGCTAGAAGCATCACATCACTATGGATGGCCCAACAGACGCAAGAGGTCTATCTACGAGTAACCGGTACTCAACATGAAAGAGCAGTATGGTCATCGATCGCCGCATCCTGAGCGCGACCATTGCTCTCCTCATGGGCACAAGCATCTGGGTCATTTACCGGTGGGCATTCGATTATTTGCCTGTAGTGACCGTCGTCGTCACCACCGCTGGCACGCTTGGGTTGATGTTGACACTTGGAAGAGTTCGCGGGAGTGTTGTCGCCCTTCTGGTCACTGCGGCGCTCAACCGGTACGTCGCGGAATTCTCCGGAGTAAGTATCCGTCCCGAACACCTGGCCGTTATCATCGTTGCTATTGCCTTGCTCCCGGACCTGCCACGGCTGATCCGTCGTATCGACCTCGTGAGCGCGCTCTTTCTCGGCTGGCTGGGGTGGATGGTTATCGGGGGACTGGTCAACGCACCGGATCCCGCCAACAGCACCAAACTCTGGGTCATGCTTCTCCTGGCAGCTTTTCCATATTTTGTGATCACTTCCACATCTCAGACAGCCGGGCGCCTGCATCTGATCGTCAATGCCTGGCTTGCAATCGCCACGATAGTTGGGCTGTTCGGACTGATCACCCATTTCCTCTTTGCCGCACAGAATATCGATCTTGGAATTCAGATCAATCCGGTGACACTTGATCCGACGGTAGCAGCCACATTTCGGGAAGCAAATCTATTTGGCAGCGGAATGCTCCTGCTGGCATTGAGCGCAACCGGGTTGCTGATCTTCCTCCCAAAGCCTTCCCCGGGCATCTATATTGCGGCTCTCACTGGCTTAGTCGCTATTCAGGTGAGTTTCACACGCACCGCCTGGGTGGCGCTATTCGCCGGATTCCTGTTACTCGCGACATTGAAAATCATCATGGTGATCAGATTTCGTGACGCTGGCCAGGATATTTCAAGATCAGTCAAGCGGCTCGGAGTGCTATTCGGAGTTGGGGCAATAGCAACTGCTCTGGTCTGGGTGCCGGTTAGTTCTGACAAAGGTGCAATTCAACGGAATGCGATCGCCACGAGTGAGAGTGAAACAGCAACCATGCGGGCTTCAACCCCGGGGAATGACACCGCCAATGCCACCTTGCCGCATCTACAGCTGGGGACACCGACAGTGACAGTTGTTGTGCCGACTCACGAAGCCCATGAGCCAGATATCGGTGGCCGGCTATCGAGCATTAGTGACACCTCGGACTCCTCGATAAGCGTTCGCATCGAGTTTGCTCGCCAGGCTCTCCGTGATTGGAAGGATCATCCGATCATTGGACAGGGTATCGGTTCATTCGGACAGAAGTACATCAGCACCAGCTTCGATCGCGCCTGGCTCAGCAATGTGTTCGTGCGCATACTCCATGACGGCGGTCTGATCGGGCTCATCCTGTTTCTGTTGCCGCTCGGTCTGTTGGCCTGGCAAACGTTGCAGGTGTACTGGCATGGCTTGGAAACCCGCGCGCAAGCAACTGCAGTTGCCATGGGTGTCGCAATCACAGGTATGTTCATCGCCTTCCAGGCTACCGAAGGCATACAACTCGGCTGGTACTGGTGCAGTCTGGGCATATTGGCTGCCGCCACGGTATTGTCCCGGGAACAGACCCGAAGATCCACACATGAGTGAGAGACTGAAAACGATTCTCTTCGTTCATCCCAGCGATGAACTCTACGGTGCAGACCGCTGTCTACTCGACATCATCACCAGGCTGCCAGCTGAATACCGTCCGGTAGTCGTCCTGCCGTCTGATATCCCCTACTCTGGCGCCCTCAGCTCAGAACTTTCTCGCCACAACGTGCGCGTCGAAAAGGTGGATATGCTCGTGTTGAGAAGGTCACTCCTCCGCCGGGGCAATCTCCGCCTGTTGACCAAGCGTCTCCTGTTCGGTTGCTGGACCCTCGCTCGCATCTGCCGGCAACACCATGTCCGGATCGTCCATTCCAATACGATCGCCGTGCCGGGCGGCGCAATCGCGGCCATGATTACAGGCACTCCACACATCTGGCATATTCACGAACACATTGGCGATGAGCCAGCAGCGTTCAAATCGTTGTTGCGGCTGATGTTAATGGCGATGCCCGGTCGGATCATTGCCAACTCAAAGGCAACTGCCCGTGCCATCGTCGCTGGAAACAGGCGAACAGCCAGGAAAACCACGGTTGTTTACAACGGAGTATCGGTTTCTCGAAAGCAGCAGGCAGCGCAGACCGATCCGAAGACACCTGCAGTGCCACGTGTAGTTATTGTCGGTCGATTGACGCCTCGCAAGGGCATTACCGAAGCGCTTCAGGCTGCCAGAGAGCTATGTCATCGCGGATATCATTTTCAGATGGCGTTCGTGGGTGATGTCCCTCCAGGCCAGACGGATCGCCGCGGATACTATGAGCAACTCGTGGTTGAGTACGGCATCACTGACTCGGTAGCTTTTCTCGGAGAACAGCAACACACTGAGCTTGACTTCAACGCAATGGATATCCTGTTGGCTCCCTCCCAGCGTCCGGAAGGCTTCGGCCTCACAATCATTGAAGCCATGGCTAACCATGTGCCGGTCGTTGCCATCCGCAACGGCGGCGGCAGCGACGAGCTCCTCGATCACATGCAGACCGGGGTCTACTGTCAGAAAGATCCGCAGTCGATTGCGAACGGAGTCGCTAGCTTGATCGATGATCCGGGGTGTCGGGTCAGGCTTGCCGCGAACGCATTTGAAGATGTTCAGCGGAGATTTTCGCTCGACAGGTATCAACGTCAGATTGCGCGGTTGTATCGTCAGCTGAGTTGAGCCACCCCTGCCCAACAATCGTGTCCGGTGTACACTCTCGCGAGGTTCTCCTGACAGCCTACCTGTCAGCGAACAGGGGTTTGCAGCGGAGAGGGAATCATTATTGTCTGACCCAAAGCTTAGAATCGCCATGCTCGGGACTCGTGGCATCCCTGCGAACTACGGCGGGTTTGAGACGTGTGTTGAAGAGATTGCGCCAAGAATGGCCGCGCTCGGCCATGAAGTCACCGTCTACTGTCGTACCCCGAAAATTGACTACCCTGGCGACCGCTACCGTGGAGTCCGCCTGGTCAAATTACCGACGATACAAAATAAGTATCTGGATACTATATTTCACTCTACACTCTCCGCGATCCACGCCCTGCGAGAACAGTACGATGTCGTGATTGTCTTCGGTGTCGGCAACAGCCCTGTCTGCGCCATCCTCCGCGCTGGCCGCATGCCGGTAATGCTCAATGTCAATGGGCTGGACTGGATGCGAGACAAATGGCCAGAACCAGCAAAAATCTTGCTGCGAGCAGCCGAAAAAATCGCTGTACGAGTGCCGAACAGGGTGATCACTGATTCGCGAAATGTTCGACGGTACTACAAAAATAATCGCGGTATCGAGCTTGACTACATTCCGTACGGGGCAAGTCCGGACGAGGCTGTCCTCAATGGCCAGCTCAATTCACTTGGACTCAAGCCGAATAGCTACTTCCTGTACGTAGGCCGTTTAGAACCAGAGAATCGAGTTCATGATCTCGTCGCAGCCAGCAACGCCGCAAATGTCTCGATTCCAACTGTCATTGTTGGCGATGCGCCATATTCGGAGGTCTACATTGACAGGCTGCAGCGGTTAGCCAGTGACCAGGTGATGTTCCCGGGTTCAATCTACGGTCCCGGATACTGGGAATTGAATCATTTTGCCTACACCTATGTATTTCCCGTACTTTCAAGCGGCACACATCCCGCGCTCATTGAAGCTATGGCATGCCAGAATTGTGTTCTGGTCAGGGACACACCGGATAACCGTGATGTCGGCGGCGACGCGGTCCGTTACTACTCTTCCGTCGATGAACTCGCCGAGCTCATGCGCTGGGCGGAGTCAGCTCCGGAAGACGTGCGGGAATACGGTCGTCGCGCCGCGCGCCGGTCAGCAAAGATCTACGACTGGGATCGAGTAACCAACGACTACCTCAACGTAGCCAGCGAAATCGTAGATACAGGTCCTTCAACAGGGTCATCTATTCACCTCAATTTCGGTCCATCGGCGACTGTCGACGACCACCATCTCAGCGAAATATCCGTCACCACGGACGTTATCCGTTCCCTTGTCTTCGATGGCGCGGATTCGGTCTCCGATACAGATCAGATCCAGCTGGACTACTTTGCCTGGACAGCCTCAATGCACGGGGTTGGACCTTTACTTGGCAGACGAGTACAACGCGGCGACCTGACCATTAACACCGCAATCGATAGCTGGCTCACCGAACAGGCGCAGTTCAATGTAGCCCGAATCGAAAAACTCAAACGCGAGTTAGCCTGTGTTCTTGACGCCGCCGAATTTAGCGGCATAGAGGTCATCCCGGTCAAAGGCGCCGCTCTGTTGCTTGACCAGACCAAAGACGTTGCCTGGCGACCGTTTGCAGATCTGGATCTGCTCACTAGAGAAGACGAGACACGAAAAATTGATCTCAGTCTTGCTCATGCCGGATACTGCCTGAAGGAGATCTCCTGGAAACACCGTGTTTATGGGCCCTGCGACGGTGGCGAGCCCGTTATCCATCCGTATGGAGAACACCCTGACAATCCCAGAGGTGTTGAAATACACCAGGCAGTGGTCGAGATGTTCAGGGGATTTCGCTGGGATCTAACCCCGTGGATAATCAATAATCTGACGAATTCGCAGGGAGGGCTCATTCCGGACTCCCGGGCATTGGCACTGCATCTGACAGCTCACGCTTCAAACAGCATTCTTGAATCAACTGCCAGGATGATTCAGATCGTTGATCTGATAAACGTGCTCGACCGGGATACGTTGCAGGCGATCGTCACAGCCGCCGAGAAATCTGGGATCGAAGCATACGCAAGGTTCGTGTTCCCGGCACTCGCCTTTACCGCTCGCTGGACCGACTGCACGGATCTTGAGGAGACGGTCCAATTGCTGGAATCGCATGTGCCGGATCGAATGGTGGAGTGGATCAACAGCGTCAGTTTCCACGATGTTTCCTGGGCGGTTCGCCATCACCGGCCAACCCTGGACCGAAACCAGATCTGGGCAAATTCAACGTCGGAGTATCTGCGAATGCTGCGTGCAACGGCGTTGCCGGCCCCGCTCGATCTGGCCGGAGCTGATTATAGCGGAGATGGTCCTTTTGCGATCCCTGGCTGGTACAAAAACCACTACAGGCAGCTCATTCGTCGAACGGTCAGCAGTCTTTCCTGAACTCACCATCTGTAGGCGGATCTGCGCCAGCTACCCGCCGGTGACCGTTGAGAATTCCAATTCGGGAATCGTCGAAACTGCTTCCTGCCTGGACGGCGGTGGAGGCGGCTTGGCGAACGCGAAAAAGAGGGATCCAACAATCGCAATCGCTCCCAGCACTGCAAACCCTAGCGTGTAACTTCCAGTCAGATCTGCGAGATAGCCCGCGACTATTGGTCCTAGCGTCATGCCGATCATCACGATGAGCGAGGAAAAGCCCAGCACCTGCGCAAACGACGCTCTTCCGAAATAGTCTGCTCGCAACGAGTGCAACGAAGGACCGCGGACACCCCAGACATAGCCATGAAGCACAACAAAAATGATGACCATCCAGGTTGATGTTGCGAACGCCAGTACGATCAAGGCAACCCCGTGGCCAACCATCGTTAAGGTCAATATCAACCGCTTGTTGAACCGGTCGCCGAGAAATCCACCGGTTAACTGGCCGATAGCCTGAAAGATCGTCAGCGAGGCTACAAACAGTGCCGCTGCCTGCAGCGAGTAACCAAGATTCTCATTGAGATCGACAACAAAATGCACCATGACCGCTGATACCAGCAGCACGGCAACACCGTGTCCCAGGGAGATGAACCAGAAGGCTCTGGTGTGCATCGCTTCACTGGCCGAGAAATTAACCTCGTTCTTGGTCGACTCAGCCCGGACACCGGACGGCTGGTCCATCTCACCGGGTTTGACGCCATCCGGCAAATATCCATAGTCCTCAGGGTTGGACCGGATGAGTTGCACCAGCGGCAGGCCAACCACCATGATGATAAGGCCGGAGATAACAGCGGTAGCTCGCCAGCCTAGAGAGGCGAGCGAGATGGCAACCAGGGGGACGACAAGTCCGCCAGCGCTCAGGCCAGTGTAGGCAATTCCCATGGCGGTTGATCGCTTCTTGTCAAACCAGTTCACCAGGGCGGTGATAACCGCGATGAAACCGCCGAGACTAGCGCCAATTGCCATCAGGACAAAGACCGCGTAGAAGGTGACGAGCGAGTTCACCTGACTGAAAAGAATGAAGCCCACGCCTAGCATCACCAGGCCAATGCTCATCACCGGACGAGGTCCGAACCTGGTTAGCAACCATCCCTGAGCCGGCCCTAGAATGCCACTCTCGACGCGCTGCAGCGAAAAAGCTCCGGATAGTGCCGTTTTACTCCACCCGAACTCGGCCTGGAGTTCGGGGATATATGCGCCATAGGCTTGCATCATCAAGCCCATGATCAGGGTCTGAATTCCTATTCCTGCGCTAACTATCCACCAGCCATAGAAGACGTTGCCTGTACGTTTACTCAGTCGGTGGATTGGACCTTCCATCAGCTATCTTTCTCAACTTCTGTCGCCGACCGATACAACGCGGATCGTAGCAGTCGGTACAGGCATCCCTGGTCGGGCTGGAGTTAGCTTGCCACGCTCATATGCTTGCTCGCCGGAACTGGACTGGTGATCGCTTTCGAAGCAGGCGGATCGGGTTTCTTTGCGAACACAAAGAAGAGCGAACCAAGACCAACCATAATCGCCAGAATAGTGAAACCAAGTGTGTAGCTCCCGGTTTTGTCGGCCAGAATCCCGGCAATAAGCGGTCCGCTCGTCATGCCGATCATCACGATCATCGAGGAGAAACCCATAATCTGTGCAAACGACTTGCGTCCAAAATAGTCCGCGCGCATTGCCTGCATCAGCGGCCCCCGCATACCCCAGGCGATGCCATTGACAACGGCGAAAAAGACCACCATGCCAACTCCCTGCGCGTATGCCAGCGACAGCAGGGCCAGAGACTGCGCCACCATCGCCCCTGCGGCAAGCCAGCGTTTCTCAAACCGGTCGCCGACATACCCTCCGAAGAGTAGACCGAGCATTTGCATGATCGTCATCAGTGCGATGACCAGCGAAGCTGCCTGGATCGAATAGCCAAGTTCTTCATTCAGATCGAGAACTAGATGCACCATGACCGCCGAAACAACGAGGACCGCCGTCCCGTGGCCAAGTGAAATAAACCAGAATGACCGGGTTCTCATCGCCTGACGCGAGGTGAACTCGACTTCGTCCGAAGACGAAGATCGCAAGACGCCATCCTCCCGGATCGTCGCATTCCTTGTGTCTTCACCATCCGGGAGTAGCCCGTAGTCTTCAGGCCTTGATCGCATGAGCTGAGTCAGCGGCAGTCCAACCAGAAGTACAATGAAGCCGGAGACGAATGCCGTAGTTCGCCAGCCGTTAGAGACGAGAGACCAGGCGACTATAGGCACCACTAGACCGCCGATGCTCATGCCTGTCTGGGCGATCCCCATTGCCGTTGTCCGGCGTTTGACAAACCAGTTCACCAGTGTTGTCGTCAGGGACATAAAACCGCCGAGGCTTGCGCCGACAGCCATCACCAGAAACACCAGATAGAAAGTCCAGAGGGAATTGATCTGGCTGAAACCTATAAAACCCAGACCAAAAAGGGTGATGCCGACTCGCATGACATTTCGCGAGCCAAAGCGCACTAGTAGCCAGCCTTGAGCGGGGCCAAGAAGTCCGCTTTCGACGCGCTGCATCGAAAAAGCGCCGGAAAGAGCGGTGCGACTCCAGCCAAACTCCTGTTGGAGCACCGCAGCGTAGGAGCTGAAGGCTTGCATCAACAGTCCGGCCAGCAGCAGCTGGATACCAAAAGCCCCAAATACGATCCACCAGCCGTAGTAAATGTGTTTTGCTTTACCACGGACTTGTTCGGCAGTAATCAAATGCTCATACTCCTGGACATGCCCGGCGAACGACGTATAACCGATGATATTACCGTGACTGTCAACTATTAAGCGCTTGTAAACATCGACAGTCGTGGCTTCATACGCTAATCTGTCTCGGAGTTTTAGAAGTTTGAGAGGTGTCGTTTGGACCATCATTCCGGACACGATCAGATGGATCATGGCGCGCACGACAAGCACGCCGGGCACGACCCTGAAGTCTTCAAACGAAAATTCTGGATAACACTGATTCTGGCGATTCCAGTCATCATCTGGGCGCAGCCGATCCAGGACTGGTTTCACTATACCGCCCCGGAGTTTCCAGGCTCCGATCTAATCCCCCCTCTATTCAGCACGGTCATCTTTTTCTACGGCGGAGAAGTCTTTCTTCGCGGCATGGTGGTTGAACTGAGAAACCGGCAACCGGGGATGATGACCCTGGTTTCTCTCGCCATTACCGTCGCTTACGTGTACAGCATCGCAACAGAATTTGGATTCCCAGGCGAGCCACTCTACTGGGAGGTAGCGACTCTTATCGTTGCCATGCAACTCGGCCACTGGATCGAGATGCGCGCCGTCCAGCAGGCAGGAAGCGCGGTCGACGAGCTGGCCAAACTCATCCCCGACACTGCCGAACGCATCGTCGACGATGAGATCACCGAGGTTCCTGTCGCGGAACTTGAGCCTGGCGATCTCGTTCTGGTTCGCCCAGGCGCACAGCTGCCAGCTGATGGTGAGGTCGAAAGCGGACGATCAGGCGTCAACGAATCGATGTTGACCGGTGAGTCGCGACCTGTAGACAAAGAGCCTGGCTCTCCCATTATAGGCGGAACGGTAAACGGACAGGGTTCGCTGCGAGTCCGGATCACAAAGGTTGGCGACGAGACGACGCTGAGCGGTGTGATGCGTATCGTCGCCGATGCACAAGCGTCGCAAACTAAAACCCAACTCCTCGCCGATCGAGCCGCATTCTGGTTGACCGTTATCGCAATCACGGTTGGGGCGATAACGCTCATCGCCTGGCTCATCTCTCCGGAATCCGTCGCGTTCGCCATCACCCGAACCGTCACCGTTCTGGTAATTGCCTGTCCCCATGCGCTTGGCGTGGCAATCCCGCTCGTCGTTGCGATCTCGACGACCTTGTCCGCCAATCATGGATTCTTAATACGCAATCGACCAGCGCTGGAGCAGGCCAGGGAAATTGACACGGTCATATTCGATAAAACCGGCACACTGACGACCGGTCGGTTTGGCGTGACCGATATGATGACAACCGGATCCATCGACGACCGCGAAGCATTGAAGCTGGCCGCCGCCGCGGAAATGGACTCCGAACACCCGATTGCGAAAGCGATCGTTGACGAAGCTGCTGGGACAGGTGATTCCGGATACACAGCGACCGAGTTCAGCGCCATTACCGGGCAAGGTGTGCAGGCTACCGTCAACGGGCGGCAAATTGCTGTCGGCGGTCCTCGCCTGCTCCAGTCGTTCGATCAGTCGCCAGATCAAGCTCTGGTCGAAGCTGCCAGGCAGTGGGGATCTGACGGTAAAACAGTCATCTACCTGTTTATCGAAGAACGCCCTGTCGCCGTATTCGGTATTGCGGACGTAGTCCGTGAAGAGTCCCAGGAGGCAATCGACCAACTCCACCGCCAGGGCCTCAAAGTCGTCATGATCACCGGCGATAGTGAAGATGTCGCCAGCAGTGTCTCCAGAGAACTCGGTATTGACGAATACTACGCAGAAGTGCTCCCTGGCAGTAAAGCTGACCGGGTAAAAGAGCTACAGGATCAGGGCCGGAAAGTGGTCATGGTCGGTGATGGCGTCAACGACGCTCCGGCTTTGGTGACGGCCGACGTCGGGGTCGCCATAGGAGCTGGCACGGATGTCGCAATCGAGAGCGCTGATATTATCCTGGTGCGAGATGACCCTCGTGACATTCCCCGCCTTGTCAAGCTGAGTGAAGCCAGCTACTCAAAGATGCGACAGAATCTCGCCTGGGCAACCGGGTACAACGTCGTTGCTATCCCGCTGGCGGCCGGGGTGCTTGCGCCGTTCGGAATACTGCTAGCGCCTGCAGTAGGTGCTCTATTGATGTCAGTTTCAACGGTTATCGTAGCCGCCAACGCACAGTTGCTACGCAGGGTAAATCTGGATACAGTCTGACGAGCACAATTCAAGTGTGACCGTTCAATCAGGGAAGGAAAACAAGCTGTGGTCGAAACGCGTTCTTCGATCGAGGTCATCGAAACGGAGAAGGCCGCGAAGCCGATTGGTCCGTACTCACAGGCCATTCGAGCCAACGGATTTATCTTCGTCGCCGGGGAAAAAGGCATTGACCCGGCCACCAACGAGATCGTTCCTGGTGGCATCGCCGCCGAAACCAGACAAACCCTGGAAAATGTCAAAAACATCCTCGAAGCTGCCGGATCGAGCATTGACAACGCTGTCGCCACGACCGTCTACCTGACTGATCTCAGTAAATTTGGCGAGATGAACGAGGTATACGCGGAGTACTTCACCGTTACCCCGCCGGGAAGAACCACTGTCGGCGTCACCTCGCTGCCGGCAGGCGCACAGGTCGAGATAACCGTTCACGCGCTGGAGTAGCTCGTTGGCAGTACGTATCGGGGTTGATGCCGGGGGAACGTTTACTGATGTTTGCCTGCTCGGTGACGATGGGGAAATCATTGTTTACAAAACCGCCTCTACGCCAGACGATCCTGGCCGGGCAATCATCTCTGGAGCAAACACTGCGTTGTTGGCAGCTGGAATATCGCCTCATTCAGTAAGCTACTTCGGCCATGGCACCACCGTCGCGACGAATACACTCCTCCAGGGCAACGGCGCGACGACAGGCGTCATTACAACCGAAGGTTTTCGTGACCTGCTGGAAATAGCCCGCCAGGAACGTCCCGATCTTTACGACCTCCAGATCGATAAACCGCCACCGCTGGCGCATCGCCGGCATCGCCGCGAGGTGCCAGAGCGAATGCGCTATGACGGCTCTGTCGAAACTTCACTGGACGTGGAGGCAGTCCGGCTGGCAGCGCGTGAACTCAGGGCTGCCAGAGTCAAAGCAGTCGCCGTCTGCTTTCTCTACAGCTACCTGTACCCCGACCACGAGCTGCAGGTAGCGAAAATACTCCATGAGGAATGGCCAGAGGCATATGCCAGTCTTTCACACAACGTTCTGGCCGAGTTCCGGGAGTATGAACGGCTCTCGACGACAGTCGTGAACGCATATATTGGACCGGTGATGGCCGGATACATCGAGCAATTGCAGGGCAGATTGGATGAGATTGATATTACAGTCAACCCGTACATCACTCAATCCAACGGCGGCCTGATCTCGTTGGAAGTCGCACGAGATCTTCCGGTTCGGACTGTGCTGTCGGGCCCTGCCGCCGGCGTGATCGGCGCTGTCGAGGTGGCCAGAGTAGCCGGATTTGAAAACATTATTACGTTCGATATGGGCGGCACCAGCACCGATGTTTCACTCGTCGAAGGTGGGCGGACGAGAATCGGTACGGATATGCAGGTTGCTGGATACCCGATCAAAGCGCCTATGATCGACATCAACACCGTCGGAGCAGGTGGCGGCTCAATTGCCTGGATTGATTCTGGCGGCCATCTCAAAGTTGGTCCGCAAAGCGCCGGAGCTGACCCGGGACCAGCTGGGTACGGCCTGGGCGGTACTGAAGCGACTGTAACTGACGCGAACATTCTGCTCGGCACGCTAGGCCAGCGCTCGCTACTCGGCGGACGCATGAGCGTCGATGAACACGCGACCGTAGCATCCGTGGAAGCACTTGCGCGGGAAATCGAATTGAGCAACACAGAGATTGCTCAGGGAATCCTCTCAGTTGTCACGATGAATATGGCCCGCGCCATACGGGTCATCTCGATTGAACGTGGTTTTGACCCGCGTGACTTTGCCATGATCGCTTTTGGCGGAGCCGGACCGCTCCACGCATCCAGGCTTGCGCGAGAGCTCGATATCCCGAAGGTGATCATCCCACTTCACCCTGGACTTCTCTGCGCACTCGGACTGCTCGTAACAGATCTGCGTTCGGACTTCTCACGGACGGTCGTGTTACCGGCAACAGAGACATCGCTAACAGCGGTGAATCTGGCCCTGGATTCGCTGGAGCAAGAAGCCAGCGCATGGCTTGACCAGGAAGGAATCGCGGCCGATGCACGGACGATACGCCGGCAGGTAGACATGCGCTATACCGGGCAAAACTTCGAGCTGCCCGTCCAGCTACCTGAATCCCGTCTTGACAGGCAATCACTTTCGCAGATCATCGAACACTTCGATACTGAACACGAACGGTCCTACGGTTTCGCTGCTCCAGGCGAACCGGTACAGTTCGTCACTGTCCGGCTCGAAGCGTACGGGCACGTCCCGACAGCCGAACACCGTCAACTACCGCGAGCCACCGGCATCCCTGACCCGACCAGCTTCCGGAAGCTGTATCTTCCTGAGTCAGGTGGCTGGATCGACTGTCCGGTGTATCTTCGCAGTTCGTTGCTGGCAGCTCATCAGTTTGATGGCCCGGCCATTGTTGAACAGATGGACTCGACAACGCTGGTGCTGCCAGGACAACAGGTACGGGTTGACCTCTGGGGGAACTTGCTAATCAGTGAGCAGGAGCACTCCAGTATTGTTTGAATGCGAACTGCGTTGCTGGCTACGAGCCAGAAGAACTAACTATTTTGATTCCAAACGGTGCCATGAGTACATGGCGGATGTAAAACGCTAGCCGGGCAGGAGGTTTATGTTGGCAGTCCAGTCACATCTCGATCCGATCACCGTAGAAGTTATCGGGTCAGCCTTCTCGTCAATTGTCGAAGAGATGGGCACGGCGTTGATTCGCGCCTCCTACTCGACCAACATCAAAGAACGTCGTGACTGCTCGACGATCCTCTTTGATCAGCACGGCAGGACTCTGGCTCAAGCCGAACACATTCCGATTCACCTTGGCTCTCTGATGGGTTTGGTGGAAGAAGTGCTTCGCCGTCATCCACTTGAAGAGATCGAACCAGGCGATATGTTCATCGGCAATGACGCCTACACCGGCGGCGGAACCCACCTCCCAGATATCGTCGTGCTGTCTCCGGTGTTTAGCGACGGCAGCATCGTCGCCTTCGTCGCTAATCTCTCCCACCATGCGGATTTCGCGGACCGGGGGCACGCTCACATCTACCAGGAAGGGCTAAGAATCCCTCCGGTCAAGATATTTGACGCTGGCAAACTACGTGAGGATATTCTCGAGTTCATCCTGCTCAACTGCCAGGTGCCTGATGAGCGGCTAGGGGATCTGAGGGCACAGTTCGCCGGGAACAACCTGGGTGTCCGGCGCGTCCAGCAACTCTTCCAGAAATATGGCCATGAGACAGTGCTTATGGCTGGGGATGCGCTGCTGGATTACGCAGAACGGCAAACCCGTTCGGGCATCGAGCACATCCCGAACGGCGTCTACACCTTTGTCGACCTGTTTGACAGTGAAGAAATCGGCGACCGGCAGCTTGAACTACAGGTTGAAATCACCGTCGCTGACGACGAAATCGAACTCGATTTCAGCGGCAATCCAGACCAGGTTAGAGCCGGACTCAACATGGTCTGGACCGCGCTGCTGGCGACCTGCTACTACGCCGTCAAGATCGTCGTCGA
The DNA here is from genome assembly GCA_964577155.1 of uncultured Thermomicrobiales bacterium. Lineage (GTDB taxonomy): Bacteria > Chloroflexota > Chloroflexia > Thermomicrobiales > CFX8 > CAZNYB01. Next base: position 27,444 of record CAZNYB010000009.1, on the reverse strand, counting down.
TCCGAGCATCCTTCCAAATGCTGGCATGTTCAGGCCTATCAAGGTGATCGCCGATGAAGGATCAATTCTCAATTGTGTCGAGCCAGCCGCTATCAACAGTCGGACCCAGACCTGCCAGCGAGTTGTTGATCTGATCCTCGGCGCGCTCGCTGAAGCGGTCCCGGACCGGGTGATCGCCGCGACGAATGGCGCGAACACCTCAATCAACTTCGCCGGAGTCGACCCGAGAACTGGCAAATACTATTCCTACCTGGAGACGCTTGGCGGCGGGTTCGGCGCTCGGGCAACGAAAGATGGTCTGGATGGCGTTCAGGTCCACATCACCAACACCACCAATCTGCCGATCGAGAGCCTGGAACAGGAATATCCGCTGCTCGTCGAACGGTATGAGCTAGTGTCCGGTTCCGGTGGCGCGGGGAGAAACCGGGGCGGAATGGGACTCCGGCGGGATATTCGTGTGCTCGACCACCAGGCAGCCTTCAGAGGAGCGACCAGCCGGCGTCTGAGCCAGCCATGGGGTCTGTTCGGTGGCCTCCCGGGTGGGAAAGCACGAATCAGGCTTCAACATCCCGACGGAACCATCGAATCGAAGTTCCAGACCTTGCTCGAGTCCGGCGACGTGATCTCCGTTGTGACCGCGGGATCTGGCGGGTATGGCCCGCCGGGAGAACGACCGAGACAGCAACTGCTTGATGACCTGGCAAATGAAGTTACCGACAGCGACCAGGCTTTCGATGTGTATGGCATTGATTCAGAAGCAACAGATCAGGGGGAGCAATCTTGAACGAAGAGCTGGCTGTTCGACGGTCACTGTCGGATGAGGCAATTATCGATCCGCCGGGCGGGCTCTTTCCCCGCTGGGAAACTCACCAGGGCGCTACCGTCAGTCTCGAACCGCTGAAACCGGCAATCCATACCGCCGATCTCTACGAGCTCTCCCATGGCGATCAAGGTTCACCGGCAATCTGGGACTATCTCCCCTACGGACCGTTTCCAGATATCAGCACGTTTCAGAGCTGGTTGCGGTCCTGCGCCGCGACGGCTGATCCTATGTTCTTCGCATTGCGCGATAGCCAGAGTCAACGTGTTTGCGGAATGGCCAGCTATCTGAATATCGTGCCGCTGCACGGTTCGATCGAGATTGGTCATATCTGGTTTGCTCCTCTTATCCAGAATACCCGCCAGAGCACCGAAGCGCTCTACCTGATGATGCGACACGTCATGGATGATCTCGGCTACCGCCGGCTGGAGTGGAAGTGCAACGCGCTGAACCGGGGATCACGCAATGCCGCCAACCGGCTCGGTTTCCGTTTTGAAGGCATCTTCTACAATCACACGATCGTCAAAAATCACAACCGCGACACCGCCTGGTACTCGATCATCGACAGCGAGTGGCCCGCCGTCAGATCCAGCTTTGAACGGTGGCTGGCGAGCGACAACTTTGACGCAGACGGTCAACAGCGGGTATCGCTGAGCGACTTGACTCGCAAGTGAAAAGAATTGATCGGAACCTCAGCGAAAACCGGGTGAATGAGTAGCCTCAAAAAGGCCAACGGGTCGACAACGGTGACCCAATATCAGCAACTGTTTATCAGCTGGACGATGTTTCTGTTGACAGACATTATCGTGCTGAACCTCTGGGTGGAATTTGCAGATGCCGTCGTCATCGATTCCTTCATCATTTCGATCCTGGCTGCGGTTGTGATGAGGGCGTTGCTCGCCGGCACGTTCAGGATCGAACATAGAGTTGCCGCCGTGTTCGACAGTCGACCAGGAATTGTGTCCAAAGCATTGAGGATTCTGACAGCCTGGATCATCCTCTTTCTCAGCAAATTCGTGATCCTTGAGATACTGGACATTATTTTTGGTGATCACGTTGAACTCGGCGGGTTGATCACGTTCATAGCCCTGGTAATCACGCTGGTAGCCGCCGAAGCGCTGATCGATTTTATCTATGGCAGGTTGGGAGAGTCCCAGCATAGCTGAACCCTTTTTGAGCAAGCGTAGTTGGTTAGAAAGTAGGCGTCAGCCCACACCAATCCGGTAACAACCAGCCTCGTCGTTCAAATTCCGAGAATTGAGTGCTCATCGCTCAATGTTCTGCAACCGATGAATCACTGAATCCTCGACCTCGTTCAACTGACTTCTTGAACGCGGACACAAAACGAGCCAGCGGCGCTCCATCAACAAGATCGTGATTAGCGCTTATCGTTACACTGAGATACTCTCGAACACAAACCTGATTGTTGACAACTCCTGGTTTTTTACTCAGCCCGCCAACGGTGAGATTGAGTGTGTAGATACTGAGCGGTATACCCCAACCGCCGCCGGGACCAAACATTCCCACAGAGGTAATTCCGACAGTCCCGACATATCTGTTGAAGAACGGAGGGTACTTGCTGACGAGTAAATACATCAGGTAACGGATAGCTGCAGGCAGTCTCAGAAACCAGACCATCCATCGCCAGCTGGATGGAGTAGCAGGTTGTTGCTGAACCCTGCTGATCTCATCCTGAATCTCATCCATTGATTTACGATTCGCCGATTTGATGATATGCGCTAAAGGGAACGAGTTGTCATCGATCTCAATTTCGACAATCGCCATCACATCGACATCGTTGAACACAACGACTTTGTTCCGCCACTGTCGGTAGGCGTTTAGCTGAAGCTGTTGCTCAAGCGAGTGAGCAAAACAGTAAATGAGATAGGAGGTCAAGGAGAGCGGGCGGTCGCTCCGTCTCCGGTAGTCGCGAAGCTGACGGCGGGTATCAGTCACGTCAACCTCAAAGAGTCCATGGATCATTCTCGTGCGATTTCCGAGACGGCCTGCATCCTCCACCAAGCGGCGAGTCAACGGATACGGAATGGTCTGATAGCTCATTTTGGACTTGGACCGGGTGTGTTGTTTCACTGAAATCAGTCCATCGCGGCATCAGTGGTCAGGGAAAACGCAACTGCTGGATCTAGACTCCGATAACGCCATCTGCGCGATATTGCGCGAGTTCAGATGAACTCAAACCCAACTCTCCGAATACCTCATCGGTATGCTCGCCGAGAAGCGGCGGGACCCGGTGGATCTCAGTTGATGTATCGCCGAATTTCACCGGCAATCCGAGCAGCCTCACGGTTCCCATGGTCTGGTGATCTCGTTCGACAACCATCTCCGTATGTCGGACCTGAGGATGGTCCAGAGCCTGATCCATGGTGTAGATCGGACCGCTGGGAATGCCGTTGTCATTGAAGATCGTCACCCACTCCTCGACTGTCTTTGACTGCAGTTTCTCACTGATGAGGTCAGCGAGCAGGTAGCGGTTGTCATAGCGGCCACCGTTTGATTCAAATCGCGGATCTTCGAGGAATTCCGGCGCGTCGACGAGCTTGCAGAATTGTGGCCAGCGCTTTTCACCGGTTGCTCCGAGCGTGATGTAGCCATCGCTGGCCTGAAAGACGCCGTAGGGCGCATTGATCGGGTGGTGGTTACCGGCTGGCGGCGGAACACCCGCGCCATTGAGATACCGCACCCCTTGAAATGCCATCATGCCAACCATGCTCTCAAGCAGCGATGTCGTGATGTGCTGGCCCTTGCCGGTTCTTTCGCGAGCCTGTAGCGCCGCCAGCACTCCATAAGCGCCAAAGAGCCCGGTAAGCAGGTCGGCGATCGGTAGGCCGGAACGGACCGGCTCCCCGCCTTCGAATCCAGTGATCGTCATCAGGCCGGATACACCCTGGATTATCTGGTCAAGCCCCGGCCGGTTCGCATGCGGACCGTCGGCTCCGAAGCCAGATATCGAGCAGTAGATGATGCCCGGGTTGCGCTCACGCATCCGCTCGTAGCCGATATTGAGCGCATCGATCACACCCGGGCGAAAATTTTCGATGACGACATCGGCGTTGTCCGCCAATCGCCTGAAGAGTTCCTGGCCCTCGGGCACCTTTGTATTCAGCGTGATTGATCGTTTGTTCCGGTTAGCGGAGAGGAAAAATGCGCTCTCGCCATCGAAGAAGGGCGGACCGGCATGCCGGCCATGCTCCCCTCCTTCGACGCGTTCGATCTTGATGACGTCCGCGCCAAGATCGCCGAGCCACATGGCGCAGGTCGGACCGGCAAGATGACGGCCGAGATCGAGCACACGCACCCCGGATAAGGGCATATTGTCAACTGATCGGTCCTCGTCGCTCATTTCCACATCTCGATTCCTGAATTACAGATTTCTGTTCGGCAACTTTGCAGTGCTGCTTCAAGCAGTAGTTTCATCTACCCTGCCAGTTCGGTTTTCGTTTCTCAAGAAATGCGTTGACGCCTTCTTTGAAATCTTCGCTCATGTATGCCTGAAGGATCAGGTCACGGTCTGGTGGCGGACGACGATATTCCAGAACCCGGCGGATGGCTTCTTTCGTTGTCTGAATAGTGATCGGAGCGTTACTGGCGATAGCCTCAGCTACTTCAGCCACTCTGGATTCCAGTTCGTCAGGCGCTACGATCTCGTTGACCAGCCCCATCTCCATTCCTTCTTCGGCGGTGATCATTCTGGCTGTGAAAATGAGTTCTTTGGCACGAGCCGGACCAACCAGATCCACCAGCCGGGCGAAACCTCCGCCCGAGAGTGTATTGCCGAGCGTCCGGGCTATCGGCACTCCAAATTTCGCGTCAGGTGTGCAGTACCGCATATCGGCAGTTAGTGCGATCTGCGCGCCGCCACCAACGGCATAACCACGGATCATAGCGATAGTTGGCCGGCTGAAGCGTTCCAATCGCGCCAGGACATTTCCGATGCGGGCTTCATACTCCAGGGCTTGTTCGGGATCGGTAAATGTCTTGAATTGATTGATATCTGTGCCTGCGACAAAGGCTCTGTCACCTGCGCCAGTCAGCACAAGCACCCGGATATCGGGATCAGCCTCCAGTTCGTCACAGATGGCAATGATTTCATCCCACATAGCGAATGTCAGAGCGTTGCGGGCATCCGGGCGGTTAAACGTCAGCCAGGCAACTGCTCCGGTACGACGGAAGAGCATGTCTTCTCCAACGTTCGCCCGGGGAATGTCAGCGGCAATGTTACTCATATTATGTCACCTATTCGATCTAAACTCTCAATTGTGTTGAACGATCATAGTGTTCAGTGTACCGACTGACAACAAAGGGGCTGAACACAATCGAGATGATTCTCCTTCTTGGTCAGGCTGCATCGTCGAGAGAAAATCTCCACTGATATTCCAGACATGATCCTTTTGCATCTTGTTGCATCTTGCCGGAATCTGGAAACAGTGCGAAGATGTGCGCACACAACCGGTGGGAATCATGCAAGGAGAGGGATATGTCGGATTACTTCGACCTCGGCAGTCACAGCAGGCCTATCACGACAACATCGGAGGAGGCTCAAATCTGGTTTGATCGGGGACTGAACTGGACCTATGCGTTCAACCATGAGGAAGCGATCACCTGTTACGAAAAGGCGCTCGAACACGACCCAGCCTGCGCAATGGCTTACTGGGGAATTGGCTACTGCGAGGGACCGAACTACAACTTGCCCTGGGATCTGATGGAAGAACCGCTGCTCTCCGGGCGAGTGAGGGCATCATACACCGCAACGCAGCAAGCAGTTGCCCTTCAAGAGTCCGCTAACCCGGCCGAACAGGCGCTGATAGCCGCGCTTCAAACCCGGTACCAGGCGGATACACCTGCTGAAGACCTTTCTGTGTGGGACGATGGCTATGCGGATGCCATGCGGACCGTATACGAAAGGTATGGCGAAGATCTCGATGTGGCTTCACTGTTTGCTGAAGCGTTGATGACAAGAACGCCCTGGCTACTCTGGGATCTGGAGACCGGCGAACCTGCTGAGGACGCGAGCACGCTGGAAGCAGCCGAGGTGTTGGAGAAAGCCCTGGAGAATCCGGCCAGCCGGACCCATCCCGGAATTCTGCACCTCTACGTCCACCTGATGGAGATGTCACCTCACCCGGAGAAAGCGCTCCGGGCTGGAGACTGGCTACGCGATCTCGTGCCAGATGGCGGACATCTCAAACACATGCCAACCCATATCGACGTGCTCTGCGGCCACTACCACAATGTCGTCCAATCCAATCACGATGCGATCATCGCCGACCGGAAGTACTTTGATAAAGCTGGCGGCATGAATTTCTATACGCTCTATCGCACCCACGACTACCACTTCAAAATCTACGGGGCGATGTTCCTCGGCCAGTACGAACCCGCCATCGAAGCCGCCAACGAGATGGTGGAAAAGATTCCCGATGAATTGCTCCGAATGGAAGTTCCACCCATGGCCGACTTCGTCGAAGGGTTCCTGGCCATGAACATGCATGTCTACATTCGGTTCGGGAAGTGGCAGGAGATCATCGATTACCCGTTGCCGGAAGATCAGGAACTTTTCTGTGCGACTACAGCGATGATCCACTACGCGAAAGGTGTTGCCTATTCAGCGACTGGCCGAATTGCCGAGGCGGAAAAACAGCAGGAACTGTTCAAGGCCGCCGTCGAGCGGGTTCCCGACACGCGAACCGTCCACAACAACACCTGCCTGGATCTGTTAGCGATAGCCGCTGAGATGCTGGCAGGAGAACTGGAGTATCGCAAGGGTAACTACGACAGCGCCTTCGATCACCTGCGAACATCAATCGAACTCGACGACGCTCTGCCTTATGACGAACCCTGGGGCTGGATGCAGCCAACCCGCCATGCCTACGGAGCGCTCCTCCTCGAGCAGGGCCACGTCGAAGAGGCTGCCGCTGTCTACCGGGCTGACCTTGGCCTGGATGACAGTCTTGCCCGCGCCTACCAGCACCCGGAGAACGTCTGGAGCCTCCACGGGTATCACGAGTGCCTGGTTCGACTGGGCAAGCTAGATGAGGCTCAGATGATCAAGCAACGGCTAGATCTGGCGACCGCCCGGGCCGACGTCCAGATCAACGCTTCGTGTTACTGTCGTCTCTCCCAGGCAGCCTAGAACCAGCAACAACAGATCAACGGTCGCCTGCAAAGCGACCGTTGATCCAAACTTCCTCATGTTGCAGCCAGCTACTGCGTATTGAAGAAAAACACCGTTATCGTCTGATTGCCGCTCTCTTCGAGGGCCAGAATTTCAAGTTCGTACTCGACATCCGACTCCAGAAACTCGCTCGGGATCGTCAGACTGGTGACGTGAGGTGGAACATGGGTGCTCATGATCGGTTTGGCCAGCCCGTTTGGATCCTCGACCTCCTCATTCGTGATAATGACCTCGTAGCCGGTTATTTGAACCGGATTTCCATCGATCGTCTGGGTGACAGGTTCCCAGGTAATGACTAGACCAACCGGATCGACAACATCACCTTCTGAAATCGAAGTGACCACCGGAGCCGCGGGAATATTGTGCGTGAACGGGGCGGAACCGGTGAGAACCGTCCCGTCGAAACCGACCGCGACCACCGAGTATTCGCCGACCGGGAAGTCGGCCAGAATCTCTGCTTGCGTCACTTCGTCGGCCTTCGGTTCTCGCGACTCGAAGAATATGCCCCCCATGCCCAGGTCGTTAAACTGCTCCTGCGGATCAACCGACAGGATCTGGCGACCGTCTGGCGCGTAAATGCACAACTCGGTGAACCCTGACGTGTCGAACAATCCGTGGACCCCGGTATCATCATCGGTGCTGTTGAACTCGATATAGAGTTTGGCATCGGGAATCTCTTCGGTAGCGCCTGTCTCCTGGCACATGCTGGTTCCATCGGCGGTTCCGTGATTCATCGCTGCGTCTGTCGTTGGGGAGCTGGACACAGAGGCGGTCGGAGTGCCGTCGCCACTACCTCCGCAACCGGTCAGAACCGCAAGGGCGAGCACTAACACTCCAGCTGCTGCATAGGTTTTCATCAGATCTTCTCCTGAATTGAAGCATCAAAACCGATGCGTTCAATCTAGGAGGCAGAAATGAACTTTCGATGAACGACCGATGTCGATGAACTTCCCTGGTGAGGAGACACAATTTCAGCCATTCCATCATCGGTGCTGTTCGACAAAGGCGAGATGTATGATTAAGCTGAGCCCCTGAGGTGAGTAAAGTGAGCCTCACGCCCTTCATTGAGGAGTTCTCCGGTATGATCTCGTCCGGAGCAGGGGCTTATCCTCCTCCTTTACCTTGCCTGCCCGTATTCTGAGATCGAAAATTCGCTAGTACCTCACTGAGTGTAAAATAGGGCATAGCCTCTGTGGTGATAAAAATGAGAATCACGCCTATAAAGGAGATCCCCGGTAGTTTCTCGTCCGGGGCAGAGGCTTACCCCCAACTTTTTCACACAACGCAACCCACGATCGAGTCTACATTGACGCTCGTCGAAGTGTATCGTTGGGAACAGCCTCTGAAGTGAGTAAATGGGAACTCACGCCCGCCCAGCGAGGAGATCCCGGTCTTTTCCGTCCGGGCAGAGGCTTATTCTTTTTTTACTTGACCTGATACCATCCTGAGATCAAACTTTGTCTCTGTATATTTCCGAGCGTATAGTGTACAATGAAACGTAGCCCCTGAGGTGAGTAAATGGAGCCTCACGCCCTTCATTGAGGAGTTCCTGGTTGATTCTCGTCCGGGCCGGGGCTATTCACTATCTATTTTTCCACTCCGATAACCGAATGCGCGCGTCCTGATCACAGATGCGGCTATGTGCTTGTGGCTTCATCGGCAAAGATGTCGTCCAGCTCCCCGCACAACTCGTCGCCGACGGTCATCGTCAAGATCTGGGTGTCATACGCCTGCAGCCGGTGGGAGACTCGTTCAGCATCGCTCTCCTCTACAAGCACCAGGAACGCCGAGGTGTTTGGCGCGAGCCGATTACCAAGTTCTTTGAGATCGTCTTCCGAAATGGCCCGGCCAAAGTGCCGGCCGACGATTCCGCCGACAAGCCCGCCTGCCGCAGCCATCGCCAGGAGACCAAGCGGACCGCCGAGCAGGGTCAACAACCCGCCTCCGACCACTCCAACCGTCGTGCCGACCGCGCCGTGGCCGGGTTCATGGACATGGCTCTTGCCTTTTTCATCGACGTCTACCACCGCATGAGCGCGTATCCGGTACTCGGCTATCTGCTGTTCGTCATGAAAGTCACTTGCGACCTGTTCCGCCGTGTCACGTTGATCAAATGTGGCTGCAACGATGTGATAGACCGTCGATTCGTTTCCTGAACTCATAGACACACGCCTTTCCGTTGGCGAAACAGTTTCCGACTTGCTGAAGAATACTGAGACCTTAAAGAGCGCATCATAGACTGTGAAACTACTGGCTCAGTATACGCCCACGTCTGTCCTGACTATTCAACTGGCAATGCAACGACGGTAGATACGACATTCTTCCGATGTGGAATGCGAATGGTCCTCTTATTATCGTGGGGATACGTGCAATACAGATCAAGCAATCAAGTGAAGGGATACCTGATGTCCGTCGCAAAATCACCTGCGGATACCGGTCAAAAAGCTGAGAATCTCGTCCGAGTTGGCCCACTTGAAGACATTGAAAGCCCGACAGTCGTTTCCGGCGGGCGTCACGGAATTGCGGTGTTCCTGAGCGATGGTAATGCCTATGCGGTCGACAATCGCTGTCCGCATATGGGGTTTCCGCTCGACAAAGGCACCGTCCGCGATGGAATCCTCACCTGCCACTGGCATCATGCCCGCTTCGACCTGGAGAGCGGCGGCACTTTCGATCCATTCGCCGACGATGTCAAGGCGTATAAAACGGTCCTGCTCGACGGTGTCGTGTATGTCGATCTTACCCCGCAAAACGAAGACTGGCAGGCACGCTGGAAAGGTCGTCTCCAGGAAGGCTTGGAGCAAGATCTCAACCTGGTCACCGTGAAATCGGTGCTTGCGCTCCATGATGGCGGTACGCCAGCCGACGAGATCGTTGAGATTGGCGCTACGTTTGGTTCACGGTATAACGAAAACGGCTGGCAATCGGGGCTTACCATTCTCTCCTGCATGAACAACATGCTGCCTCATCTTGACTCTCAGGATCAGGTCCTGGCGATGTACCACGGCATGGTGAATGTGGCTGATGATTGTGCCGGTCAGCCGCCTCGCTTTTTCCTGGACGAACTGCCAACTCAGGATATCCCGCGAGAACGGATCAAAACCTGGTTTCGCTATTTCGTCGAAGTCCGGGATCGCAACGGCGCGGAACGGGCGCTGCTAACAGCGGTGGATTCCGGGTTCTCCTCTAAAGAGCTGGCCGACATGCTGTTCGCCGCGGCAACCGATCACTACTTCCTGGATGGCGGGCACACCTTTGATTTCATCAACAAAGCCTGTGAGATGCTGGATCATATCGGTTGGGATCAGGCTGACCGGGTTCTACCGGCGCTCGTACCCCAGCTCACCCGCGCAACACGGTCAGAAGAGTTGAACTCCTGGCGGTATCCAATTGACCTCATCGACGTCGTCGAAGACCAGCTCAGCGGCATAGAAAAAGCACTGAGAGCTCCGCGAGATCAGGGCTGGAATGGCATGACGGAACTGGCCGATGTGCTGCTCTCCGACGATCCATACCAGTCAGCGGAAGCCGTTCTCAAGGCATTTGCCGAGGGCGCTCCATTAACGTCTGTAACCCAGACACTCCGCTACGCATCAGCCGTCCGGATTGCTCGATTCCATACATCAAACGAGTTTTCCGACTGGATCACCGTCCTGCACACCTTCACCTACAACAACGCCGTGCACCAGGCGATGAAGCGCTCGCCGTCGTCTGAATTGATCAGAGGCGTGTTCCACGGCGCGATGAGCATCTACCTCGACCGGTTTCTGAACATGCCTTCAGCCAGATTGCCGGAACATCGCAACGTCGAACGCGAACCTGTAGATGCGCAGGAACTGATCAACAAACTACTGGAACTGACCGATCGCGAGCAGCAGGTCAATCAATCGGCCATGGTCGTGCACCGCTATCTCAGTCTCGGGCATGATCCCAAGCCACTCATTGCCACATTGGGGCATATCCTGCTTCGTGAGGACGGTGAATTTCACTCTTATCAGATGCTGGAAGCAGGGACATCTCTATTCCTGGAATTGAAAGACGATGATCCGGAGGCTGCCAGCCGGGTGATGGTTGCGATAGCCAGGTATCTGGCCGCCAAAGCCCCTACTTCAAGGGCTATGCTGCAGACCGCTCGAACGGCGGTTCGGCTGCACCGGGGCGACAACATCTATGAGAGTGAAGAGGACGAGCCAGAGATTCAGGCTGCCGACTAAATCCATCTCATATTCTGACAACTGAGTGCCGCCAGTTTCCCTGGTGGCACTCTTTCGTGCACCGGGCATGGAATAATCACCCAGGCTTGAACTGCCTGAACCGGGAGGAAGATACACATGAATGAAACAGCGGACGTCGTCGTCATCGGCGGCGGGGTGAATGGCACGAGCGCAGCTTTCAACCTGGCGAAACTCGGCGTAAAAAACATCATCTTGCTAGAACATGGTGAGTTGTCATCTGGCGCGACCGGGAAATCCGGCGCGCTCGTCAGAATGCACTACACCAACCCGTATGAATCAAAGTTAGCGTTTGAGAGTTTGAAGATCTTTCAAAGCTGGTCCGATGTCGTCGGCGGTGATTGCGGCTGGGAGAATCCGGGATTCGTGCAACTTGTTGCTCCGGGATACGAGCATCTGCTCGAGGAGAATGTGCAGGACCAGCAGAAAATCGGAATTACTACCGAGGTGATCAGCATCGACGATCTGCGGGAGTTGGTTCCCGGCATGTATGTTGACGATGTCGGCGCTGCCGCCTACGAGGCAGAGAGCGGCTGGGCTGATCCAAACGCGACAACTTACAGCTTCGCAAAAGCCGCCGAGGCTTTGGGAGTCGAGATCCGAACGAACTGCCCGGCCACCGCTATTATCACAAGTGACGATCGTGTTGTCGGAGTGGAAACCGCTGAGGGACGGATTGCAACAGATCATGTGATTGTGGCGGCTGGCGTCGGCGCGGCGGATCTGCTGATTCCGCTGGGTCTCGATTTCGACCTTGTCCCTCATCGTTCCACCGTGGTGGTCTTTCGCTGGCCAGCGGGCTTTGACGGGCCGTTTCCGGTCGTCATCGACACAATCAACGACGCCTGGATGCGCCCGGAGGGAATCAAGAGCACGCTGATAGGCACGGAAGCATTCGCAAACAAAGGCAACCCGTTCGAGTTGGATGAAACCGTCATTCACGACTACGTCGATATGGGAAGGCGTAACCTCAGTGCCAGGTTTCCTGCTTTTAAGAACGCCATCATGCGTGGCGGCTGGGCGGGAATGTATACCATGAGCCCCGATACTCGCCCGATCATCGATCAGATCCTGTCCGTCGACGGACTCTATGTGATGATCGGCGATTCCGGGCATTGCTTCAAAACAGCTCCGGCAGTCGGACAGTGTCTTGCGGAATGGGTTGTCCACGGTGAACCGCAGCTAGCGGATCTTTCGTACTTCAGTGCGGCGAGGTTTGAAGCTGGCGGCCATGGCAACTATGAAAACTACGGACGTAAACGGCGGACGATCTCTAGATAGCAACTGAACGAGTGGAAAAGGTGTTCATGGTGCGAAAAGTCCTTCTCATATTGATTCCAGTTGTAGCTCTGTTGGCGGCTTGCGGTGGTGACGATGATTCATCGACTGCGACGCCAGGTCCGACAAACACACCCGCTGCTCTATCGACACCAACCACGGAATCAGCCACAGCGACGATGGCTCCAACCTCAGAGCAAACCCAGGCGACTGAAGCGGCTGTCGATCCGCTAACAACTCCTGGTATGACCAAAGGCGATCCGAACGCACCGGTTCACCTGATTGAGTATGGAGATTACCAGTGACCGGGCTGCGGTAATTTCGCCAGTGTGGTGGAACCAGTCATTGAAGAAGAATTTATTAACTCAGGCGTCGTTTACTTTGAGTTTCGTGACTACGCATTCCTCGGCCAGCCCTCGTTTCTTGCAGCCGAAGCTGCCCGTTGTGCGAACGATCAGGATAAATTCTGGGAGTTCCACGACATGATTTTCGCAAATCAGGGACAGGCCACTCCGGACCGGCCAACGTTGGATGGGTTTGCAATCGAAGTTGGCCTCGATATGAACGAGTTCGGTTCCTGCATGGATACCGGCAAGCACCAGCAAGCGGTGCAGGATTCAATCGCAGGCGGTAAGGAGCTTGGCGTTACCGGTACACCGGCTTTAGTCTTGAACGGTGAACTCGTCGAGAATCTCCAAAATTACCAGCAGCTGATGGATATGATCGTTGACACTGCCAATCAGCAGTGATCTTAACCGGCTTCTGATCCAATGATCGACTCGATGGACTTCCAGCCATCTTCATCGGCGATGCGGCTTATCTCGGTCAAAATACGGGCTGGCAGCCCTGGGCCGGAGTAGATGAACCCGGTGTAGAGCTGCACCAGCGTCGCGCCGGCTTTTATCCTCTCGACTGCGTCTGCTCCGGATGAGATCCCGCCAACCCCAATGATTGGTATCTGCCTGCCGACCGTTCGATAGAGGATCTTCACGACATGATTGGCCTGAGTCCGGAGCGGTCTTCCGCTCAAGCCACCGGGAAGGTCGGCATAACGTCCCGAGATGCCGGTACGGCTCGTCGTTGTGTTGACGGCGACGATGCCGTCGGCTCCAGCCCCGGCTGCGGTGGCCGCAATCTGTTCGACCTCCTGATCCAGGAGATCCGGAGCAATTTTTACGAGCACGGGACGCGGTTTCCAGCCCAACAGATCAGCGGTTTTCCTGTTGACATCCTGAACAGCAGCCATCAGCTCGACAAGCTGATCAGACATTTGAAGGGATCGGAGACCGGGTGTGTTTGGCGACGAAATGTTAACCGTGAAATACTGAGCAACTTCGAAGAGCGTCGCAACGAGCGACTGATAATCCCGTGCTGCCTCCGTGGTGGGTGTCGAACGGTTGATCCCGATGTTTATCCCGATGACCCCATTCGGCCGCAATGAGATCAATCTTGATCTGACGGTGGCCGCGCCTTGACTCGGAAAACCCATTGCATTGATGACCGCCGCGGATTCTGGGACACGCCAGACCCTGGGTTTCTCGTTCCCCGACTGGGGTTTCAGCGTAACTGTGCCGACTTCGACATGTTTGAACCCGAGTTCAATGAGCGGCTCAACCGCCAGCGCATCTTTGTCGAGTCCGGCGGCGACTCCGATAGGATTTGCGAATGGAAGCCCCCAGACTCTGAGCCGCAATCGCTCATCCTCAGCAGGTAGCGCTTTGCTGAGCAGGCGTCTGCCACCAGGAGTCTTCCAGGCTGATGCCAGTGTTCGGAGCGCAAGGGCGTGCGCACGTTCTGGCTCAATTCGTGAAAATACATCATCGTTGAGCCTCCGGTACGATCGCACGCTCATACTACCCGTCTCGCCTTCGCTACTAATGTCAGTTTCTTTTTCCCCCACCGGCGCGATGTGGCCGGTTCGATCGACTCTACTTCAAGTGAATTTTCGAGAACTGCCCGAAACGATTCCTCGGTGAAAAATCGCTTTCGAAAACCATCCGGCAGTTCGAAGTATTCCGGTTCTAACTCTATGCCGGACCCGTAATCAAAATGGATGTCGCCGACACGATTGACCCTGGCCAGCAAGACACCGTTCAGCTTTAGCAAGCGAGCAATTTCCTCTACTATCCGCTCTGTTGTCGCCAGATCAAAATAGTGCAGGCTGAGACTGGCAACGATCACATCGAAGGTCTCGGCGTCGAATGGCAGTGGTTGCCTCATGTCACAGACAAGAGCGGTAGCTGCTTGTGTCCGTCTCTGTGTTATTTGTATGCGTTCCTCTGACTGGTCGATGGCGGTGACGGAAACACCATACTCAAGCAGTTGCACGGTATCGTCGCCGGTGCCACAGCCAAGATCCAGTACATGAGCTCCCGGTTTGAAATCCTCACGGAACTCACTGAGCCACGGATCGCTTGCCCGTTCGATTGCATCCACGGCGTACCCTTTGCCTGACCGACGACGCCACCTGTGTTCGGCGGTCCGGATACCATGCTAGCATCTGTACTTAGTCAGGAGTAAGTATATGAGCACATCACCACGCTCAAACCGAAGTTGGGTGCAACGCGTTCGTTCCACCCACGATCGGAGAGTCAGGCAGCGCGAACGCGTCTGTTACATCGAAGGCATACGCCAGGTGCTGGCTGCGTACGAAGGAGGGGTAGATTTTGAAGCAGTTCTCATTGATTCAAGCCGTCTGAAATCCGAGCGGGCATGGCTATTCATTGAAGAACTCCGCCTGAATGACGTCGAAGTGGTGACACTGCGGCCGGTCGAGTTCGAACGCATGTCAGGCCGGGACAAACCAATCGGACTCTCGGCTATCGTTCGCTGGGGACCCGAGGAGTTGCATGCCTCCACTCCGAACAGGGATAGCCTGTACCTGGCCGCGGATGATATACGCGACCCGGGCAATCTTGGAACACTTATCCGGACTGTCGACGCGCTTGGGGCCGCAGGCATCGTCCTTCACGGTGGAACAGATGCCGGACATCCCACCGCAATCAGAGCGAGCCTTGGAACGCTCTTTCATACGCCGGTGTACCAGGCTGCCAGTCTCAATGAACTCTTTCACTGGGCGAATGCAAACGGGGTCATGACCGTAGCGACTTCGGCCAGCGCTGCCAACGACTTGACCACAACACAGGTCCAGATTCCTTCGCTGGTGCTGGTTGGCAACGAGGGGAACGGTCTCGGGGGAAAGACCATCGAACGGTGTGATCTGGCCGTCCAGATACCTCAGGCTGGAACCGCGACATCGCTCAATGTGAGTGTGGCCGCTGGAATAGTGCTCTTTGAGATATTACGTCGACTCCACTAACTCACAGACCCATTCTGACGCTCCACCGGAGCTCCTGTCCTGCCATCAGCGGTTGCCGCTCGGGTAGGAAATCTCGTAGCCTGCGGCGCGTCGAGGAAAGGAGACAGCAGTAATCAGGTGTTCGGCATCCAGTTCTATTGTGATCAGCGTGTCAGCTGATCTAACCGCATCGTTACTTTTCTGTTCGCTCAACTGGATATATACGCTGCCGTCTTCGGAAATATCAACATAGTCACTTGCCAGAGGATCCTGAAGCCACCGGTGGAAGCGGTCAGTTTGCCTGTCGGGATCGTCGACTGAGCTGATCTCCACCCCGAGAAGCCGTCCACCTTCAACGACATCGACAACCCCGGGCAGGTTCTCTCGCGTCACCGGTGTGCTCCTCCAGCAACCTGGAGTCACTCTCAACGCGTTCTGCTGCCGGTCATACTCCAGTTGCATCTTTCCACCAATTACTAACGCGGTTAGGATGAGCATCCAAGACACCTTGGCGCAGGTGCTAGACAGGGTATTTTGAAATCTTCAGACAGTATTTTTCAACTCCAACATGCCATCAAGTAGAAATCTGGCTGCCTTCCGTGCCCTGAAATCTCCCCCGTTCCGTCGTTTCTTATGGGGTGCTGGACTGGGAGCTGGCGCTAGAGCGCTCCAGATGACCGTCATTGGATTCATTGTTTATGATCTCACTGAGAGTGATTTTCTGCTTGGTCTGCTCTCATTTATGCAGCTTGCCCCGGTGCTGCTCATGGCTCCGATTGTCGGAGTGATCGTCGACAGCTACGAGCGACGACGTATTCTCGCCATAGCGATGTCGATACAGGCGGCGGGATTCCTCATTCTCGGCCTTTTTGCCTCGTTGAACACTCTTACCGTGCCGGTCATTGCCGCAGTCGTTCTGGTGATGGGAGCTGCCGGAGCATTTACCTTTCCAGCTCAGTCAGCTCTTGTGCCAAACCTCATTGAGCGAAATGCACTGCAGAGCGCCGTCGCTACAAATTCCATCCTGAGCAACGCTTCCAGAGTGCTTGTTCCGGCAGTGGGTGGATTGTTGATCAATGCGGTGAGCGTGACGTTCGTGCTCCTTTTAGGCGCGGGCATGTATTTCCCAGCCGCACTGATCATCCTCACCGTTCCCTTGATAAGCCACCAGTCAGCAAGCCTCTCTCGGCGGCCATTTGAAGCCGGGCAGACCGTGCATACCTTTTTCAGCGATCTGCGTGACGTAGTCCGATACATCCGCAGTGAAACCATGCTGCGGGCATCACTCCTGAACGACGTTATTCCGTTTCTGTTTGGGATGTCGGCATTCGCATTGCTGCCAGCGATCGCACTCGACACCCTCGATGGCACTGCCAGCACACTTGGACTGCTGCTCGCGATTAGTGGAGCCGGGGCAATCGTTGGCACGCTAACCGCTGCCTTTCTTGCGGATGTTGGCAGAAGAGGGACCGTGATCTGGTTCTCAATGATCGGTTGGGGACTAGCGCTTATCCTGGTTGGAACGGGAACGGGATACGGCACGATTCTGCCGGGTCTGGTGCTGGCTGGTTTCTTTCAGACGCTGTACATTGTTCAAAATGACACGCTCATCCAGTTCTTTGCCACTGATCGGTTCCGGGGACGGGTGATAGCCGCGCAGTCTATGATCAATGCTCTGACGACAATCGGCTTTTTACTCATCGGAACCACTTCGGAGATCGCCGGGATCGCTGTCGCGATGTCGATAAATGGAGCGGCGTTGGTCGGCATGGGACTCATCACTCTCTTGTTCCGGCCAGCTATGCGAAACTTGCGTTAGATTGTTCGTTTGCGGCGGTTCGCAACGATCGAATCTAGATTCAACATTGGGAGGACAACAAATCATGCAGCCTGACCCGGATTTCGTCAATTATGTCCTTGAACAACTTGAAGGCAGCGGTGATCTCACTCACAAAGCGATGTTCGGCGGTCACGGTATCTGGGAGAGCGGCGACATGTTCGCGCTGATCAGCTCCGACTCGGAGCTGTACTTCAAGGTGGATGACAAGAATCGGGACGAATACAACGCCGCTGGCAGTCAACAGTTCATGACCATGCCGTACTGGTCAGTCCCCGCACAAGCATTCGAAGATCGGGAGGAATTTCGACGCCTGGCTTCTGACGCGATTGCCACAGGACATCGCACAGCGCGCAAAAAATGATTGCAAGTTCTGAATAATCACGCGGCCGCAAAGCCCGGAACCAGTACTACGACGTGCCGAAGTTCATCCAGTAGACCAGTTCACCGATGGACGCCATGGCATCAACTGCCTCCCCCTCGTCAGCGCCAACAGTCAGAACCGATACAACTACCGGTCCGTTCGATGTGTAGATGACGCCGGCATCGTGCACGACACCTGGCAAGTTACCGGTTTTATGTGCAACTGGCGTTCCTTCTGGCAGCCGGGCCGGAAGCCGGTCATTTATCATCTGTCCAGACAACAGCGCAAGCATCTCAAGACTTGACTGTGGATCGACGACGGTTCCTCGCAACATTCCCGCGAACAGCGAATCCATGTCGCTGGCCGTCGTGACAGAATCAGCGTCGGCAATGCTTGGCGGTGGAGTTCCCTGTCCGTCTGCGGGAGTTGGCTCCGGAGCGTTAGGGTCAGGTGTGTAGAGCACGACCGTGCCCGTCAGTCCCAGTTCCTGCAGCGTCTGATTAATGTTATCGGCGTTGACCCGGTAGAGTAACGCGATAGCAGCTGCATTGCTGGATTTTGTGATCATTTCATTAAGCAGATAGTCAATTGAGAGTTCGGTGCCGATAAATGATTCATCTATCGGATCAAATTCATCATTGAACTCAAAATATCCAGGCTCCATGTAGATCGTGTCGTCAAAAGACAATGATCCATCGCGTCGCTGTTTGAACACCTCGACCATAATCGCCAGTTTATACAGACTGGCCGCATCGACCTGAGTGTTGGTGCCCACCTCGTATATGCGATGCTGATCCGGTGTGCTGATAACCACCGCGTAAAATCCGCTTTTGTCCGAAAGAATTTCATTGACTCGCCGTTGCAGCTCTATAACATCGAATCCGGCTCTGGGCGTCGCTGTCGCGGTCGGGGTTGGCGTTGGTGTCATAGTCGGAGTCGGGGTTTGTGTTGGCGTCGAGGTGGCAGTAGGCGTCGACGTCGGAGATGGGGTGCTGGTGTTCGTCGGTGCAATGGCGGCAGTTGCCTCAGTTGTTGCCACAGTTGTTCCTGTGGGGGCTTGCTCACCTGTCGGAGTCGAGTCGTCGGAATTGTTCCGCAGCGATGCTGGGCCACTACAGGACACGACGATCAGGCTGCCTAGAAGTACCATTAGAATCCCCGGCAGGGAATTGCGAGGAAATCGAATCACTTTTCGGACTCACCCTTCACCATTACTTGCCTGCCTGTCACACCTCAGCGCACGAATCATACTGTACGGACACTCTAGCTGGTCAGATAGAGTTGGATTCCACTCTGCTTCTGGGTCATACTGGAGCGTCCAGCTGTAGAAGCCGGACTTTTATGTGATCGTTACCGACAGACGCTGGCAGGATCAGGAGTGTGTTGATGGTCGCTGATGCGGCAGAGCTCATCAAATACCGGAGCCTGGTTTCCAATCTGATCTCGAAAGATCTGAAGGTCCGGTACAAGAATTCAGTGCTTGGGTATTTCTGGTCGCTACTCAATCCTCTGCTCATGATGCTGGTGTTCACCTTTGTTTTCACCCAGTTGCTCGGTGAAACGATTGAGCATTTTGCCGTCTTTGTGCTGATCGGTCTCCTCGCCTGGAACTGGACAGCCACCAGCGTCTCTGAAGGCACACAATCACTCATCGACAACTCTCCGCTCATTAGCAAAGTCTATTTCCCGAGGGTCCTGCTGCCGGTAGCGGTTGTTCTCTCGAACGGGGTCAATTATCTGCTGGCTTTGCCGGTACTTTTCGCAGCCATGGCTGTCGCAAGGATGGAATTTACTCCGTGGATCCTGTACTTACCGGTCATTATTTTTGTCCAGGTAACATTCCTGACCGGTCTTGCGATTTTGTTGTCAGCCTTTCAGGTTGTATTCCGGGATACGATGGTGCTGGTCAGCGTTGGCCTGCTGGCCTGGTTCTTTCTGACTCCGATCTTCTACCAGATCGAAGACGTCGTTCCTGATATGGTCCAGTACATGTACTGGCTCAATCCGATGGCGTCGATTGTCGCCGAACTGCAGACGGTTCTGTACTATGGTGGTGTTCCAGATCCGCTATTCATGGCCCGCACCTTCGCCCAGAGCGTCGTCCTACTCATCTTCGCCCTCTTTGTCTTTCGGCGGGTGGATCATCGGCTCGGAGAATATCTCTAATGCGTCCCCAGAATCCTGACGCTCAATATGCAATCGAATTTGATGACATTTCCAGGCGGTTTGTGCTGCACCATGAGCGCCGGGTTTCATTCCAGGACTGGTTTGTCGGGCTGATCAAGCCGCGGGGTGAGACCGAAGAATTCTGGGCGCTACGCAACGTTACATTTGGCGTGCGTTGGGGGGAATCCATTGGCATCGTCGGTCGAAACGGAGCCGGAAAGAGCACGCTGCTCAAACTGGTCACCAGGATTCTCGAGCCTTCGAGCGGCAAGGTCTTCGTGAACGGCCGTGCTTACGGCATGCTCGAGTTAGGCGCAGGCTTTCATCCCGAGCTGTCTGGAAGGGACAACATATTCCTGAACGGCAGCCTCTACGGCTTCAGCCGCAAAGAAATGTCCCAGAAATATGATGAGATCGTTCAGTTCGCGGAACTGGAACGAGTCGTCGACACGCCGGTCAAACACTACTCCTCAGGGATGTTTGCCCGTCTTGGCTTTGGCATCGCCGTCAATATGAATCCAGAAATTCTGGTTATTGACGAGGTGCTTGCGGTAGGTGACGAACGCTTCCAGGAAAAGTGTTTTCATGCCTTAGACGCCTTGAAAGCAGGCGGGACAACGATTCTGTTTGTTTCTCACGATTCCGATACTGTCCGGGCGTTCTGTGATCGCGCAGCATTGATCGATGGCGGCCACCTGATTGATATCGGTCCGGCGAATGATGTGGTCGATCACTATCAGCAATTGCTTCACACCGGAGAGCCCAACTTTAGCCTGCTGCGTGTGAGAGCGCTGGACGATGACGGGCAGCCAGTTGAAACAATACTGGCCGGTGGTGAAGTCACCTTTGAAGCTATTATCAGGGTCCCGGCAGGCTCAGCAACGGACGGCCTTGAACTCCAGCTTGATCTTGATCGGCTTGGCGGCACCAATCTCTGGTCCACCAGGGCCAGCCTCCCCTCAGAACTCCCTGTCGCCCATCAGGGAAGCCGGAGCGATACCGATGCTCCAGACGCACGGGTGGCGAGGCTTCACATCGGAGAATTGCCGGTTCGCAGTGGTTCGTTGCGGCTTGTCGCAACGCTCTCTCACATTGGCGCTGAACAACATTTGATCGATCGGCAAGAAACGATGCTCCAGGTGGATCCGACCGATCCGCGTCAACGGGGCTTGTTGCGTATAAATCACGATTGGGAGTGGGAAATGACAGCACCTGAAGATGCGAAGACCTCAAGTCATAGTCCTGTTGATCAAGAGCAGATGTCTCGTCGTTAGTTCAGCGGACACAACCAATCACCACTGTTCTGGCGTACCTAAGTGTAGCGGTTGGATGAAATCAGCTGGTTGCCGCTTGACACCTCGTCAGCAGCGACGACAATGGCGATCAACTGAAAATAGGCTGATTCCCGGATCGATAAAGGAGTACACCTTCTAGCGATGTTTTCAGTTCTGGGAACAGCCTGGCGAGTCATCATCAAACGGGCAGCTGCCGACTGGCTCATTCTTTCTGCAGCCGCGATCACGATCTTTCTGGCAACAACGCTTCTGGCTACCGGTCCGATCTATGCCGATGCCGTCTCGCTCAGCGGAGTTCAGAGAACTCTCGAAGACGCTCCGGTAACCGAGTCAAACGTTGAAATCACCGTCCGAACCACTCCGGGCAACTATGCCGACAACAACGAGCGGGTTCAGGAAGAAGTGCCAAGGACGTTCGCGTTGACTGGCGGCGAGCTGACCCAGCGAGCTGTGTCGGAGTCGTATGAACTGCCAGTACAACGCAGTCCCGACAAAATTGACCTGGGTGTCTTTCGCTACTTTGAAGGAATTGAATCCCGCGCCACACTCATCGACGGCAACTGGCCATCACCAGGTGAGATGCCGTTCCAGACGGCGATTCCGGATGCTGCCGCCGCACTCCTGGAGCTGGAAGTCGGTGATGAACTGGTGCTCATCAACCGGAGAGACCGCGATATCAGTGTTCCGATAACTATTGCCGGGATCTATCGGGTTGACGATCCAAATGACCCCTACTGGTTTGATGACACCCTCGATACGGAAGGGTTTGCTGAGGGATCGTCTTTTAACACCTTCGGGCCGTTTGTGGTCGATCTTGAGACATTACTCACTGAAATGACGCCGCTGAGCACCGAAGTAAACTGGCGTGTCTTTCCCGATTATGAAAACCTGACAGTATCCGAAGTTAGCGGTATGCGCGCTCGCGTTCAGGGGATGGAATCCCGGCTCAATCGCGGCCGAAATGCCGGCAACAGATATTCCGTCGAAACGAGCGTCATCCAGATCCTACGAGATACCGAACGATCGCTGCTCGTAACCCGATCCGGTGTACTGATTCTCACCGTTCAGCTTGCCATCCTCGCTGGATATGCCCTATTGCTGACAGCAGGATTGCTGGTCGAGAGCCGGAAGGTGGAGACAGAACTCCTTCGATCACGGGGGGCAAGCAGCCGGCAGGTGCTTACCATGGCAACGATGGAAGGCATTTTGCTCACCATTCCGGCGGCGCTGCTAGCGCCCTGGATCGCGGCACTCGTGCTGAGAATTCTGAACGACGTCGGTCCGCTTGCGTCCATTAATCTGGAAATCGTCCCGGTTGTCACGAGAACGTCGTATGTCCTTGCCCTGCTAGCTGCGCTTGGTTGTATCATTGCGCTTGCAATTCCAGCCTACCGCTCCGCTCAGTCCTTTAATCAGGCGTATGTTTCGAGCGGGAGGCAACGGTCACAGAACATGGTGCAGCGCACTGGTATCGACCTTGCGCTTCTCGTGGTCGCCGCGGTTGCATTCTGGCAGCTTCGGCGCTACGGCGCGCCGTTGACGTCCACCGTCCAGGGACGGCTCGGGATTGACCCGCTTCTCGTCGCTGCTCCGGCTCTCGGGCTTCTAGCCGGAGCGATTCTGGCGCTCCGTTCCATACCGCTCATCGCCCGCATCGCTGAACGGAGCGCGACCTCACGGACGACAGCTGTGCCTGCGCTGAGCGCATGGCAAGTAGCGCGAAGACCGTTGCGGTACGCCAGATCGGCTCTCCTGCTTATCATGGCCGTCGCGATCGGACTTTTTGCGGCTTCGTTTACAACCACCTGGAAACAGTCACAAGACGATCAGGCAAACTACGCTGTCGGAGCTGACGTGCGGGTTAACCCGAACCGGCGATTCAACAGCTCGATTCCTGAACTCAATCTCGAAAACGCGCAGTTGCAGGCGGATGGGGTCAGTCTGTCAATGCCGGTGTTAAGGCAATTTGGCAACCTTTCGCGATCTTCCGGCAGTGGCCGGTTTGTATATCTTGATGCAACTGAAGCAGCCGACGTAGTCCAATTTCGTGATGACCTGGCTGACCAACCCTTTTCAGCACTGATGCAAGAGCTGGTGGACAGGCGGCCAAGTATCGCGACCATTCCCATCCCGGGAACTCCCGAACGGCTGGCGCTCGAGGTCACTGTGGATATCGTGCCACTTGATGAAAGTGTTCAGATCCCCGAATTCATACCATCACGCAACCTGGAATTTAACCCGTCGGCTCAGCTCGTCGTTCAGGATGCAGCGGGCCTCCTGTACCGCATTAATCTGGGACCGATCAATGCGAGCTGTGCCGAAGTCGACGAAGACGGGCAGGAGGACACTTCGACGGCAGGCGAACAAATCGCGCAAGAACCGAATGATCTGAGTTGCGGCAGGGAACGAGTTGAAGTCACGCTGCCGTACACTATGACAAATGGCCAGGTCGCAACGCCTGAATTCCCGCTCAGTCTGGTTGACATCGAAATTCAAGCCCCATCCCCGATCGGCATCCAGAGGGAAGCAACGATTGAGATATCTGGACTGCACGCAAGTGAAGAACCATCCGGCGACAACTGGACACCGATTACAACCGACCTGAATCAGGATAGCTGGCAATTAGAATACTCGAATCTGATCAATGCCTTTTTCTTACCTTCAGCCAGTTACAGCGCTGAACAACCTGAGAACGGGTTAAAGATCGATATCCTGTCCGGGGCGGTGGACGGGAATTTCCCGTTCCCGGTCTACTACAGTTTCCGTCCATATGGAACAACGCTGCCAGAGCAAATTGCCGTTATCGCCAGCGGTCACTTTCTGGCGCTGACCGATACAGAAATCGGAGACAGTATCCCGCTATCAACGCTGAGTGCGGCAGCGGCGAACGCGGAGATCGTTGGATCAGTAACCAGTTTCCCGACCGTAGACCCGGAACGTGAAGAAGTGTTCATCATTGACTTGCCAACATTTCAGATGATGGCCTTCGTGCCCGGGGATGGCATCAGAGGCGCAACCGAACGTTGGGTGAGCGTTAGCGGAGCAGCGATTCCAGATGTGGCAGCGACACTTCTTGCGGATCCATATTCCAGCCAGCGTGTCGTCGACAGGATTGATCAGGCGGATACGCTAAAATCTGATCCAGTTGCGCTGGGCGCAATAGGATCGCTGTCAATGGGATTTGTAGCAGCCGCAATCTTCGCGGCGCTTGGTTTTGCGGTTAGCGCTGCTGTTTCTGCCCGCGAGCGTCTAACTGAGTTTGCCCTGCTTCGAGCATTAGGACTCTCATCCAGACAACTAGCCGGCTGGCTCTCTCTGGAACACGGGATCCTCGTTCTCATCAGCCTGGTGTTTGGCACATTTATTGGACTGGTCCTGGCCTGGATCGTATTGCCGCTGATTTCGATCACGCAACAGGCTCGGACTATCGTCCCTTCGGTCATAGTTATCTATCCATGGGTTAGCATACTCTGGCTTGAATTGCTCGTCATCGCCGTCCTCGGCGCTGTGATCCTCACCCTGGCTCTTCTGCTGCGAAGGATGGGTTTAGGGTCGCTTCTCAGACTAGGTGAAGATTAGGCATGGCAGTCACCTCAACATCGCAAAAGACGTCACGGTTCGCAGGACTATTCACCGGACCGGGGCTTGTGCTGAGACAGTTGCGCTCTGATCTGGTGGTTATCTGCACCCTGCTCGCTGTCGTCTTTCTTACCGGTCTGTTCCTGGCAGCCATGCCGATGCTGTTTAATCAGATGTCCGACGACGGCCTCAAAGAGGCAGTCAATTCAGCTTCGCCGCTTGCCCGCAATATCAGCACCAGCCTGGCAACTCGCTACAATGATGTGCCTGACGATCCTTTCCAACGTGTTGAGACCGAAGGGGTTCGTTTTCTTGATGAGGAGATGCCCGAGTCGGTGCAATCAATCATTAACGGCGAGCAATATGTCACTGATTCACCTCGTTACACACTCTCCTCATTGCCTGGAGAAGCCCCATCTCCATTCCCACGATTTTTGCGCTTGCGGTACCAGCAGGATATTGACGAGCAGATAGAACTTGTCGCAGGCAAGCTGCCTGGCACCCGGGAACCGGTTGTCATCCAGTTTCCGGTCGCAACTGAAGCAAACGCCGACGTGGATTCCAGCGAATCTGATGCTGAAGGCGAGGCAACTCCTGCCGAGCCGGAGATCGAACTAGTTGATGTTGAAATGCCGCTCTATGAGATTGCGGTGACGCAGAGTACCCTCGATGATCTTCGCATCGGGCTTGGAGACCGTCTGATCATGCAGCCCGATCAGGAAGACATCCTCTACCGTGGTATCCCAATCAGTATCCTGGACTACATGATCGCGGTGGAAGTGTCGGGAATCATCGAAATCATCGAGCCTGACGCAGCCTACTGGAACAACGACCTGCGACTTCACCGCGCCGAGATAGAGGAAACGGCGGATTTTGTGCTGGTCTACGCCACTGGACTGATGTCACCAGATGATTATGGCCGGTTACTGGACGACACCAGCCCGGCACTGTGGAACTACACCTGGCGATATTTCGTGGACGCCGATGCAATGAATGCCGGGATGGTTGATGAGCTTGCCTCCGATCTCAGAAATCTCGAAGTTCAGTACCAGAGCGGCTCCTTTTCCAGGGCACAGGAGCGCTCGCTGTCCACCGGTCTCTCACGGATCCTCACCGCCTTCACCGATCAGCGTCAGCTCACAATTTCGGTTCTTGCTCTTGCATCTATTGGCCTGTTTGCCGTTGCTCTGGCGGTTATCGCCGTGCTGGCAGCATTAATATCGGTCAGACGCAGGGACACGATCGTGCTGTTACGAAGCCGGGGGGCTTCGCACGGGCAGCTGCTCGCATCCCGGTTTACCGAAGGTCTGGTGCTGAGTGTGCCCGCAGCCCTGGTTGCATTGATTACAGCTATCCTGCTTGTCCCGGGACGCAGGTCAGACCTGTCCTTTCAAATCACACTGGTGTTAGCCGTCGCCTCCACGCTCATTGTCGTCGCTGCTTCGCTTTCGTTGATCAATCGAGATCTTGGATCACTGCTGCAGGACCGTGATTTGGTCGGCCGATCATCTGTCAGGCGGCGTGTGTTCGAATGGCTCATTGTGGTGCTCGCGGTCGGCGCGGTCATTCTCCTACGTCGCCGGGGTCTTTCGGGCGGCGCAATCGACGGCAGCGACACGTCGTTCGACCCGCTGCTGGCGGCCGTGCCAGCCTTGCTTGGGCTTGCCGTCGGTATCCTTACCCTGAAGCTTTACCCGTTCATCATCCGGGTTTTCAGCTGGCTCGGATCACTCCGCTCCGATCTTGTTCCATATCTCGGTTTCCGGAGAATCCTTCAACAACCACGAGCTGCACGGCTGCCGATTCTGGTCATACTCCTCGCGGTGAGTGTTGCCGTCTTTGCGTCAGTCATTCGAAACTCGATAGAAGAAGGTCAGCAAGAAGCGAGCTGGCAGGAAGTTGGCGCGGACTACCTGATAACCTCAACCCGAACCGGCGGTCCGGTATCACGGCTTCTGGATCTATCGAGCGTGGAATCGATTGAAGCCATGGCAACCGGTTACCGGGATCCATCCGCCGAGATAATCAACGACAACACCACTCCACAGTTCGTCGACTTCCTGGCCCTCGATGTACTGGATTACGCCGCCGTGACAGCCGGAACACGGGCGGACGCTCACTTCCCGGAAGTCATCTCCACCGAACAGCTGATCACCGATATTGGCACGGAATCAAATCCAATTCCAGCTATCGTTTCGAAAGACTGGGTAGGAGATGAGCCGCTGAGTATTGGCGACACCTTTCCGCTCAAGGTTGGTCGCATAGAGGCGACATACATTGTCCGTGAGATACGTGATCGGTTCTACGGGTTGCCACCCGGTGAACCATTCGTTGTTGCCAATCTGGATAGCGTTCAGGAAATCAACCGGCGATCCGAACTTCGGC
>CAZNYB010000008.1:37726-72398 GCA_964577155.1 uncultured Thermomicrobiales bacterium | reverse complement strand
GTGTTCATCCGGCTCATCGGGATGATGCTGCCCTCGTCGACGAACCAGTTGTCGAAGATATTGCCGTAGTCCGGCTCGTCAACGCCGACCGTCTCCTGCATGGCTTTTGAAGTGAGGCCGATCTTCTGGCCCCGCACCTCCCGGCCGTCAGCGATCTTCATCTCTGTGACCAACTGGGCGATGCGGTAGGCGTCTTCAACCTCGGCTTCCGGAAAGGCAATCGAGATCGGGTCGGTCATGACCCGGTCAATCTCCGCCCGGTAGAGCGCTTCGGCAGCCTGTTTTCGTTCCTGTTCAGTGATCATATTCTCGTGAACTTTCTAGTGATACCCTGTTTTTCTAACCCGGTTGCTTACCTTCCTGATCGTACCGAAAATTGAGCGTTCTGAAGATGCCATGCCGATGAGTTTTCCGCCTGGCTCGATACATTTGTCGCATTCTGTATGAGACGATGCTGTTGGGCTGCGTTATCCCAGCTCGAATGCACTTCAATTGATCAGGTCGACCTGTTTGATCAACGGTTCACCAGGTTGGGCCTGATGTTGACACAGCAACGGTGCTGCTTTACCCTGCCAGCAGTCACAATGTCAATATATGAAAGGGAACATGCGTGAGACCCTTCCTCCCCCGCCGCTCTGGTCTGGTGATGGCGAGTCTGGCACTGCTGCTGGCTACCTTCGCTGGAGTGCTGATGGCCGGTCCTACCTCTGCTGACACGGAAGGTGCACGACCCGGAGTGCCTCCTCAGTATCAGGATGTCTTTCCTTTGGAGGGTCCACTCTGCCGGGATAGCAGCAACCGTCTTTACCTGGACCGGCACGGCCGCTGCGGCCGGGGGCAGTCGTTAGTGACCTTCAGCAACACGAAACCGATCAAGATCTGTACCGGGTTCTACGCGATGTATTTCCTCGCGAATGGTCAGTGTGGCCGGAATCAACAGCAGCTGGAGTTGCCGTCGTCGGTGGTTCCGGTGAAAGCCTGCGCCTACGATAGTGAACAGCAGCTGCGTCAGGTACCGTCGACCGATTGGTGTGGTTTCTCGGAAAGGAAGTTGAGCCAGCGGCCTCTGGTTGTGGTGGTTGATTTTTTCAATCACCGGGTACAGAAATTCTTCGATGACGGAACGTTTATCAGCAGTTGGGGATCGTTAGGCACTGATCCTGGTCAGTTCTTAAATCCGAGAGCAATAGCGACCGATGCGGCGAATAACAGTTATGTTTTTGACCTGACTCTTGACAATGTACAGGTGTTTGATCCCAGCGGAAACTATCTCCGGCAGTGGGGTAGTGCTGGAGAAGGAACCGGCCAGTTCGCTGGACCGAGCGGGATCACTGTTGATCGCAAAGCCGGACGCGTCTACACCACAGAAACAGTGATTACCGTTGCTCGGGTGCAGGTGTTTGATCTCTTTGGAAACTTCATCACGACCTGGGGAGGGCGGGGTGATGTCCCTGGCGAATTTGACCTTCCAGTTGGCGTCGCTGTCGATGCTCACGGGCTGGTGTACGTGGTTGACGGAGTCTTCAACGATCGCATCCAGGTATTTGATCCCAGTGGAGCGTTCATCCGAGAGTGGGGTGTGGAAGGAAGCGGGAATGGTGAATTCCAGCGACCAGCAGGGATCGCCATCGGAGATTCTGGTGAAGTTTTCGTGACCGACGGTGGGAACAATCGTGTGCAGGTCTTCGATCAGTTTGGCAACTACTTGCGGCAGTGGGGCTCTGGCGGATCCGGACCCGGACAATTCAATAACCCGGACGGCATCGCGGTCGATAGCATGTTTGGCTTGGTCTATATTGCAGATGTAAACAACAGTCGAATTCAGGTATTTGATAGATATGGCGCCTTCCTCGGCCAATGGGGTAGTTTGGGTGATGGCAACGGTGAGTTTAACAATGCCATGGGCATCGCTCTGATCAGCTAACCGGTTGTTGGTTGCTCTCCAGTCAAGAACACTGGTGAGACAGCATCGGACCGCGGGCAGCGTGGTTTAATCCGATTGTTCAGCTATCTCCGTATTGAGAGATGAGCGAATATGAAGATTGAACGCTAGAACGTGCCAGCTGTACGACAATTTGACCCGGATGTTGACTACTACGCCATTCTGAACGTGCCGGTGACCGCTTCGAAAGATGAGATTACCCGCAGCTACCGGGCGATGATGCGCAAGAATCACCCGGATAATTTCACTGATCCAGTCACCCGTGACCTAGCCGAAGAAACGGCCAAGACGATCAACGTTGCCTATACCGTGCTCTCGCAACCGGGGGTGCGCCGGGAGTATGACCGGGTTGTGCGGAGCAATGTCATGGCTGACACGGTCCGGCAACGCTATACGAATGGCGTAAGCCCCCCGCCGCGCCCGGCCGGCCAACGGCGTGATCCTTCCCAGCGAGTCCGGTCCCGGACCGTTGAGATGCAGCGCTCGGACCTGTGGCATGGCGTCCGGCAGCTGGCCGTCACCTTTGGCGGAGTGGCGCTGCTCATCATTGGCGTTATCATTCTGTTTATGCTGGCAGGCGCGGGCTTTCAGTTGCTCTTCCCGTGACGCTGGTATCGTCCAACTGGCTGTCTGCCAGTTCTAGCGTGGCACTTCCTGCCTCCTTTTGTGGTGCGTACTCTGATGCACCCCGGTGATGAAAGGGAACAACGTTGATGAGTCGAATCGAGCAACAGCAGCCCGATGACGGGCTGGGACCGTTGCCTGGATCCGCAGATGTCGTCGTCATCGGTGGTGGGGTGGCCGGCACGGCAGCCGCCTACCAGCTGGCAAAACGTGGTCAGGATGTTGTGCTGGTTGAGATGCGCGGGATCTGCTCGGGAGCATCCGGCCGCAACGCTGGCCAGACCGGTATTGGCGGGTCGAGGCTGGCTAGCCGGGACGGTCGAGCCTATTATGCGATGACGACCGAGAACTTCCGGCTGCTTTCGGAAGAACTACCGGCTGAGCTAGGCGACGACTTTGAACTGACGATCACCGGTTCGGTCGATATCGCCCAGGACGAAGCGATGTGGCAGCATCTGGTCGAGTCGCTGGAGACGATCGGTGAGGATGTCGCCCTGGAAGCCGGTTTGCAATTGCTCGACCGGCATGAGCTTCAAGAACTCATCCCCGTCGCGTCCGACCACCTGCTGGGCGCGAAATACAGCAAGCGGAGCGGCCACCACTGGCCATTCAAGCTGGTCAACGGGCTGGCGAATGGAACACGTGACCACGGGGGTGCTGTCTTTCCCTGGACAACGGTCACCGAGATTCTGACCGCAAATGGCAAGGTCACCGGTGTCGCAACATCACGCGGGGTGATCGAGACGGCTACTGTGGTCGTCGCCACAAACGCCTGGACGGCTGGACTGCTTCCGGATCTGCCGGAGGGCGCGCTGGTTCCTGCTCGCGGGCAGATCATCGTGACCCAGCCGGTGCCGCCGGTGCTTCCCATGGCGTTCGGGACGAACTACGACAAGGAATACGGCCGGCAGACACCGACCGGTCAGCTCATCTGTGGTGGATTCCGGCGCGATGATGTCAATGAAGGCCTCGGCCTGCTGACCGAGGAGAGCCACCTCAAATGCGTCGCCGGTTGCGCCAGCTGTCTGGTGACGCTGTTCCCGGCAGTCAGCAATATCAACGTAGCCCGTTCCTGGGCGGGACCGATGGGCTTTACCGCCGACGGCAAACCGCTGATCGGCAGGTACAGCCAGGCCGATGGCCTCTTCATCAGCGCTGGTTACAACGGCGGTGGTTTTTCTCTTGCGCCGGTCGCCGGACGCATCATGGCCGATCTGATCGTCGACGGCGAAACCGCCTTTGATATTGGTCCGTTCGACCCCAACCGGTTCTCTTCCGGCACTGTTGACTGGGCCAATCCGTTTACCGCGGGCGAGAAGAACAACCCGCGGAGCATGGCCGAGTTGCAGGCTCAGACCTAGATTAGATACCGCGGTTGGAAAGAGAACTGTTGGCTGATCCGGGAGAGGATTCTCATCAGCCGGTAGTCCCTTGGGGATGGCCGCCGTTCGTCACCAGCCGTCTCCTGGTTCATTCCCAGAGCGTTAAAATTTTAGTAATACTTTGAAGCGTAAATTGAGTCAGTCGGATGACTAACGTTCCAACGATTGTTAGACAAGAATCATGGAGGAAATGTTTGAGCCAGCAGCATATCGATACGAGCTCGTTTTCTACCCCAGAACAGGTCAAAACTCGACTTGGCACATTTGACTTCCCAATGGGAATACCGACCGAAGATACGGTACAACAGGTATACGATCAACTGGATTTCCACCACGCTGTCAACGCCTATCTCAATGGCTTGCCTGCGGTATCAATGTATGCCCTTCACAAGGGGTTCCTCGATAATGGTGTGAAGGACAACGATGTCCTGCTCTTTTCCGAATTGATGGATGCAGCGTCCCTGTTTTTAACCGGCAACAGCGACACCATTTACTACTTAAGTTTCCTGGACCTGTCTTCCGGGCCGCTCGTGGTCGAAATGCCGCCGGAGAGTCTCGGCGTCGTCGACGATATGTGGTGGGGCTGGGTCAGTGATTTCGGTTTGCCAGGAGCTGATCGGTCAGAAGGTGGCAGGTACCTGTTTCTTCCTCCCGGATACGACGGTCAGCTTCCTGAAGGCGGAATGTTTGTCCGGCAGGCGAAGACATATCGAATCTGCGTTCTTGGCCGGCGCTTCCTGGAGGACAATGATCCAGTTCCTGGAGTTAAACAGATCAAAGCAACCTATAAGGTATATCCCTACGTGCCAGGCGGTTATGGCGCATCGATAGCAAGTTTTCTCGCCGACAAAGCGCCACTCGGACAACTCACCGAGCCAACCGCTCCTCGCTTTGTTGAGGGGTCCGGGGCAGTGATGAACACCTTGCCACCCAACGACTACTCGTTCTGGGAAATACTCAACGATGCTATCCAGGCTGAACCCGCGGATGCTCTCGAACCAGAATTGGTAGGCCCAATGGCGGCCATCGGCATCGTGAAAGGTCAGCCTTTTCAACCGGATGAACGGATGCGAGCCATACTCACCGAAGCCGTCGCAGCCGGCAATGCGATCGCCCGTACGGTGGCATTTCGGGGCCGAGAAAGCGAGGACTTTCATTACTTCCCGGATACCGATTCACAGTGGACGAATCCGCTCTTCACCGGTGGATACCAATTCAGCACTCCACCGCCGCGGATCACGAAGGATGGTGTTCAGCTCTCGCCAGCCACCGGCGCTCGGAATGTCAATGCTCGGACCGCGTTCTTGTACGTCGCCACCGGGATCACTCCGGCGATGTGTATGTATTTGACCGGGATTGGCTCACAGTATCTGGCTGCGTTCTTGGATGCTAGCGGAGCGACTCTGGATGGGGGATTGACCTACAAAATTATCCTTCCGCCTAACATTCCGGCCGGGCGATTCTGGTCGTTGATCGTCTACGATAACCAGTCCAGGTCGATGCTCGAAACTCCGCAGCGGTATCCACGTTCAGGTAGCCAGTCCTATCCGACGCCAGCGGCTTCCGCGTCTGATGACGGGTCCACGACGGTGTACTTTGGACCCGAGCGTCCGGACGGAGTGCCAGCAGAAAACTGGATCCAGACAGTGCCGGACAAGGGCTGGTTTGTAGTCTTACGCCTCTATAGCCCGTTGGAACCATTCTTCGACAAATCATGGCGGCCGGGAGAGATCGAACGGATAGATTAAGCGATAGCGATGTCGTAGCACGTCAGATCAATCAAGAACGTGACCACAAGACTGGAGTGCTGATTCACAGCCCGTAGATTGTGGACCGGTTCACCCCGTACAGTAGGCTGCTCATGCATTGCATTGCCTACCGGCCGGCTAGTCATTGATGACGACGAAGTATCTGAAACTCATCCTGGAACCGGTCCTGTTTCTACTGCAAACGGTCGCCCGTTATACTATCAGGAGGAGCTGTGCACCTGGATACGATTCTTAATCTGTGCGCTGAACTGGCATCTCTTTTTTAGATCGATAACTACTGATTCCCCGAATCCGGGAAGCGACTGAAACAGGAACCTAGAAGAAAGATAGAGCTGGATGAACAGCCCGGACGCTATCTCGGATGGCACGGTAGAACCAGAACAGAGTAGCAGTAACAGTCCAGCAGCCCGCACTATCGAACCGGATGATCTCGATCGGCAGATCATCGCCATGTTGCAGGTGGACGGGCGTTGTTCCAACCGGGAAATTGCCCGCCAGCTCGACGTGCCGGAGGCTACGGTTCGCTACCGGGTCCGGCGGTTGACTGAGAGCGGACTACTGAGAATTACCGCGCTGATTGAGCCAGAACAGCTCGGTTACCACTTGACCAGCGTCATCTCGATCCAGACCCAGACCGACAAGGTCGAAGAAGTTGCCGACAAACTCGTTGCCTACCCGGAAGTCATGTGCCTGATTATTACCACCGGTGTCTACGATATCGTCTTCACCGCCGCGTTCCAGGATCAGGCCGGGTTGTACGAATTCCTCACTAATCACCTCTCCCGGATCCCTGGCATCGTGCGTTCCGACTCCGCTGTCGGCCTGCGGGTGGCAAAGCGCGACTACGAGTGGGTCTCCGGATTGACTGCGGCGGTGTCCGCCACCAGCAAAGGTCGCTAGATCATTGATGACGAGTGATCGCCTGGACCGGCCATATGACCTGATCACTTTTGGCGAAACGATGATCCGGCTTGCCGTTCCGGACCACCGCAGGCTCGAAGATGTTGAGACACTCGACCTCTCGATTGGCGGCACTGAGTCCAATCTCGCCATAGCGCTAGCTCGGCTTGGCCGCCGGGTCACCTGGTTTTCGGCGCTACCCCGGAATCCACTGGGCCGGAAAATTGAGACGAGTATCCGCAAGCACGGTGTCGATACCAGTCACGTTGTCTGGGAGGATTCCGGACGTGCCGGGGTCTACTATCTGGAACCTGGCGCGACGCCGAGACCAACCCGGGTGATCTACGACAGGTCGGGAGCCGCGGTTGCGGAGCTGGATGCGGAGCGGATCGATCCGGAGATCGTCCGGCTATCCCGACTGCTGCACCTGACCGGGATCACCCCGGCGTTGTCGGAGAACTGCGCCCGTATTTGCGAGCGGCTGGCGACGGCAGCCAGAGCCGCAGGCACGCTGGTGACCCTGGATGTCAACTACCGCTCTCTGCTCTGGGAACCGGATGATGCCAGATCCGGACTCGCTCCTCTTCTGGCCTGTGCCGACGTCATCTTTTGTGGGATGGCGGACGCCCGGACGATCTGGAATCTGACCGGCGACGCCAGCGAGATCGCCGCCGGGTTGCTGGATCTCTCGGTAGCCGGGCTGGTCGTTGTCACAGCCGGTGAGGCTGGCGTCACCGCTCGAACTCGCGATGGCGCGGTGTCCGAACAAGCGGCGTTGCCGGTGGAAGTTGTCGATCCGGTTGGCGCGGGCGATGCCTTCGCCGCCGGTTTTCTCCATAGCTGGCTGGAAAACCGGCAGAACATTAACGCCGCTCTGCGCAGCGGCGTTGCCTTGGCAAGCCTGCAGATGACGATGCCGGGCGACCTGGTGATCGTCACCGCT
Source organism: uncultured Thermomicrobiales bacterium (assembly GCA_964577155.1). Lineage (GTDB taxonomy): Bacteria > Chloroflexota > Chloroflexia > Thermomicrobiales > CFX8 > CAZNYB01. The sequence goes on along the minus strand of CAZNYB010000008.1, from coordinate 64,838 downwards.
GGTGAACTGGACGAACTGCTGCAATCGATGGGAACTGCCGGTCAGGACATCGTCCGGTAGCCGGCACTGCCGTGTTGCAACAAAAGTAGGGGCGAACCTTGTGTTCGCCCGTTTTATGCATAAGTCAAAATACCGGGCGAACACAAGGTTCGCCCCTACCAGTCAACGTTGGTTCCTAGCCATTACCCGCTTTCATCGTCATATTGTGGCTTCTCGGACCACGAGCGATGTGCTAGTTCGCGACAAATTCGTTGGTGAAGGCGTCGCTGGCTGAGACATCCTCGCTGAGCAAGCCATTCTCCTGAAGCCAGGTCGCATAGGCGTCCCAGACAGCGCTGGTCTGGGTGCCGAAGGCGACAGCGCCTTCGTCGGTCCAGTACGGCGCAAGCAGCGGGATTCCGGCTTCTTCGACTTCTACATTGGTATCTGGAGCATCTGCAACCAGGGCAGCGATCGCCGCAGCCTGGTCGGCTTCGGCATCGGCGTAACCCATCTGGAGCGCGCGGACGAACCGCTGGACGATATCCGGGTTGTTCTGGATCATATCTTCGCTGGTTACCAGCACCAGTTCGTAGTAGTCAGGGATATCCCAATCTTCAAGCCGGAGCACGTTGACCGTTTCACCTTCCTGCTCGATCAGAATCGACTCATGCACCCAGTATGCGCCGATCACTGCATCGACGCTCTCCGAGAGTAGGGCAGGGACCAGGTCGAAACCGACGTTGACCATTTCGACATCGTCCAATGTCAGATCGGCGGTGGCGAGCACGCCAGCGAGCAATGCTTCGTCGCTCGGCACTCCGGCCATGCCAACTTTTTTGCCTTCGAGATCAGCCGGTGTTTCGATGCCAGACGACCCAAGCGACATGATCGAGTTCAATGGGTGCTGGACCAGCGCGGCGACGGAAACAACCGGGATCTCTTCGCCGCGTGCCAGCAACACGTCTGCCTGGTACGAGATGGCGAAGTCATCCTGCCCGGAGCCGACCAGCTTCAGACCGTCTTCCGGATTGCCAGGCACATAGATGTTGACGGTGAGATTCTCGTCGGCGAAATAGCCGTTCTCCTCCGCCAGATAGAGTCCGCTGTGGTTACCCCAGGGGAACCAGTCCAGGGCGATACTGACTTCATCCGGCTCTCCGGCAGGTTCATCAGTGCCTCCGGTTGCTGTTTCGCTGCTGCCGGATTGTCCGGCAGTCGGTGTTGACGAGGCTTCCGTCGCTGTCGGGTCGTCATCATCGTCGCCGCTGCAGGCAACCAGCACGCCTAGAAGCAACGCCAGCACAAGCAGCAGGCCGGTGATTCGAACACCTCTGGAAAGGAATAATCTTGACATAATCGATCTTCTCCTCACATCTAAATCAAACTTATCGCTCGTCGACCCGGCCGGCATCCTGCCAGGGGACGAGGATCCGCCCGAGCAGGGCAACGAGCGCAAACAACACAACGCCTATAATCGCCGCGATAAAGACGGCGGCGAACAATCGCGCGGTAAGAAATTGAGAGGCCGAACGGGTCATCAAATAGCCGAGACCGGATGAAGCGCCGATCCACTCACCGACAACCGCGCCGATCACCGAGACAGCGGCGGCGATTCGAGCGCCCGAGATAAGGTAGGGCAGTGATGACGGGATTTTCACCAGCCTCATCACCTGCCAGCGGCTGGCTCCCATGCTGTAGAGCAGCGCCAGTGCGTCACGATCCGCGGAACGCAACCCGTCGGCCATGTTCACGGCAATCGGGAAGTAACAGATCATCACGACGACGATCACCTTTGGCGTCAGCCCGTAGCCGAACCAGATCAGCAGAATTGGCGCGAGAGCGATGATCGGGATCGCCTGGCTGGCGACTATCAGTGGGTACAGGGTGCGTTCGGCGAGCCTCGACGCGGAAATCGCCAGGGCGCTGACGACGCCGACGACGAATGCGATGCTGTAGCCCAGGAAGATCTCCTTGAGTGTTGTCACCGTATTGGCCCAGAGCAGCGACCGCGAGTGGTACGCCTCCTGAAATATGACCGTTGGCCGAGGCAGGAACCACTTCGGCGTATTGTCGATCCGAACGCCGATTTCCCAGATCAGCAGCAGGGCAATCAACGCCAGGGCTGGCGCAATCCAGCCGAGTAATCCGGTCAGCACCGGACGGAGCCGGGATCTCTGGTCTGTTGCGGCCTGCGATCGCGATTGCTGTCCGGTTGTTTCAATCATGTCCTGGACTCCATGCCGGACATTTCGGACCGCAGCGCTTGGAGGAGCTGTACCTTCTGCTTGACCAGCACCGGATCGCCGATCATGTCGGCATGCCGGGGGCGGGGTAGCTGTACCTTCTCGGTGAGCTTGATCCTGCCCGGCCTGGCGGTCATCACGGCCACGCGGTCCGCCAGCAGCAACGCCTCTTCAACGTCGTGGGTCACCATCAAGATGGTGCGACCCAGTTCGCTCCAGAGATCGAGCAACCACTCTTGCATCTCACGGCGAGTGAGGGCGTCCAGCGCGCCGAACGGTTCATCCAGCAGCAGCACTTGATGGTCGGTGAGCACGGTCCGGAGAAATGCCACTCGCTGACGCATGCCGCCCGAGAGCGCAGCCGGGTAGAGATTGCCGGTATCCCGCAGGCCAAAGCGCGGCAGCATCTCCCCGGCTCGCTGCCTGGACTCGCTTTTGCTCCGGCCCGCTACTTCCAGCCCGAGAATGGCGTTGTCGATGACCGAACGCCAGGGCAGCAGCGCATCTCGCTGAGGCATGTAGGCGGTCCGGCCGCGCCGCTGCTCGACTGGCGCTCCATCAAGCCTGATCTCACCTTCATCGGGTTGCAGCAGGCCAGCTACGACGTTGAGCAGTGTGCTCTTGCCGCAACCAGAAGGACCGAGCAGCGCGACAAACTCGCCGCGCCCGACGCTGAGATGAGCCCCCGCGACAGCCGGGACGCCGTCAAAACGAACGGTGACATCACGAATGCCGACTGCCTCTGATGAGTCAGCGGTGAAGGCTGGATTGGTTGTGGTTACTGTTTCAGGCACGGCATCCGGTATTTCCTCCACGGGAGGTCCGGGTGGAATACCGCTGGAATGCTGTTCACTGGTAGATCGCGACTGGCACAAAAAACGCCGGTACGGTTGTCCAGCGTTCTCGTTGCCGAGTGGTGAGAGAGGTTTCGTGGAAACTCATCTCATTACATCCCTACGCTGGAATTACCCAGGTCAGGTCCTAACGGTCGGTAGCAGATTGGCTACCCTCTCAGCCTGGTTCCCCAAGCCCCCGTAGCTCCCGTGGCATATTCGTCTGTTACATCCATTCAAGCAGTGATCGAACGGTCTGTCAAGCTGAGGTCCTCTGTTTCGAGAGCGAATCAATTCTCAGAATCGTATTCCAGTTTCTCGTCGTAACATCTTTGCCGTATTGTTGCTCGATGAATTTCATCGCGTCGACTGATCGAGCGGTTTTCACATTCAGCAGCGTGAATACTTCTCGATCGGCTCCGCAGAGGATCCGAAAATCGCCATTATCCGACTGAAAAGGAAGTTCCAACTGATTTTCCGATGACGTTCTCAAGAACGTGACGTAGAGACGGGTATCTGAATCAATAGCAGTTTCCCTGAACGGATCCTCTTCAACGATAGCCCCAATGTGAGACATCGACCGAACGATCACCTTGCTCTCAAATCCGAACGTTCGCTTGATGGCATCTTCGATCTTGGATACCAGCTGTTGTTCCGTCGTTCCGGTACATTCAAAGACGATGTTTCCGCTGTTCAACAGCGTTTTGACATCCGTAAATCCCAGTGAGACGCATAGCTCCCGTAGTTCTGCCATCGGCACTTTTTTGTTTCCTCCGACGTTGATGCCGCGGAGGAACGCGACATATTGCATTTCGTTACACCTTCGATGTGATCGGATTGGAATCGGTAGAATCGTCAGGTTCAGTATTGACGACGTTGCATTACTGTATACCAGGCACGGTTCGGAGTATACGCCGTACACCAGATGCTTCAGTTTGAAGCGTTACAAATTGAGACACATAAAGGGATTTCTATGAGCGGTAGGATCGAGATATTGCCCTATGACCCAAGCTGGCCGGAGCAGTTTCTGGAGTTAGCCAGCCCGTTGCGGGAGGCGCTTGGCTGCCGTGCGCTACGCATCGATCATATCGGTTCGACATCGGTGCCCGGGCTGGCCGCCAAGGATGTAATCGACATCCAGGTGACTGTCGCCGAACTGGATGCAGAACCGATCGCAGCTGCATTGCAGCCGCTTGGCTACACCCTGAGGACAGATATTACCGGTGATCATGTGCCTCCTGGCTATGACCCCGATCCCGATGAGTGGCGAAAAGTCTACTTCCGTGAGCCTGCCAGTCAGCGGAGAACCAATTTCCACGTTCGGCAGGCTGGCCGGGCCAACCAGCGTTATGCTCTGCTGTTTCGTGATTATCTACGAACCGATCCGACCTCAGCTGGCGCGTACCGGCAGATCAAAGAGGCACTGGCCCGGTTGCACCCTTACGATCAGGACGCCTACTACGATGTCAAGGATCCGGTAACCGACCTCATCATCCGCGCCGCCGAACTCTGGGCAGAGCAGACGGGATACCAGCCGGGACCGAGCGATGCGTAAAGTGCTGGTGATGGATCTGTTTGGCTATCTGGATAGAGGTGCGATTTCGACATTCAACCCGTTGATGTCTGAGTAATCTGCGGGGTTATTCGTGACGAGGACTAGATTGTGCTCCATAGCAGTTGCCGCAATCATCAGGTCAACCGCCCGCCGCCTCCACTCTCTTCCTTCGCGTCTTAGGTTTTGGCGAATCTGCACGCATTTTTCCGCTTCGTCCCGGGTAAAGTCAATCACTGGAAGATGGTTCATGAGCGTTGTGAATCGTTGCCCAGCCACCGTTGGATTGGGGCTAGCCGGGATACCGTCGAGCACCTCCATATAAGCGATCGTGCTGATCGCTATCCCATCAGGAGCATGTTTGAGAAATAGCTGACGCGCACTATCTTCACCGTTGATGTAATAGATGATGACGTTGGTGTCGTACAAGTACGCCATCGCTGAGCTTTACGCTGGCCTTCCGGTGCTATCTTGCTCACGCGCAGCAGCCAGATCTGCAAGAAGTCCTTCAAGTTCTTCTTGTGTTGCGCTATACGGGTTGATTGAGCTTTCTTCTACTGCATCAATCAAGGCCTTGGGATCGTAGCCAGACCAGATGTTTTTCGAATCGATGGAGACATACAAAGAATGAGTACTCTTGCCTTTAACACGAACAGCATTGCCGGACGTAGCAGCAGCGAGCAAGGCTTTTTCAAGCTCAGGAGCAATCCTGTATGTCTTCGTAGCATCTGTCATAAAAACTCTCTCATCAGTCATCCGAACAGATAACTTGACATTTGCCGAACCGCACTGAAGTGCTACAAGTTTATCGGAAATGCATCATTCCTACTCAAATTCGATGCTGATGACCTAAGCGCTGGTGTCGGTCGCGGTGACGGCGCGAAGGTTTCTACTTAGTGTTCATATTAAGCATCGTTAACTAGACCTGGTGACTCGTTCTCAGGAGCTAACTAAGGCTGGTTGGCTTCAACTGCTAGTCGTCTTACATCGAAAAGATATTCTTCTTTGCTACAATCTGTCGTTATCGACAGCGAAACTGATTGGTCTGGAGGGTGGCGGAGATGGCTACATTCGTTCTCGTCCACGGTGCCTGGGGTGGTGGCTGGTGTTGGAAGAAGCTGACACCACTGCTCCGAGCAGCCGGACACGAGGTCTATGCGCCAACATTGACCGGTCTTGGTGAACGTGTCCACCTGGCGACTCCAGATGTTGACTTTGAAACCCAGGTTCAAGATGTCGTTAATGTCATGGAATTTGAAGACCTCGAAAACGTCATCCTGGTTGGGGGTAGTTATGGTGGCGTGGTCGTCGGAGTAGTTGCCAGCCGCATCCCGGATCGTATCAACCACGTCATCTATCTCGACGCCTATATCCCGTCGGACGGTCGTTCGGTCTTTGATCTGCTCGAAGACCACGAGTTATACGATCACGTCAATTTCTGGCGTGATCGGATCACCCAGGATCCAAGTGGCTGGAAGTTGCCAGCCCCTGAAGGTGACATCGGGATTGTTGACGAGTCAGACCGGCGCTGGGTCGAGAGGCGACTCACTCCACAGCCCCTGGCTACCCTGACGCAGGCAGTCAGTCTTGATCCACATGCGGCTGAATCCGTCCAACATTCATACATCCTGTGTACACCCACTCGCCCAGGCGCTATGATCACCATATTCGGAGATCAGGCTCGCAACGACCCCGCCTGGCAATTTCGCGAGATTAAGGCCAGTCACCTTGCCATGATTACCGATCCACAAGCCCTTGTTGATGTACTGTTCGATCTCATTTGAATGTGATCCATGACGCCGGATGAGTTTTGCATGAAACTCCTACCCGGATAGTAGATGAGACAACATAGCTGTTGCAGGAACGTTCGGCTGATCACTCAGCTTGAATTGACAACCTCACCACGATACGGCTGCTCGCTTGAAGCGGTCAGTTGCTCCCAGATATCATCGTAGTGAGAGCGAAACAAGGCTCTGTCCCTCAATTGGGCAACTGCGTCAGCGGATTCCCAGGTTGAATTGACGACCGCACTCGACTCGCCGGCCTTTCCCACTAGCCTGCGGGGTTGATGTTCTGGTTCAGGCGGAACAGGTTGGTCGGGTCGTAGCGTGTCTTAAGCTCGACCAATCGCTCAAAGTTTTCGCCATATGCATGGCGAACGCGGTCAGTCCCTTCTTCTCCAAGATCGTTTACATAAACATTAACCGACAGTTCTGGTTCAGCTGACTGAAACAGATCGCGTGTCCACGAGATATTGGTTTCATTGTCGGCAGGATCCGTCCAGGCCGACAAGATCACGAGGTCATACTGCAAATGCCGATGACCATAGGCAGTCGCACTGTTACTGACCCTTCTGTACGCGCCGTGGCAATCAGCGAAGACGATTGCCGTGTGAGGCGAAGGGATCCGGTCGGCGTATTCAATGAGCGTCTCGATCAACGGATCGCTGATCGTGTCAGTCAGACCGCTTTTCCAGTAGTTGAGCCGTCCGTCCGGGAAACTCTGGCCGATCAAACCTTGCTGGGCTGTGAACGGCATCGCTTCAATCAAGTCGACTACTGGCGTTCCAAATTGGCGGAGCGCTGCCAGGACACGTTCACCCTCGCGCAGATCGCCCGTGTAGCAGACAACCAGCGCGACGACCTTGTTGCCGTCTGCTGCTGTCAGTATAGCGGCGTAAGTCGTCAGTTCATCCGGCTGATTCTTGCTGAATTCGCGGTAGAAGCGCAGCACGTCCCTGGCGTGGTCAATCGAGTGGATCACCATGCCGCCGAGGACCGTGCCGACCGGATGAAGCTGGAACTCAAACGACGTGACGACGCCGAAGTTTGCGCCCGCCCCGCGCAATGCCCAGAAGAGATCTGGATTCTCGGCCGGGCTAGCATGCACGAGTGATCCATCGGCCAGCACCACATCCGCTGATAGCAGGTTGTCAATCGTCAGGCCATACTTGCCGGTCAGCCAACTCTGTCCGCCGCCGAGCGTTAGCCCGGCAACGCCGGTTGAGGCCACGACGCCTCCAGGGGTTGCCAGGCCGAAGGCGTGTGTTTCATGATCGAGCTCACCCCAGAGGACTCCAGGCTCGACGTGCGCGGTCCGGGTGGCCGGATCGATGTAGATGCCCTTCAATAGCGACAGGTCAATCATGAGACCATCGTTGCAGACCGCTTTACCGGCAACGTTGTGCCCGCCGCCCTTGATCGACGGGCTGAGATCATGATCGCGCGCGAATCGGACTGCGGACATGACATCGGATACGCCCAGGCAGCGCACGATAAGCGCCGGCCGGTTATCGATCATCGCGTTCCAGATGCTGCGGCTGGCGTTATAGCCGTCGTCACCTGGAGCCAGCAGCATGCCGCGCAACGTCGAACGAAAGTCTGCGACGACTGCTTCATGGATATGAGTCTGTATCTGTTGTGTTGCCATCATATGTTCCTTGCCTTGCTGGTTACGGATATCGGCAATCTCACAGTAACGGCTGATCGTTAGCGGAGCGTTAGTCGGGTGAATAGACCTGTTAACGATTATGTATCGGGCAGCAACGGCGCGAGTTGTTCTTCGACGAGGTTGATTATCCCGGCAAATGTCCAATCGTGACGTTCCGACCACACTTTATCGATCGTTTCGTCGTCTACAAGTGTGTGAAGCTCATTGAAGAAGCGATCAGCCCGTTCCTGCTCGGCCGGTGAGAGACGAGTCCTGGATTGCTCCCGAGTTGACGCGGCCGTAGCTGAGAGCCGCACGGCGAGCATCCCTTGCAGATGGATTGCGGCCAGCCGGGCGAGGCTGTCGAAGACGATATGGATATCACCGCGAAAGTCGAGCGTCTCAGCAATAGTGAGGCTGGCCATTAATTCATCCCATGCGGCACGGTATGCTGCCTGTTCCAGACGGACGAGGCCGAGATGGGCGCGCGCCCAGGCGATGCCCTGAATGTCATCCAGCTCACTCCAGATTACCAGCGACTGTTCAAGGCGTTGGATGGCCAGATCGAGATGTTTTCGCTCCAGATCAATCAACGCCAGAAAGGCGAGGGTGTCTGCGATACCTTGCTGGCTTCCCAGTTCGCTGTACGCCGCCCGGCTGCGCTGCAAGATATCGTGCGCATCTTCGATTTGTCCCTGCCGGAAGGCAATATAGCCGAGATTGACGAGTGCATCTGCGGCGAGCTTTCGATCATGGATGCGATGGCTGATCGCCAAGGTCGCTCTCGCTGTGTCATACGCATGCTGATAGTTTCCAGCCTCACGAGCCAGAAAACTAGCGACGGTCAACGCGTCGGCCTGGAGCGCGGGATAGGACGCGCTTTCGGGGAGATTGATCACTGCTTCGATCTGCTCTAGCCCTTCGCTCATTCGACCACGCCCGAACCAATGCAGCCTGAGCGTTGGTATCAGCCGCAAAGCAGCTTCCGCTTTACCACGTTCGCGAAGCCAGGCCAGGGCAGCGCGCATGTTGTCGTTTTCACTCTCCAACCGAGCCAACCAGATTACCTGCTCCGCTCCTTCTATGAATTCCTTCGCCTGATCGATGAACCGAGCAATCCAGGCTGCGTGGCGATCTCGAACAACGGTCTCCTGGCCGCTCGCGGAGAGCAGTTCAAATCCAAACTGCCGGATCACTTCCAGCATTCCGAACCGGAGTTCCCCGATTGCCTGATCATGCCCGGTGACGAGGTTACTATCCGTTAGTGACTCAAGGTGTTCCAATGCGCCATCTGACTTGTAGTTGTCCGTTGCGACTGCGTTGGCGGCGTCGAGCGTCCAGCCGCCGGCGAAGACACTGAGGCGCATGAAGAAGGACCGTTGGTCAGGTGTGAGTAGATCAACGCTCCACTCGATGGTTGCGCGGATCGTTTGCTGCCGCGCGGGAAGATCCATCGCGCCAGACGTCAGGAACGTCAGAGGCCATTCCAGCCGCTCGAAAATTGACTGCGGCGATAGTAGACGACTGCGCGCAGCCGTAAGTTCGAGGGCTAACGGTAGACCCGCAAGTCGTTGACAGATAGCATCGACCGTGTCTCGATTCTCTTTTGTCAGTTGGAAATCGGGACGCGCGCTGCGGGTTCGCTCGATGAACAGCCTGGCGGCCTCGGTGAATTCACCTGGTGCAACTCCGCCAGTAGTGGCAAGAGGTGGGACTGGAAATTCGAGCTCACCACGCAAGTGCAACCGGACACGGCTCGTGATGAGAACTACCAGTGTGGGGGCTTGTTCTAGTAGCAATGCGATGTTCCGGCCAGCATCGCGGAGATGCTCGAAATTGTCGAGGACGAGCAGCACATGCCGATCACGCAGTTTGTTGGCGAGCGTCGTTAGAATGTACTGCTCACTAAGCTCATGAACCTCCAGTGCCTCGGCGATGGCTGGTACGACTAGCTCGGGGCTGGAGAGTGGGGCGAGGTCAACAAACGCAACGAACTCATATTCTCGAGCCGTGCGCCGAGCGACTTCGATGGCTAGCCGGGTTTTCCCGATGCCTCCCGGGCCGGTCAACGTGACAAGACGCCCGGAGCGCAACAACTCCTCCAGATCGGCTAGCTCACGCGTACGCCCGACGATTGAGCTTACCGGCCATGGAAGGTCAAAGCTGGATTTGACTTGCCGATCGGTGGCTGATATTTCACCTCTGGCGATAGCCTGAGCTAGTTCTCGGGTAGCGGGTTCCGGTTCAACGTCCAACTCGTCAGCAAGTATCGCGACGAGCCGGTCGTACTGGGTCAGCGCCATGTGTGGCTGGCCGGATTCGGTGGCATAGAGGCGCATGAGCGCGCGATGTGCATGTTCATGTGTCGGTTCTTCCCGAACAAGGCGCTGGAACGTGGTTATCGCGCTGTATGGTTCCCTGATCTCGACGTGCAGATCTCCCAGCCACATCAACAGTTCGATGTAGCTGGATCTAAGATTTAGGCGGTGCATACCTGCCCACTCCGCGTAGGGATCATCAGCGAGCAAGTCACCGCTGTAGAGGTCCAGCGCAGTTCGAATGTTCTGATCTGAAGGAGCCTTCAGCGCCAGTTCAGCCGCAGTCCGGTAGGCATGGACATCGACCCAGATCAGGTCGGGATCTCCAAGGATGAGACTATCGCCCTCACGCCGCAGGCTCGTGCAAGCCGGAACATTTGCTGCCTGCAACTGGCGGCGGGCATGATACAGCGCCTGGCGCAGGTTGTTAAGACCCGCTTCGTAGCTCAGGTCCGGCCATAGCAGGTCGATGAGCCGCTCGCGGTGGAGATGGTGAGATGGCTCGAACGCTAGCAACTTGACGATTGATGAAGCCCGCCGCTGACGCCAGGCGTTGTCCGGGATTGATTGCCCGTTGACCCGCACCTGAAATGCACCAAGTAGCTGGATTTGGATCACTGCTGTCGCAGTGTCTTCAGGTTCGTAGGCGTGAGCTGCCAACTCAATCACCTTTCGGGTACATTGCTCTGTCGCCGCCAAAGACGTCATAGTCAATGAATTGCGTATTAGAAAATAGCTGTGCGAACTGAATAGTACCGCGTAGAGAGGACACCTGTAGCAACCGAATAGTGACGGAGACATTGAAGATATCATCCGTCTCGAAAACCTTCATTTTTTGGATAACATGATCGTCGACCCGGTCGAAGCTAGCTCATTGTCTGACCATTTGCTATATTCGATCAATAGTGATGCGAAGCGACTTCTCCACGTATATCTGTTGTGCCTGCCCATTGGTATTCATCCAAACTGGCTGCTTGTTACAATGAGTATCCGATAGGGTTTGTGTGTGGAATATCAAGGAACGAAGTTTGGCTAATCGAACTCGATACTGATGACCCAGGCGCTGGTGTCGGTCGCGGTGACGCCGACGGGCTATTGACCAGCGCCGATGAAGGCACGAAACCAGCTAAGCACAATCGAACACTGATCTATTTACCGCTCTCAACTGGTCTGTAACGCATGCCATGGTGTCAGGTCAAATGTAATCAAACACCGGCGGAAAGACGATGACAACAGTTGCCGCCCAGATCGCATAGACCCACAGATACTGTGTCTGCCACCGTTCGAGGCTAATGAACGAGCCGCGCCGGCTGAGAAAGCGGATGTAGAGCACCGCGGACCATAACAGATTGACCAGGAGAATCAGGTTCATTCCCAAGGCAGCCACCCGATTCGGCGTGAATCCAAAGTCGGTGATGCGGTCAGCAATTGCCCAGAGCGCGACTGAATCGACCAGGAGCGCACTGATGACGAGCCCGATTTGCACGACATCGAATGCGCCAGGTGGTGACAGGGAATCCCGGGCGGAGAGGGAATAGAGCAGGAGACCAAGAACGAGTAACAGCAGCATGTCGAAGGCGATGAGCACATCTCGCTCGATACTGATTCCTTGCCCGGTCCAGAGCATGGTCCCGAGAAATGTAATCAGCATGATGGCGAACAGCGGGGTGAAGATACGCGTTAAGACCGGCGCCATATTCTCGATCACACTTTGCTTGGCTTCCACAAGCCAGGAGGCGATCACAACAGCCCCAACGGCTCCGCACGGTAACAGCCACGACTCGAAGAACGGTTCAACGTCGATCCCGATGGACCGAAATATCATCGCCATGAAAGCCATGAACACACCACCGCCGAGGGCGATTAGTACGTAGTAGATGAAGAGTTCACCCGAGAATCGAATGAAGTCCATGCGGCCGCCTACCTGAGCCCATCGATTGCCAGCGTACGCGATGCCCACCACCAGCCAGAGTGCGATCGGCAGGTGCAGTGCTGTGAGCACTTCAGTAGAGCCTTCCGGCACGAAGGGATAGATGTTGGCAAAGACCACCGCCACAGCGAATGCCAGAGCCAGCCAGCGGAGTGTTTTCGTGGTCAGCCGCCGTTTCCAGGCGAAATAACCGGTCAGAAATGGGAGCACGAACAGGCTCAGATTACGAGCGTAGAACCCGGCATCATCGTCTATCTGAATGCCGAAGAGCGCTGGCACTTTGATTGCAACAGCTGCCGCTACCGCGAGACAGAAGGCAACCATGGCATCAGTTTGGGCAGCTGCTCGCGAGTCATCTGACTCTGCAGGGGCGACCAGTTGCTTCCAAAGTCGTTCTGAATGCTCCAGCGCGAACTCCCGGGAAAGAGAGTCGAGGTCGCCGATGCGCTTCACCGCCACCAGAAAGGCTTCATCGCTCGAGAGACCCGCGCTGCCCAGGACAGCTACCTGTTCGCGCAAATGGTCTTCAAGCTCGGCTACATCGGTCGCGTGGATCGATTGCCGTCGACGGAGATAGTTCCGCCACTGGCTGATCTGCTCTTCGAGTGAGTCCGGCTCGTATGACATCAACATGTTCAGGATCCCTCCGGCAGCAAGTCAGTTGAAGCCGTGCAAGTGGATGGATGGGACAGGTAGAGGGCATGCCAGATATCCCGGAGCGTCTCGTCCACCGCTTGCCATTGCCGACGTTCCTCCGATAGCTGAGCTCGCCCGCTGGCAGTAAGCGCATAGTACTTGCGTCGACGTCCACTTTCCGCGACATCCCAACGCGCCTCGATGTGGCCTTGCCTCTCCAACCGATGGAGGACGGGGTAGAGCATCCCGTCTGTCCACTCCATTTTTCCTCCGGAAACTTCCCGAACACGCTGCAAGATCGCGTAGCCATAGCTGTCCTCTTCGGCCAGAATTGCCAGGACAAGCGGAGTTGAGGAAGCGGCAATCAGTTGTTTGTTTAACTCCATCACCTGACCCATCGATACAAGAGGAATATCCTCATCAGGTTATACATAGTAACACTATGCATAGAACTGCTATATATAAAACGGCAGGGACCTGAAAGGTACGGTCGTCAGGCAGGTTTCTCTGCAACGTGAGAGTAGTAGGAATGAGTGCGTCACATTCGCTAGGGGTAAGCCAGATCGAGCGTGATTCTACCTGCCCCTGAGGTATATAGCCTCCAGAATCGAGCAGGTGACATCGTTAGCGTTCTCGATGTCTTCGGAGGCTTTCCCGATTACTTCTGTGGATTCTCTTGCCTTGTCTCCAGCCCGGCGCTCACGTCCGCCCAGCGAGCAGTGATCTCCTCGGGTGAGGTGGGTTCCCGACCAAAATTGACACCAGCGTTCCAACCGTACTGACCCACCGAAAAACGTCCGTTACTGGCACGCAGCACAACCCCAGAGAACGTACACCGCGACGACGCCAGGAAGAGCACTCCGGGTGCAACCTGCTCTGGCAACAACTCATCGGCTGCAACCGAGCGGCGATACATGCGGGTGGCTGCCACGGGTGAAATCGCATTGATCTGCGCGCCGGCAGCTCTGGCGGGTCCGGCTAATGCGTTCATCAGTCCAAACTGCGCTGCTTTGCTGACGCTATACGTGGTCAAATCGAATACATCGTACTCTGGTTCCAAACCATAGCCGGAAACCGTCAGCACGATGCGTCCATACTGATTTCGCGACATGATCGGCAGGACCGCTTGTGACAGCCAGAGCGGCGCCTCAAGGTTGACACTCAACACGTGCCTCAAACTGGCCTCGCTCACATCTTCCAATCGTTCGTAGTGGATGATGCCTGCATTATGAACCAGGACATCCAGCCGTCCGAACTCATTCGCGACATTGGTGATCAATGCGCGACAGGCTTCGGATGATTCGAGATTTTCGTATGCGGCGTGGGCCAGACCGCCAGCGCGCCGAATCTTGTCTACCACCGTGTCTGCGACGCTCGTATCATGTCCTGTGCCGTTGAGGGAGACACCTGCATCATGAACGATGACCTGTGCGCCGCGGTTCGCAAATTGAGTCGCGTAGACTTGTCCGAGCCCACGCCCGGCACCAGTAACGAGAACGACCTGATCGTCAAATCGAATCATGGAAGAACTCCCTTCTGATATCACTGTTTGCTCCTCTCCAAGCGTCCGACGCCGGAGCTGTGTGGCATCGCCTGAACGGCTGAACGATGATCTTTCTGGGAGTGAATATTCCCGTTGTCGAGGCTATCGCTTCGAGCAACATAGCCGTGGTTGGCCTGATCGGTGCATCGTACATTGAAATCGAGGTTCACAATGACGGTTTGTATGACAGAAGCGGGAACTGGTCGGCGGAGCGGCCCTATCTATAGTTGTGGGTGCTGAGTAGCGGATACAACTATTTGCGCAATCGTCGACTGATTCCGTTAGCTCAGCCAATCTTAAATATAGATTCCGTAGTATATACTTCCATGGAATATATATTGCCCTGGCAGATGAGGAATGACGACTGAATGAGCCTGCAATCACCGAGCCGGATCAAATGGCTGAGCGACCTGGTTCGTCTGGAGATACTGTTATGGAATCGCATCGATATGAGGCTACGTGAAGTGCATGACCTGCCGCTGGCGTTCTTCTGGCCGCTGCACGTCGTCGAGCAATCACCCGATGGAAGTCTGCGCATCGGTGAGGTTGCCGATGCGCTGGGCTTGACGGTGGGTGGAACCAGCAAGGTTGTTGATCGCATCGTGAGCAGTGGACTCCTCCGTCGCGAACCTGATGCTGCGGATCGTCGTGCTAGTCGTGTTGCGTTGACGGATGTCGGCAGGCACAAGCTGGCTGCAGCAAGTGAGACGTATGAGACTGAGATGAAAACGGTGCTGGATGCTGGACTCAGCCCGGATCAACAGCAATGTATGCACATTCATGTCAACGCTCTATTAGAGACTATCGAGGCGAACGTGTCTGACTAACGGTCTCCGTCCCTCCTCCAATCGCGCTCCGTTCAATGAAATGAAGAGGTGCATGATGCCGATAACAAAACCCATTTACTTGACCGGTCAGAATCTGGCTTTTGAAGAGCCCAGCGATACTATCCATCCTCATCTAACCAAGCACGCGCAGACGATGAAGCAGGGCGTCTACCAGGTTGCGGAGGATTTCTATATCGCAGTCGGCTACGGCAACGCCAACATGACAATGGTGATCGGAACCGACGGTATTATCCTCATCGACTCCATGGAAAACGAGGAAACTGCGCGCGAGGCGCTAGCCGATCTGCGCCAGTTCAGTGACAAGCCGATCAAAGCGTTGATCTACACCCACAGCCATCCCGACCATAGCTCGGGCTCACGTGGCCTTCTCGATCCGTCCGAGGTCGAGGGAGGGAAGATAGAGATCTACGCGCACGAGAAGTTCCTGGCCGGAATGCGAGGTAATCCGAGCCTCGGGATCATGGGCCCGCTACGCCTCGCCCACTCATTCGGCTGGGATCTCGAATGTAGTGCTGATGGGCGGGTGGAGGTCGGCTTGGGGCCGTTGCTACGGGCTGGTACTCCGGGACTGATACCACCGACGATCACGTTTCAAGGGTCGCTCGACATTGAGGTGGTCGGCATCCGCGTACACCTGCGCGAGGCGCCGAGTGAAGCGGATGACGGGATCGTTCTCTGGTTCCCTGATTATAGTGTCCTGCATTCGGCGGACGTGATCCAGGGCGAATGCCTGGCGAACCTGTATGCCTTGCGTGGAGCCGTTCGTGATATCTGGCAATGGATTGGTGCCATCGACATGCTGCGCGGATTCGAGGCACAAGCGCTGGTTTTCGGACATGGTCGCCCGGTCACCGGCAAGGACGACGTACAAGAACTGCTCACCGCCTATCGGGATGCGATGCAATACATCCATGATCAAACCTACCGGCTGATGGCGCGTGGGCTAACCCCCGACGAGCTGGTCGAGGAGATCTCAGAGCTGCCGCCTCAGCTGCGCGATCATTCCTGGCTCGGTGAGTTCTATGGCACTGTCAAGCAGATCGTCCGACAGATCTACATCATTGCCTTCGGTTGGTTCGAAGGTGACCCGACCTTCCTCGATCCACTTCCGCGCCGCGAGCGATCCTCCCGCTACGTGGATGCGATGGGTGGACGCAGCGATGTGCTGGCTGCCGCCGACCGGGCATACGGGGAGGGTGATGTCCGCTGGACGGCGGAGATCCTGACCCATCTACTCCGCCTAGACCCCGATGATCAAGATGCTCGTAGGCTCAAAGCAGATGCACTGCGCCAGCTTGGATATCAGGCACTCAATCCTATGTGGCGCAACCACTATCTGATGGCCGCCAAAGAGATCGATGGGACCTTGAATCACAGCAGGATGCACGAATCGTTGCGGAGTCTGACAAATCCGGACGTCATCGCTACTGTGCCGATCCCGTTGCTGCTGCGAGCGCTTGCCACCCGTCTGGATCCTGCTCGAAGCGAAGGCGTCGAATTGTTGGTAGGTTTCCACGGCACCGATACTGGCAACAGCTACGGAGTTGCGATTCGTTCGATAGTCGTGGACGTGTTCGAAGCTGACCCAAAAGAAGCGACACTTGAGATCCATTCTAGCGAGCTATTGTTACGAAGACTTCTTATGGGCCGGATCTCCTGGCAGCAGGTCATAGAGAATGGTGAGGTGACACTCAATAGAGGAACCAGCGAGGAGATGGCGCGCTTCTGGAGCCTGTTTGATCCTGTAACAGGAGAAATACCTTCTCTTGCGCTACGATGAGGAAGTCTCAGAATCACTCGTTTTGAAACATGAGAACTCAGCCAACCGATCTCCGTCTCGACAGCGATTACGGGTTCAGGTCAGCGACGATACGGTTTGCAAGCTTTTCGGATGACTGTGGATTCTGCCCCGTGTACAGATCCCGATCGACGACGATGAATGGACGTAGCGGCAGGCGAGCTTTGACGTACTCGACCCCAACCTCGCGGAGTTTGTCCTTGAGCAGCCACGGCGCTTTCTTTGCAAAGCGATTGAGGCGCTCCTCACGGTTCGACAGTCCCGTCATATGATATCCAGCGAATGGCGAAGTGCCGTCTGGACGTTTGGCTGCGAGGATCGCGGCGGGTGCGTGGCACAACAGGGCGAGCGGTTGCCCGCTTGGGAGCCGTGTGGTCAGCAGATCTCCGGAGACGGTATCACAGGCGAGGTCTTCCATCGGGCCATGGCCCCCAGGGTAGAAAACCGGATCGAAGGCATCTGCCTCAGCGTCGGATAGGTGCATTGGGTGCGCAAGCACGCTCTGCAGTTGGTCGAGTTCGCGCTTGATCTTGCGGGTCTTGTGCGGCAGAACGCCATACAGGCCGAGGCTGAGTTGATCGACCACCGGAGGCTGCCCGCCTGGTGTGGCGATGGTGATGTGCCATCTGGCGGCGGCGAAGGTCGCATAGGGCACGACGAATTCCTCAGCCCAAAATTCTGTCGGATGTTTCGTCCCTTCTGTGAGCGTCCAGTACCGTGCGGCTGTGACAACCATGAGGACGGAGGTCATGGGAGACTCCTTGCAGATGTACGGCGACAGTATTCAGCAAGGCGCACGACCTTTTGGTGCATTATCTCATCTCCGGATATATGCTGGATCGTAGATTGTAGCAGGCTATTCAGTCTGTCTCAGAAATGGTGGGTTTTAGGACCATATAACCATCGAACCGATTGAGAATCGTTAATTGATGTCTGGCTAATCGAACTCAATGCTGATGACCCAGACGCTGGTGTCGGTTGCTGTGATGGCTTTTGAGACTTGGAATGGCATAGTCGCATAATTGGTCGACTTGATCACCCCAGATTCTCTTAGCCTGTTCTGCCTAGAACGGCGCTCCCTGCGATGGCAGCTAACGACCCCACGGTCTTGACGCCGCTACTACAATTCCGCGAGATATCTCCACCCATATGAAGGAGCCTCCCGATGCACGAGCCACACGTCGACGATCCGATCGTGATGATCCGCGGCGAAAAGGTCGGACTCGGTCCCATTCGGCGCGATCTCATTGCCACCTATCAGCGCTGGTTCAACGAACTGCAGGTGACCCGCACGCTGGACTTGCCGATTCGTCCGGTTACATTTGAAGACGAATCCAGCTGGTTTGAGCGTGCAGCGGCAGGAGCGACAGTGGTCTTCACCATTTACGAGCTGGTCACCATGCGCCCCATCGGTTACCTCGATCTGCGCAACATCGACCACTATAGTGGTACCGCAGAGTACGGTATCGCAATTGGCGAGATCGACGTCTGGGGCAAGGGTTACGGCACAGAAGCGACCCGCCTCATGCTCGCCTATGCTTTCGATGTGCTTGGCCTCTATAACGTCCAATTGGCGGTTTATACCACCAACCTGGGCGCGATGCGCGCCTATGAGCGCGCTGGCTTCAAGCGCGCTGGCATCCGTCGTGGCGCTATTCGTGTCGGTCGCGAGCGATACGACATCATCTATATGGACGCCACAGCTACCGATGTCCAGCCGGGTGAGCTGCACGCCATCATGCATTCAAGTGTTGCGGAGGCGGAGTGATGACCGGCGCTGCCGTCAGGATGCGCTAATGATTTCCTTATGACCAGCACCGACTGTTTGGAATCCACCCTCTCATACGTCTTGATCCCAGCGATCTTGTACTCGTAGACACATAGAATGACACTGCTGAGTCCTATGGCGTCGCTCCGATGTAGTGCCAGGTAGCGTTCTCGTTGACCGCGCATGCCTGCCAGTCATTTTGTTTCACCCAGTACTCATGTTCGAATGCTTGTTTAAGAGTCCGTTGCTCCGGTAAGAGCATCTGCGTGCACCTCGTCTGGTAATCGTTGTGCCAACGATGAATGTTCACTCTATCACGCTCGGATGGTCGCTCGACTTTAGCTCGCAACTCTGTTCCGTAGGCGGTCTCGGCCTCGGTCGGTTTTGGGGCAATATAACCGTCGAACCGATTGAGAATCGTTGAATGGTGTTTGGCTAATCGAACTCGATACTGATGACCCAGGCGCTGGTGTCGGTTGCGGTGACGCCGACGTTGATGTGGGTGGCGGTCTTGTCGCCGGGCGGCGTGATCAGGCAGCCGTCGATCTGGTAGCGGGCGATTGTCGTGCCGGATGCATCGAGCGGTGGACCGCCAACCTGACGGAACGAGCAATTGCCATCGACCCCGGTTTCGGAAAGCAGTGATTCCCAGGGCTGACGCAGATTCAGGCTGATCCGGTTGGCAGCGGCTTCCGGGTTGCCAAGAAAAAACCAGTCGGTCAGGAAGAGATCGGCTGTGTTGAAGGCTCTGACAGCGCCGGGATCATCCAGCGCCAGGCTAACATCGGCCGGTCGCGTGATCTGGCCGGGCGGGCCGCTGTTCTGGGCATCGCTCCCGCCGCTGATGCAGCCAGTCAGGACAAGCGCTATGATGAGCGTAGGAATCCAAAATCCCGGTCGTCTCACTGTTGCCTGTCTCTCTCCTGCCACCAGATCCGAAGACGTACTACTGAATAACAATGCGTGAATGGCTAATCTCGTGCTGGCCTACGAATCCCGGTCATTGACACCGTGAACTGCGCTATATTTCTTGCTCGCTCGCAGGCTGTTTCACCTGGGTCATCACGGTCATGGCGTTAGAGATTCCCGATCAGGTTCATCAACCGCATCTCTTCATCGTACCGATCTTCGACAGTGACTGGCATGGCCAGGAGTTCGTCGTGGCCGGAATCGAGCAACCGGACCATCTGTTCGCTCACCGCATCGTCGTCTCCGTAGAGCAGCAACTGATCGAGCAGCGCGTCACCGAACTCGCCGCCGGATTCGAGAGGATACCCGGCGTCAGCGAAGAGGTTCTGGTAGTAAGGCAACCGGGTGTAGAACGCCAGCTCTTTGCGGGCGGCAGCTCGTGCTGCCTCGGCGTCGGTAGTTAGGGCGACGGAGACGTGGGTAATCAGCGGCGGACAGGCTCTTCCTGCCTGCTCCGCGCCGCGTTCCAGAGCCGGTCGTGAGACATTGGCGATGTAATCGAGCGGACCAAGCCAGGAGATGCCGCCGTCGGAGAGCTCGCCTGCCAGCTCGAACATACGCGGCCGCATCGCTGAGATGAGAACCGGTGTCCCAGGTGCGCCGGAGATCTTCGTTTTGACGTTGTAATAGTCGCCGGAGAAGTTGACTTCGCCGGTGTGAAGGGCGGTTCGCAGCACCTGCAAATACTCCCGGAGCCTGGCCATCGGGAGGTCAAACGGGAGTCCCCAGCGTCCGACCATATCCGGCGCGTGGCTGGTTCCGATGCCTAGCCGGATTCGGCCCGGCGCGAGATCGTCCAGGACAAGCGCCTGGCTGGCGAGAGCGATCGGCTGGCGGGTGAATGCCGGCACGATTGAAGTTCCAAGGGCGATTGTTTCCGTCTGTATGGCGGCCGCGGCATAGAGGGTTGGCGTGTCCGACCCGGTAGATGACATCGTCATCCATACAGTGCGCACGCCAGCATCCTCTGCCTGCTGGATCAATTCGATCGCCCGGGAGGCGCGCCCGCGCCGGATATTGAACCCGACCCGCTCTCGGTAACTCGCCGTGTTGCTCATGAATCCCCCTTCTGTCCGTTCGGTTCTGCCTGGCCGGTTGGCGCGGTGCGCTCAAGAGAATCTATTATCTCTATCCAGGTATCGTACTCTTTCTCACGCGCGCCCTCTGCTCTGGAGAAGGTGAGGCTACATCCGGCCCGATCGAAGCGGTGGGTGTAGCTCAGCCCGCCATCTTCACCGAAATCAACCCAGACGGTGTCCTCCGTCGCCTCAACATCGACGCCGCTCCGGCCGGTGTTACGCTCAATCAGATCTTCACGGATTTCTTCCCATTCCGGGTTTTGCGGGCGTCCAAATATCATCTCGGTAAAACCGAGCTCGGTCCCGTTTGGCGATACCGCCGTCCAGCTTGCCGGCCTCCAGCTCCAGCCGTCCGGCAGGGTAATCGCGCAGCGGGTGCCATCAGTCTGCACTCGCCGGATGCCCTGTATCTCCTGGACGCCGGTGTTGTCGTACTGGCTGGCGATGACGGCGATGGCTGCAAACACGATCAATGCGAAGACAGTGATGACCTGCACCCGGCCATCCCGAATGGTTTGGCGAAATCGCTCAGTCACGTTCGACGGCTCCAACCAACCAGCGCAGACCGGTATTCATAATGAGATCGAAGCGCGGTTGCTGCATCATCCCGGTTTCAAATGTCAGGATTTCGTCTATCTGATGATCAAGAACAGCGTCGGCGACTGGAAAGACGCCTGGATCGTAGAGATAGCTGGCCAGAGTGATATGAAATGCGGCGTGATCTTCAATCTCTTCAAGACAGGCATAGGCCCAGGTGAATTTTTCTTCTTCGCTGGCATCTCTTCCCGGGTATGGCTGCTGGTCGGCTGCCTGGCTGGCTGCGTGGTGGTAGAGGAATAGCATCAAGGCTCGTTTCCAGGAGGTGTAGAGTGCCGCGTCACCGGCCGAGAACTCATCAACCCGGTACAGTCCATCGTCGAGGGCTTGCCGGACAGCTTCGGTCGCGCCATCTTCGATTGCCAGTTTCCGGTAGGTCGTTTTCACTCTGGCCCAGGCATTGTCACTGCTTATCGCGCCTGACGCGCGGGCGAACTGAAAGATATCAACGATGCCGTCCTCGTAGAGCTGCAGGGTCGTCTCGCCGATCTCTGCTTCTGTCTTGCCAGATGCCAGCAGGTTTTCACGGGTATCGACGAAACAGACGATCTGCAGGTGGTTGACAGTATCTGCCATCGCTTGCTCGTAGTCCCGGTCCCATTCACTCGCCTCGCGATCAAGCCAGGCGCGCAGGACCCCTTCATCTGTTCCATTCGTCCCTGGCATTGACTTCCTCCAGCTACAGGCAACGCTGATCCGAGAGAAATGGTACGACCTGGATGCGAGAAACGGAAATTGATCTTGTCTGGCGGGCATGGAGTCGCAGCCAGGTGAAGGGAGAAGAATATGAAGAAGAGGGGACGATCAGCGTATTGTTAAATGAAGCTGGCAGTCGAAGACAACTGAATAGCTACGACTGCCAGTCGGGTACGGGATGAGTTTCCAGAGTGACCTTTGACGGTTGCTGACTAGCTCGAAACGGACGCGCTTCCGATTCCCGCGCTCTCTTGAGGAATGAGATCGCTCGGCAATACGCCAACGACGGAGGCGATGGATGCTGCCACTGTAAAGGATGGGACCGCTTGATTGCGTTCCAGCCTTGAGAGGTGACTTGCTGATATGCCTGCCTCGGAAGCAAGCTCGGTCAGGGTCAGGCCGCGTTCGTGGCGCAGCTCACGGATGCGTGGGCCAATCTGAATTTCGGATTGATGCGACGGATCTGTCACCATAACTCCTTTGAAATGAGATGTCAAACAACAGGCATGACTCAGGTATCACTAATGCGTGAATAATCACCAGAATGACTGTCATCACAGTACATAGGATCGCAAGAGGTTGCGCGTTGTGTCAATTTCAGATGTGAAATCGTTTCACATCCGTTATCATAAGCTCAGATTTGTCCAAACGGTTACTGCCGGATCGGCTCTGGTGCCTGCCCGGGGAATCTGGCCTGCCCTGCCAGTAAATTGAGAGAACCTGCGTGTACAATAACGAAAACATTCTCCGGAGAATCAAGGCAACTCTGGGATTTGTGGCTTCGATTTCCGGATGAAAGCGATCTCGTAGAACCTCTCAAGTGAGATGGGCAGGGAGATGGATACTGGAACGGCTTTCCATGGCCCCAATGCGGCGTATGTCCTTGAGCTATACGAACAGTACCTGGCTGACCCGGCTTCTGTTGATGAGGCCACCAGGGACTATTTTGCGAACTGGACGCCGACTGCCGTAACAGCGGCCATCCCGGCTGGAACAGCAATCGCCGGGATCGATCCGAAACTGATTGGCGCAGCCGCCTCCTACAGCGGATTTATCCGGCGCTACGGACATCTGGGAGCGGATCTGAACCCGATCCGTAAGAACCATGACAAGATCCCTGATGAGCTCCAACCTGAGACCTACGGGCTAACAACCGCTGATCTGGCAAGTATCCCGGCGTCTGCAATCACGGGAACAAGGTTCGGGGATTACGATAGCGCGCTTGATATTACCCGACAATTGCTTGCCATCTACAGCGACACGACTGGCTACGAGTTCCACCACATCCAGGACAAGGCAGAGCGCGACTGGCTGTACGAAGCTGCTGAGAGTGGCCGGTACCTGCAGCCATTTGATGAAGGTGAGAAAACAGCGATCCTGCAGTCGCTCACGAAAGTCGAGGGGTTCGAACAGTTTTTACATCAGTCCTATCTTGGTCAGAAACGCTTCTCGATTGAAGGCATGGATGTGCTGGTGCCGATGCTGGAGGAGACGATTTACCAGGCCCACCAGCAGGGCATTCAGGGGGTTATCATCGGGATGGCCCACCGTGGCCGGCTCAACGTTCTCACTCACGTGCTTGGCAAGCCGTATTCGGCAATGATCGCTGAATTTGAGCACGTTCCCCGCCCGGCTTACGGCTTGCCGGACATCAGTGATCCGGGCTATTCAGGCGATGTCAAATACCATATGGGTTGGCGTTCGAACCATGCCAAAAGCGGGGACATTTCGGTGTTGCTCGCTCCAAACCCCAGCCACCTTGAGTACGTCGATCCGGTGGCTGAAGGGCTGGCGCGGGCCAGGCAGGAGAACCGCAGCAAGCCCGGGGAGCCAGAGCAGAACTACAACGCCTCGTTGCCGGTCATCCTCCATGGCGACGCCGCCTTCCCGGGACAGGGCATTGTCAGCGAGACGCTCAATCTGGCCAGGTTGCGTGGGTACAACACCGGCGGCACTTTGCACATCATCACGAATAATCAGGTCGGCTTCACGACAGATCCAGACGACAGCCGGTCGACACTCTATGCCAGTGATCTGGCGAAAGGGTTCGAGATTCCAGTCGTGCATGTGAATGCCGATGATCCGGTGGCCGCGCTCGGCATCGCCCGCATGGCGCTCGATTACCGGAACACATTCAACCGTGATTTCCTGATCGATCTGGTCGGCTACCGGCGCTGGGGACACAATGAAGGCGACGAACCAACGTTTACCCAGCCGGGAATGTATGAATCAATCACCAGCCACCCGACGACGAGAGCGCTCTGGGCATCCCGGCTTGAGCGGGAAGGCGTTATCCCCGAAGGCGAAGGGGAGCAGCTGCTGAACGCCCATATTGACAACCTCGTCGAGATCCGCCGGCTGGTGCAGGAAGGCGCAGACCTCGAGGAGGAAGCTGCCGATAACAATGACAACCTGCCAACATCATACGAGACCGAGGTTGATGCCGAACAGCTGATGATCTTCAATGAAGAACTGCACAGCTTTCCTGACGATTTCACCCTGAACAGCAAGCTAGGTCGTCAACTCATTCGACGAAAAGAAGCGCTGGAGCAGCCAGGCGCGATCGATTGGGCACACGCGGAATCACTGGCGTTCGCCAGTATTCTGGCAGACGGGGTGCCAATCCGGATGACCGGCCAGGATACTGAACGAGGCACGTTCAGCCACCGGCACCTGGTGCTGCACGATGCCAGTTCCTATGCCTCGTTGACTCTGCTCCAACAGCTTCAGGAGGCGGACGCTTCGTTTGCCGTCTACAACAGCCCGCTCTCCGAGGCGGCTGTTCTCGGTTTCGAATATGGCTACAGCGTGTCGGCGTCGGAGGCGCTGGTGCTCTGGGAGGCGCAGTTCGGCGATTTCGCCAACTCGGCCCAGGTGATTATCGATCAATTCATCACCACCGCCCCGGCTAAGTGGCTTCAAAGCTCCGGGTTGGTCCTGCTGCTTCCCCACGGGTACGAAGGTCAGGGACCTGAACATTCCAGCGCCCGGCTCGAGCGATTTCTCCAGCTCTCGGCAAACGACAACATCCGGGTAGCTAACCTGACGACGTCGGCGCAGTACTTCCATATATTGCGACGGCAATCGAAGATGATCGGCAATAACCGGGACCGCCGCCCGCTGATTCTCATGACTCCCAAGAGTTTGCTGCGGCATCCGATGGCAGGCTCCAGTCTGGTTGATCTGGCAGCCGGATCATTTCAGACGATCATCGACGATGAGTCCGCTAACACCAGGCGGAACAAGGTTCGCAGACTCGTCCTGTGCAGCGGCAAGATATACGTTGACCTGGCAACCAGCGAGTTGTTCCAGAATGTCGAAGACGTCGCCGTTGTCAGGGTTGAAGAACTCTATCCGTTGGATATCAGCAGGCTAGAAGAGATTATCGCCGGCTATCAGAATCTGGAAGAGATCGTCTGGGTTCAGGAAGAGCCTCGCAACATGGGCGCCTGGACCTACATGGCCCCGCGCCTGGTGAAGCTGGTTGGCAGGCAATTTAACGTGCAGTATATGGGCCGGCGGGAAGAGGCGAGTCCTGCTGAAGGTTCCCTGGAATATCACCGTGAAATTCAAACCCGAATCGTGCAAGATGCGCTGCAGGTGAAACGCGCCGTACAGGCCAGCGCGGCAGATGATTAGACCGCAAGGCATTCGATGGAGTAAGACATGTCAATAGAAATTCGCGTTCCGGCGCTTGGTGAATCGATTGTCGACGCGGTTATCGTCCAGTGGCTGAAAGAACCAGGGGAAGCGGTCGCACGTAGCGAACCACTGGTTGAGCTGGAAACTGACAAGGTGAATGTTGAGATACCGGCTGAAACGGCCGGTGTGCTGGCAAGCGTTGATCGCCAGGAAGGCGAGACGGTCGAGGTCGGCGAACTGCTGGGCACCATCGAAGAAGGGGCTGAAGCCGAAGCTCCGCCCGCTACCAGCGCCGGGACTGCTGACGCTTCCGAGCCAAAGGCAGAAGCTCCTGCTCCTGAACCTGCGAAAGCCAGCGCCAGCGCGCCAGCTGGTCCCGCGGCTCGCCGCCTGGCGGCCGAGCGAGCCGTCGACCTGTCATCGGTTGCCGGAACCGGTCCGCGAGGGCGTATTCGTCAGGTGGATATTCCGGCTCAACCGGCAGCTACCGAAGCTCCTCCGGTTTCTTCTCCAACCGCGCCTGCGCCAGCCCCGTCTCCGGTCTATGAAAATGGACGGGAGGAGCGGGTCCGGCTCTCCCGTCGTCGCCAGACGATTGCCAGCCGGCTGGTAGAGGCGCAACACACGGCGGCGATGCTGACGACTTTCAACGAAGTCGACATGACTGCCGTGATGGATCTCCGGAAACGCCGCCGGGACGAGTTCGAACAGCGTCATGGCGTCCGGCTCGGCTTTATGTCCTTCTTTACCAAAGCGGCTGTTGGCGCGCTCAAAGCATTCCCGACAGTGAATTCGGAAATGCAGGGCGATGAGCTGGTCCTCAAACACTACTATGACATCGGCATCGCCGTCGGCGTTGAAGAGGGGTTGGTTGTTCCGGTCGTCCGTGACGCTGACCGCCAGAGTTTTGCCGAACTGGAACAAGGTATCCGTGACCTTGGGCTGCGCGCCCGGGACAACAAGCTGACGATCCCCGAGCTACAGGGCGGCACCTTTACCATCACCAACGGTGGCGTTTTCGGCTCTCTGCTCTCGACGCCGATCCTGAATACCCCGCAGGTTGGTATTCTCGGCATGCACAAGATCGAAGAGCGGCCAATCGCTCTCGACGGCGAGGTTGTCATCCGGCCAATGATGTACATCGCGCTCTCCTACGACCATCGCGTAGTCGATGGCTCAACCGCCGTGCAGTTCCTGGTCAGGATCAAAGAGCTGATTGAAGATCCAGAGACGTTGCTGTTGGAGGGGT
>CAZNYB010000008.1:0-37626 GCA_964577155.1 uncultured Thermomicrobiales bacterium | reverse complement strand
ATGCCTACGAACGAGAGCTACATTCAACTACGACGTGATGTGCTGGAACTGGACGAGCAGGCCAGCCAGTACTGCTTTTGCAAAGCCATTGACGGAGGCTGTTGCAAACGAGATCTCAAGATGCTGCCAGAAGATCAGGCAGTCATCACTGAAGCTATCGAACGCGGAGAGATATCCCCGGCGACGCTGGAACGCGCACTGGTTCGGGCAATGGATGACGACCAGGAATTCTGCCCGTGGCTGGGCGACGCCGGTGAGTGCACGATCTATCCGCACCGACCGGTTGTCTGCATTCAGCACGGCAATGGCGGGCTGCCGAAGGATAAGGCAACCGCGCTACGAGCCATGCGAAACCCCGGCAACAAGACCATTCGGGTGCGAGATCTTGAGCAGTTCTCCTGCGATGCCTGTGCGGAGCAGTTCAGTCCGAACGACAAGATCCCGCTGAGCGTTGCTGGAAAATCGGTTGCGATTTTGATCACTATTCAGCAAGGCGAACAACACTACGGGCGCCTGACGATGAACCGGTTCCTGATCGATCGGTTCTCAGGTGGCCAGGACGAACCTGATACCGCGCCGGAACAGGAATAGGTCTGAGAGCCTGTTTCCTCCCTCAATCCGCACGTGGTTTACCAGGGTGTGAGTTACAGAATTTTTGAGAAAACAACCTGAATTAACATCGTAGTAGGGGCGAACCTTGTGTTCGCCCGAATAGTGTGCATTAGCGTTATCAGGGCGAACACAAGGTTCGTCCCTACTCAATTGAAAAAGTCATGTCGGGTTTCAAATAGGCCGTGTCAGACGACCAGTTCATGTAAATCCGAGGATTTGCCGGCTTTGACCAGACGGCTCTCGGTAGGGTGGCCGACGATGTCGGGCAGTTGCCGGGAGATGTCGAGGATGGCGTCGAGATCGACGCCGGTCTCGATCCCCATCTCATGGAGCATATGCACCAGATCTTCGGTGGCTACATTCCCGGTCGCGCCAGGCGCGTAAGGGCAGCCGCCAAGCCCGCCGATGGAACTGTCGTAGGTAGTGATCCCGGCGCGCAATCCGGCCAGCACATTGGCGAGCGCCATCCCGCGGGTGTCGTGGAGATGGAGCGTCCAGTCGAGTTCCGGGGCGTGCTCCTGAAGAGCGATCATCGTTTCGTAGATCTGGACCGGGTTTGCCATGCCGGTCGTGTCGCCGAGCGAGATATGCTGTATGCCGAGTCTGCGGTACTGGTCGATCACCCAGATCAGCTCCGGAAGAGGGACAATACCTTCATACGGGCAACCGAATGCGACCGCCAGTCCGCCGTGAAGCTCGAACCCGTTCTCGGCAGCCAGTTCTACCACCGGTTCAACCCCCTGCAAAGTTTCCGCGCGACTCCGATTGCCGTTCGAGAGGTTGTGCGATTCGGTCGCCGAGAGCATCAGGTGCCAGATCGGGGCGTTGGCCTTCATCGCCCGCTCCGCGCCGCGCAAGTTTGGCACCAGGGCATCGTACAGGACGTCATCGTTTCGCCGAATGCCGGCAAAGACGTCGTCGGCATCACGCAGTTGTGGAATGGCACGCGGGTGAACGAACGAGGAGACCTGGATCATCGGTAAGCCGGTCGCTGACAATGCATTGACGACGTCGATCTTTGTCGCTGTCGGAATCCAGCGTTTTTCCGGCTGAAATCCGTCACGGGGTCCGACTTCGTGAATGGTCACCAGTCGCGGGAGATCGTTCATCAGATGACTCCTTCCTCCTTCAATTCCGCCAGCTCAGCGTCGCTCAACTCTAGCAATATGCCATGGATCTCGCCGGCCGCTCACTCCTGGAGCTGATCGAACTCATGGTGATTGCAACTGAACAGTCGAAGCGATAGAGAACGGCGTGACTCCTCTCGCCGGTGTATCATAAACCGCATACAGTTGGCAGGCATGGGTGGGACGGTGATGGCACCGCAAGGCGCGGAGCGAGCGGAGTCCCCTATCGAGTCGGTCCGCTCGATTCTCACGGATGCGCGATCACCGCACCGGCATTCTGTGCCGGCGCGGCAGACCAGCTTTATTGGCCGCACGACGGAACTGGCCGAACTGGCAGACCTCCTCGCGTCCTCCGAATACCGGCTGCTGACCATCATTGGGCCGGGCGGTATCGGCAAGACCCGTCTCGCGCTCGAGGCTGCTGAAGCAACCGAGCCGTCCTTCGCGGACGGAGTCGCATACGCCTCGTTGCAGGCGGTCAGCCCTGCTGAATCCATTGTTACCGTACTCGCGGAGGCGCTTGGCTACATTCTGAAAGGGCAGGAAGACGCGCGTGAGCAGGTAGCGCGCTTTCTTTACCCGCTACGCCTGTTGCTCGTCCTGGACAACTTCGAGCATCTTCTCGATGAGGCGCTCTGGCTAGGAGAGTTGCTGGCAGCGTCTCCGGGTCTCCGGATGCTGGTCACTTCGCGCGAGGCGCTCAACCTGCGTGAAGAATGGCGCTATCCGCTCACGGGGTTGGCGACGCCGGCTGAAGACGAAGCAGGAGTCCCCGGAAAGTTCGAAGCCGTCCAGCTCTTCGTTGAGCGGGCACGGCAGACGCGGCGGGATTTTTCGCTCGAGGCGGAGCGCGAGGGAGTGATCCGCCTCTGTCGTATCACCGAGGGGTTGCCCCTGGCGCTGGAACTGGCGGCGGCCTGGACCAAGACGCTCACGTGCGACGCGATCGCCGACGAGATCGAACGCAATATCGCCTTTCTGTCGAGTGACCTGCGGAACGTCCCAGCACGTCACCGCAGCATGCAGGCGGCTTTTGACCACTCTTTGGCGTTGCTCACGGAGGACGAACGGCGTGTCTTCCAGCGGCTGGCGGTATTCCAGGGCGGGTTCCGTCGCGACGCTGGCGAGCGCGTCGCTGGCGCGACCCTCCCGCTCCTGTCATCGCTGGTTGACAAATCACTGGTGCGCGCCGGACCCGACGGGCGCTTCTATTTGCACGAACTCCTGCGCCAGTATGCGGAGGAACGCTTGCGCGCCGACCACAAAAATGCAACACGGACCTATTCGGCGCACCGCGACTTCTACCTGGCGTTCGCAGCCGCTCGCTTCCTACCAATAACAGGGGGCGCTCAGCGCGAGGCGATCCTAGAGATCGCCACCGAACTGGACAACATCCGGGGAGCCTGGCATGACGCGGTAGCGGTGGGTGACGCCGCGGCACTCGGCCGGGCGGCTCATCCACTCACTGTCTTCTTTGACTGCCGCGCACGCTACCAGGAAGGCATCGCGATGCTGGAGGAGGGGCTACCCGTCCTGCGCGCTGCCGCGGGATCGGCCGCGGGTGACCGGGCTCTGGCCGCCATGTTGGTGGACATCGTGCGCATGAACCATAGATTGGCACAGGTGCCCGCAATGCGTGGCGTGCTGACGGAAGCCGAAGAGAGGTACGCTCGCCTGGCTTTCCCCCCGCCGCCCGGCCAGATGACCGATCCACAATTGTGGCGTGCGCTTCTCACCTTGATCGACGGGGACTATGCCGCGGCTGAACGGCAAAGCGCGGAGGTGATCCAGCGTAACGCGGCGGAAGGCCGGCTCGGAAACCTGCCAGCTGCCTGGTGGTTGCGGGCTGCGGCGGCGATGTGGCAGGAGGATCTCGAAGCAGCCGGAGAGTACGCCCGTCAATGCTCCGTAGCGGCACTAAAGGTCGGCGATCGCTGGCATCTGGCCTACTGTCGCAATCAACAGGGACACATCGCCATGGAGCGCAGAAACTACGCCGACGCCCGGCAACACTATGAGGCAAGCTACGCTATCCGGGAGGAGTTCGACGATCCCGAAGGGAAAGGCACTGCCCTCAGCCACCTGGCCAAAATCGCGGCCTTGCAGGGCGACCTGGTCGAAGCAGAACGATTGTACCGGACTAGCCTTGCTATCGCGCGGCACATCGGCGACCAGATCACCCTCGCCCATGCTCTCAACGGTTTAGGCCTTATGGCTTGTACCAGCGGTGATATTGATACCGCTGGTCGTCACTTCGCTGAGGGGTTGCGCTTGATGTCTGAGGCGGGCCTGAAACGGCTTTTGCTCACATTCCTAGTCAGCGCTGGCGATTGGCTCCTTCGAACGGGTCAACCAGTCGAAGCCATATCCGCGCTGGTAGTCGCCCATGACAATCCGGCAAGCGACCGTGAAACGCGCGACCGCGCCGAGCAACTGCTCGCCGCCGTTGCCAGCCAGCTGCCAGAGGCAGAATACGACGCTCTGGTCGAGCGCAACCGCGGACACGATCCCTCCGAACTGGCGGCCGCTCTCATACCGCTTCTCACCGCGCCAGTGCCTGCCGGGTTCGGGCCGGTTCCCTCGCCTCCCGTGCCACGACAATCAGCCACGACACCAACCCTGATCGAGCCGCTGACTGAGCGTGAACTATCGGTGCTGCGGCTGATCGCCGCCGGGCACACTGACCTTCAGATCGCCCATGAACTCTTCCTGGCGGTAAATACGATCCGTTCCTACAACCAGCGGCTCTACGGCAAGCTTGGCGTGAGCAGCCGCACCCAGGCAGTTGCCCGCGCCCGCGATCTCGGACTCCTCAACTAAACAGCCGGCAGTTTCGCCCGGCGCACTCCCTCCAACTGCCGTTTTCCACGAGGCTCGGCGGCGCTGCCGCGATACCTGAATTTGTAGATACCCCAAAACCTGAATTCGAGTGTATCCCGACGCCGTGCGACAGCCTAATCTGGAGCAATGGTCGAAATCGGCCTCGCCGGGCGCAAAGGTGTAGCTTGAGCAGCCCGCGTGGCAGGGTAACCGGGATCTGGACCGGTCGTATAGCTCGGTAACTATTCGCGCAACGTCGCGCGAAACCAACGCCAGAGGAGGCGATGCATGAACCAGTTTGCCGCTGTCGGCGCCCTCATCGAAGAGAGCGCCCGCACAGCAACCGGTGGACTTCCCCCGCCGGAGTTCCTCGAGCTGCGCGAACCTACGCCAGCGACGCTTGATGAACGTCGCGTAGTGACGGTCCTCTTTTGTGACGTAAGCAACTCGACTGCTATGGCCAGTCAACTCGATCCCGAAGACTGGGCCGATATCATGGCCGAGGCGTTCAACTACCTGATTCAGCCGGTCGAACGGTACGGCGGCACGGTAGCCAGGCTCATGGGCGACTCGATTCTGGCGTTCTTCGGCGCACCCCGCTCTCACGAGGATGATCCGCAGCGGGCGATTCTCGCGGCGCTGGACATCCTGAACGGGATCCAGCCGCTGCGCGAGCGTGTCAGCGACGCCTACGGGCTGGATTTCAACGTTCGCATCGGAATCAACACGGGCACGGTCGTCGTCGGCGAGTTCGGTTCCGAGCGAGCCAGTGAATACACCGCGATGGGCGACACGATCAATCTGGCGGCGCGCCTGGAACAGATTGCGCCACCTGGAGCGATCCAGGTCGCTGAGACTACCTACCGAATGACGGCTCCGTTCTTCCAGTTCGAGGCGCTCGGGAAGCTGGACATCCGCAGCAAGTACGACGCCGTGCCGGTGTACCGTGTCGTCGGCGCCAGGAGCAAGCCGGGTCGCTTGTGGGACGTCCTCGGACTCCACCCGCCGCTAGCCGGCCGCGAAGCGGAGATGGCGGTTCTCCGCGCGGCGCTTACCGATCTTAGCCAGGGCTGTGGCCAGCTAATTAGCCTTATCGGCGAGGCGGGGCTCGGCAAAACACGCCTCATCGAGGAGCTGCATAACCTCTGGGAGCGTCGCGCTACTGAGTTGGGCGACGCTCCGGCGCAGCCCACGATCAGCTGGCTTGAGAACCGGCTGATCGCGCATGAAGAGCTTCAGCCCTACGGCGCGCTTCAGCAGCGACTGCGTCAGGCTTTCGATCTCGACATTCACGATCCACCGGACGCGATGCGCGCCAAGATTCTGCGCAGATTGTCCCACTTCCCACAGGAAGTGAGCGACCGGGCAACGTGGATGATCGACCTGGTGCTTTCGGCCGACGGAAGCGGCGAGGGTTCCGAGGCAGGATTCGACAGCGCCGATGTTACCAGCGAGCTGTTCGAGCTCATGCTCGTGGTGCTGCGAGGATGGACCAACGGTGGCGCGCTCATCTACGTCGTCGAGGATACCCATCTGATCGATCCGGCGTCGGCCGAGCTCCTCATTCACGTCATGCAGCTCGTCGAAGAGATACCAATCCTCTTCATCTGCAGCTTCCGGCCAGAGCAGCCAAGCGCAGCCTGGCAGATCCGTGACGCGGTCCAGGCTGCCTATCCCGACTATTATCGCGAGCTCCGTCTTCAGTCGCTCACTGACGGCGAGTCGGCCGAACTGGTCGACTCGCTCGTGGTTCCACATGACGAGTCAACCGAACTGCGTGAGCTCATCTTGCGGAAGGCCGAAGGCAATCCGCTCTTCGTCGAAGAGCTCGTGCGCGCGCTCATCGAGCGTGGGGTACTGGTCAGAAGCTCGATAGACCACTCGCCGCGTTGGGAGCTGACGCCGGACGCGCGCCTGGACGAGCTCGAAGTGCCGGACACGATCCAATCGCTTCTACAGGAACGCATCGATCGGCTGGCCCCGGACGCGCGGCGCATCCTGCAGCAGGCCTCGATGCTGGGCCGAACGTTCTCGTGGCGTGTCCTGGCAGAGATCTCCGAAGCGAATGGCGACCTGGAGGACTACCTCCAGCAGCTCCTCCAGGCTGACCTGCTCACCGTCACAACGAACGGAGACGACCGGGGCTATGCGTTCCGGCATGCGCTCGTCTGGGAGGTGGTTTACGGCACGACGCTCAGACGCCAGAGGCGACTGGTCCACCAGCGAGCAAGAGAGGCAATCGAGCTGATCGACCCGAAATGGTTGGAAGACCATACCAGCGATTTTCCGTCCGCATGAATGAAAGAGGGAGCGCCATCGATGACGCTTCCATAGCTACAAGGAGGTGCCTATCATGACAATACCACCCATTGACCTGAGAGTTCGGGCGCACGGATTGCTCCTACGACTCATTCTGATTGCGTTCGTACTCGGCGCAGTGGCTATCCCGGTTATCCCGATGGTCAGAACGCTGGCTGTCTCACCTGGCAACCAGAGCTTCCTGCGCACCTGGCAACGCCCCGACCAACCTGTCGCCTCCGGCATGATCTCCCGCACCTGGATGTGGGGGCCAGACGCCTTCAGCCAACCGCTCACCGAACCCTATGCTGAGGCTCCGGACGGCCAGCGCACCGTCCAATACTTCGACAAGTCCCGCATGGAGATTACGCACCCCGACGCGAACAGCAGCGCCGACTGGTACGTCACCAACGGTCTGCTCGTCGTAGAGCTCATCACCGGCAAGAGGCAGACCGGCGACGCTACCTTCGAGCAACATGCGCCAGCTGCTGCCAATGTGGCCGGCGACCCTGACGATCCAACCGGCCCGACCTACCGCTCCTTCCAGCTGGCGCTGGACATCCCGGCCCGCGGCGAAGGCAGCGCCATCGTGGAACGCATCGATCGCGCCGGGGTTATCATCGAGGACGCCTCGCTGGCCAGCCGAAACGTCGCTGCTGAGCGCTACGTCCCCGAGACCGGGCACACGGTCGCTGGTCCCTTCTGGACGTTCATGAATTCGTCGGGACTGGTCTACCGTGACGATCAGTACGTGAGCGACACGCTCTTCCCCAACCCTTTCTATGCCACCGGCTACCCGATCACCGATGCCTACTGGGCGGAGGTCAAGGTAGCCGGGGTCTACCAGGATGTGCTGATGCAGTGCTTTGAACGGCGTTGCCTGACCTACACCCCTGACAACGAAGCTGGCTGGCAGGTCGAAGCCGGCAACGTCGGCCAGCACTACTATGCCTGGCGATATGGGCAGCACCCCGGCGACAAACCGACGGCGACCGCGACTTCGACAGCCCCGGCGACCACTACCGCGACCGCCACACCGACCACAACCGCAACCACAACTCCACCGGCTGCCACCGCTACGGCGACCGCTACTACGGCTCCGGTAACGGAGTACGGGTTCGCGGCACAGTGGGGCGAGATCTATACACCGCAGGTGAAGCTCTTGCGCCCGTTCGCCGTTGCCATCGATGCCGGCGGGAGTATTTGGGTCGCTGACTTCTACAACCATCAGCTTGTGCAGTTTGACCAGCATGGCAAGTTCCTGCGTGCGGTCGGCTCTAAAGGGCCTGGCGAAGGTCAGCTAGATGGGCCGATCGGCGTAGCCGTAGACGACGATGGCAACGTCTACGTCGCGGACTACAGTAATGACCGTATCCAGGTGTTCGATGGAGAAGGGGACTTCCTGGCGAAGTGGGGCGTGTCCGGTAGCGACAACGGCGAGTTTGCCTACCCAACTGGAATTGCCATCCGGAGCGACCTCGTCTACGTCACCGACAGAGGCAATAACCGCGTCCAGATCTTCAACCTCGACGGCGTCTATCAAGGCCAGTTCGGGAGCATGGGGACCGGCAATGGCCAGTTTGACGGTCCCTACGGGGTGGTCCTCGACGCACAGGGGAACGTGTATGTCGCCGACAACCTGAATAATCGCGTCCAGAAGTTCACGAGCAGCGGCGAGTACCTCGATCAGTTCGGAAGTAAAGGCGCCGGCGATGGCCAGTTCGACGGCCCTTCTGGCCTGGCTATCGACGCGCAGGGCAACATCTATGTCATCGACTTCTACCACAACCGCATCGAGATTTTCAGTCCCGACGGCAATTACCTGACCCAGTGGGGAACAACAGGCAGGCAACTGGGTCAATTGTTGGAGCCGAACGGCCTGGCAATTGACAGCCACGGCGACGTCTACGTGGCGGACTCGTCCAACGAGCGCGTCCAGAAGTTCACAGCTGATGGAGCATTCCTCTTCGCAATCTATGACGGCAGCCGCGGCCAGTTCGGCACGGTGCTCGATATCGCCGTCGATCAGAACGGCAACCACCTCACGGTCGACACCAACAAGTTCAATTACGATCCCGGTTCCATCTCCCGCTTCACGCCCGACGGCGTCCCGCTCGACGTGCTCGATTGGACACGCAACGACCGCGGTCAGTACGACCAACTCTCTGGCGTGGCGGTCAATCTCGAGTCCGGAGACATCTACGTCACTGACCGGGTTAGCAACCGCGTCCAGCGCTTCTCCTCGACCTGGCAGTACCGCGGCGCGTGGGGAACGAGCGGCGCCGGACCGGGCCAGTTCAACGGTCCCACGGCCATCGAAATCGACACTGACGGCAGTGTCTACGTGGCTGATGCGGGCAACAACCGCATCCAGAAGTTCGACGCCACCGGCGTCTTCATCCTCCAGTGGGGAGTCGAGGGGGCCGGGAACGGCCAGTTCGTACAACCGGCCGGCATCGCCATTGACGGCGAGCGCGTCTACGTCAGCGACTCCGGCAACGACCGCATCCAGGTCTTCAGCCGCCAGGGAACCTATCGCGGGCAGTGGGGCGGTAGCGGGAGCGGCCCGGGCGAGTTGAAATCGCCGGCCGGCCTGGCCGTAAATCCAGACGGCGTCGTTCTAGTCGTCGACAGCGGCAACCATCGAGTGCAACTGTTCAGTCCTGATGGAGTGCGATTAGGCGGGTTTGGCGCGTTGGGCAGCGGTCTAGGCGAATTCAACGTGCCGTACGGAATTGCCCTGGATGCGGCTGGCAACATCTACGTGACCGACATCCTCAATCACCGCATCCAGAAGTTCCGACCGGTCAACTAGCAATCGCCTGGGAGCTGGAAATGGCTCCGCTGGAAGCGTACCCAGCGGGGCCATCACCGGTCGATGCTGATTTCGCATCGTTCCAGGATCTGGAGTCTCAACCGCAATACCTGAATTTGTAGATACCGGAAACCTGAATTCGAGTGTATCCCGACATCGCCTGCCGACCTAACCTGAATCTCAGTCGCGAATGAACGCGCCAGGGAGGCGCGGCAGCCAACGCCGGCGGCGACCGCAGCAAAGTGAGGTGTTCATGTTCAAGTAGGAGTGCCATGCCCGGCATCCCGGAGTTTCCCACGATTCCAAAAACGACAATTCCGCAATAAGGAGCTTTGCTATCATGAGCACATGGATTCCAGACCCAACGTTCTACACCTCGCCGCGCGCGGCGATGGAAGCCCCCGCTGAAGAGCTAGCCTATGTCGGGACGATCGATCCCGGCGGCAAGCAACCGGACGCCCTCGTCGTCCTAGATGTCAACCCGCGCTCACCCGAGTACGGTCAGCTGGTTGGCAAGCTCACACTGCCGAACGTCGGCGACGAGCTCCACCACTTCGGCTGGAACGCCTGCAGCGCCGCGCTCTGCCCGACGATGCCCCATCCGCACGTCGAGCGCCGCTACCTGCTCGTGCCCGGCCTGCGTTCGTCGCGGATGTACATCGTCGACACCAGGCCCGACCCACGCCGGCCGCGCATCATAAAGACGATCGAGCCGGATGAGCTGCAACGCAAGAGCGGCTATAGCCGGCCTCACACGATCCATTGCGGCCCCGACGCGATCTATGTGAGCGCGCTGGGCGCGCCAGACGGTGACGGACCGGGCGGCATTTTCCTGCTCGATCATCGGAACTTCGAGATCAAGGGCGCCTGGGAGAAGGAGCGCGGCCCACAGAGCCTGGCCTATGACTTCTGGTGGCATCTCGGCCACGATACGTTGATCAGTAGCGAGTGGGGCACACCGAACATGGTCGAAGATGGCGTGAATCCCGAGTTGTTGCTGGGCGGGAAGTATGGACGCCGCCTCCACATCTGGGATCTACGCAAGCGACGCCACCTCCAGGCCCTTGATCTAGGCGACGAGCAGCAGATGGTCCTCGAGCTGCGCCCGGCCCACGACCCTCGTCAGTCCTACGGCTTCGCCGGCGTTGTCACGAGCCTGAAAGACCTGTCCTCCTCGGTGTGGCTCTGGTATCACGATGGCGGCTCCTGGGCTATTCGCAAGGTAATTGAGGTGCCGGCTGAGCCGGCCGATCCGGAGCTGCTCCCGCCGCTTCTCAAAGGTTTTGGCGCGGTTCCGCCGCTGGTCACCGACATCAATCTCTCACTCGATGATCGCTTCCTTTATGTCTCCTGCTGGGGCACCGGCGAGTTCCAACAGTACGACGTCTCCGATCCGTTCAAACCGAAGATGACCGGCTCGGTCCATCTGGGCGGCATCGTCCGCGGGGCCACTCACCCAGCCTCGGATGAACCGCTGAACGGCGGGCCGCAGATGGTGGAGATCAGCCGGGACGGGCGGCGGGTCTACCTCACCAACTCGCTCTACGCCTCATGGGACGCGCAGTTCTACCCGGAAGGCATCCGGGGGTGGGCGGCAAAGTTCGACGTTGCGCCGGAGGGCGGAATGCAACTCGACCCGGCATTCTTCCCGCAATTCGACAATCTTCGGCCGCACCAGGTGCGCCTGCAAGGCGGCGACGCCTCCTCCGACTCGTATTGCTATCCGAACGGAGCTACGGCCCGCTCGTGAGATGCGTGAGAGGGATTCCCAGGCGCTCCGGGAATCCCTCTCTCTATCACCGTTGGGGAAGAGGATGAAGTAATGATGAACGACTACGCATCTTGGCTCACACTCGTTGCGATGGGGACCTTCCATGGCCTTAACCCGGCAATGGGCTGGCTCTTTGCGGTCACGCTCGGCTTGCAGGAGCAACGACGGTCAGCTGTTCTCAGGGCGTTGGGACCGATAGCGCTGGGACACGCTGCTGCAATCGCCGTCGTCGTCGGCGCCGTAGCGCTCGCGCGCGACTGGGTTACCTTGGACATCTTGGAGGTGATCGGCGCGGGCGCGCTAATCACGTTCGGATTCTACAAGTGGCTGCGGCCGCTGGCACATCCACGTTGGGTCGGAATGCGCGTGCGCGGACGCGAACTCGTAACCTGGTCCTTTTTAATGGCGACTGCGCACGGCGCTGGCCTGATGCTCGTCCCGGTGCTTCTGCAAGGCTCATCGGCGAATGTCGCCCATGCGGCCCACCTTGGCCACGCAACAGACGCCGCCGATCAGGCTATGCAAGCTGCCGGGATTATGCCTATACTCGAGGATCTGGCGCGCGTCGGCATCCACACGCTCGCGATGTTCGCGATCATGGCGCTGATCGCGGTCGTCATCTATGAGAAGATCGGTCTCACCATCCTGCGGCGATCCTGGTTCAACCTGGATCGCGTATGGGCCGGTGCGTTGGTCGCAGCCGGAGTGCTCACGCTGATTCTCTAACACGGTTGAAACACAGTCGCCGTTACCGGTTGGGGATCGCTCGTGGGTGAACGAACGACGAAACCTGGGTCATCGGTAGACCGGTCGCCGACAGGGCGTCGACGAACTCGATCTTCGTCTTGGTCGGAATCCTGCGTTCCTCTGGCTGGAAGCCTTCGCTGGGACCAACCGCGTGGATGGTCACCTGTCGTGGGAGATGGATCATCAGATGACCCCTTCCTCCTCCAGCGCCGCCAACTCGGCGTCGCTCAACCTCAGCAGTCCCTGGTAGATCTCGGTGTTAAACGCGCCAAGCTCGGCTGGTCCGGGGTGGCGAATCTCTCCCGGGGTACGGGAGAATTTCGGAATCAAGCCCGGCATTTTGACCGTTCCCAGTTGCGGGTGGTCGACTTCAACGATGTTCTCACGAGCCTGGTAGTGCGGGTGCTCAAATATGTCGGCAATCGAGTTGATCGCCGAGAGCGGCACGCCGTAGTAGTCCATGATCTCTTGCGCGTCGCCACGAGTCCGTGCAGCGTACCAGGGCCGGATGATCGCATCGAGATCGTCAACGTTCTTGACCCTCAGGTCGTTGGTCAGGAAACGTGGGTCGTTGACGAGCTCCGGTTGCCCAATAGCCTGGGCGCAGCGTTCCCAGGTGCGTTGGGTGCTGGCGGTCATGACGACCCAGCGGCCATCGCTGGTCTGGTAGGTGCCGACCGGGCTGGCGGTATCCATCCGGTGTCCTTGACGCTCCGGCACCCGGCCCAGCTTGTCGAAGGCTGGAACAAACGCTTCCATGATCCGGTAGAGCGGCTCATAGAGCGCGAGATCGATCTCCTGTCCCTCGGGGTCGTCGTGGACATCCCGGTGATAGATCGCCATCACCGCGCCGAGTGCGGCAAAGATGCCGGTCAGGTAATCGGCCAGCGGCGTTGGCTGATTGATCGGCGGCCGGTCCGGGAAGCCGGAGACGTAGGTGTAGCCAGAGAAAGCTGTCGCCGGAGTGCCGAAGCCAGCCTTCTCGCTATCTGGCCCAGTCTGGCCGTAGCCGGAGACGCGAACGATGATGATGCCCGGGTTGGATGCCCGCAGCGTTTCGCCACTGAGGTCCCAGCGGTCCAGGGTGCCAGGGCGAAAATTCTCGATCAGGATGTCGCTCTCCGCAGCAAGTTTCAGGAGCAGTTCCTGACCGGCCGGTTTCCTGACATCCAGGGTGATCGTCCGTTTATTCCGCGAGAGGACAGTCCAGGGCAACGGCACGCCTTTGAACGACGGGGACATCCCGCGGACGGAATCACCCCGGCCGGGCAACTCTACTTTGATAACATCCGCGCCGAAGTCCCCGAGCAGCGTTGCGCCGAATGCGCCGGAGAACATGGTGGCGACGTCCAGCACCCGGACTCCGGCTAGCGGACCTG
This sequence comes from uncultured Thermomicrobiales bacterium, assembly GCA_964577155.1. Classification (GTDB taxonomy): domain Bacteria; phylum Chloroflexota; class Chloroflexia; order Thermomicrobiales; family CFX8; genus CAZNYB01. The sequence goes on along the minus strand of CAZNYB010000008.1, from coordinate 24,057 downwards.
ATCTCGTGCTCTCTGCCATCCCTCAACCCTTGCGGAACATTCCTGTCGAGACAAAAGACATGGGAGCGTCACGATTCCGCAACGCTCCCATACATCATGGCAGATTCGCTACTGTTGCGCCATCAGCCGTTTTACTTCCATCTCGTCGTCTTTGATCAGTTCACCCGACAGATCAACCGTCACTTTGTTGATCGTCCCGGTGAAGGTAAACGGCGATTCGTAGGCCGTCGAGACTCGCTCGCCAAACTCGTAGCCACAGCTCAATCCTTCCAGACCGAAGACAATTGGTGTGGTGGTCGGGAAGAGCGTATCGCCGACCAGCTTGTCATTGATGTAGAGCTGGCCGTTCCCCGGCGCGCCTTGACCGTTTCGAACGTCAGGTTCGCCGGTCGGTTCAAATTCATACCGGAGGGAAACCGCGCCCTCTGGCACGTCAACGTTTGAAACGACCGAGTACTCTTCCAACCCGATAAAGTTGTGGACGTAGTGCAGCTTGTTGTCTTTGACGAAGAGGGTATAGCCGCCAGTAACACCGCCTTGCGCTGCGATGACGCCTTCCGCGCCGCCCGCCGGAATGTCGACATCGGCTGTGATGGAATGGGGACGATTGAAGATCATTGGCGCTGTACCCATCGGCATATAGGTGTTCGCGTACAGCTCAAACTTGTTGCGGTCTTTGCTGATCTGCGGCCGTTCGGTGGCCATGCGTACCCACAGGCTGCCATCGAGCGGGAGAACACTGTATTTGCCGGCCTCGGCGTACCAGCGGCCGATCATCTCCTGGAGCTTCTCCGGGTGTTCGGCCGCCAGGTCGTGGCACTCGGCTGGATCCACATCAACGTGGTAGAGCTCCCAGCCGTGGGCATCGAGATCGTTCAGATCCTCGGCGGTAATAACGTCGCCGACGTGGCGATTCTTTGCTGCGCCTTCCGTGTAGCTTGGACCAGGCCAGCCGCAGTCAGCCCGCCAGCCGTCGTGGTAAATAGCCCGGGAACCAAACATCTCGAAGTACTGGGTGTGACGATTCGATTCCGCTTTGTCGTTGTCGAAGGTATGGGCGAAGCTCAAACCCTGCAACTCCGACTGGGTGACGCCCCGAATGCTGGTAGGCGGGTCGATGCCGAGCGCATCCAACACGGTGGGAACCATGTCGATGGCATGTGCGTACTGGCGGCGCATCTCGCCCTTTGCCTTGATGCCAGCTGGCCAGTGGACGATGAAGTTGTCGGAGCAACCACCCCGGTAGACATCTTTCTTCCAGCGCCGGAACGGTGTGTTCCCGGCCCAGGACCATCCCCAGGCATAGTGCGGGTAGGACTCAGGGCCGCCCAGCAGATCGATTTTGGGCAGAATTTCAGCGGCCGTTTCTGAGTGGTAGTTGAATGAGGTCATCTCGTTGAATGTGCCGCTGACGCCGCCTTCGGAACTTGCGCCGTTGTCGGAGATGAGCATGATCAGGGTGTTGTCCAGCTTGTCCATCTGCTCCAGAGAGTCCAGGAGCTGGCCAATGTAGTGGTCGGTGTGCTCCATGAAGCCAGCGAATAGCTCCATCTGGCGTGTATAGAGCTGTTTTTCTTCATCTGACAGGCTATCCCACTCTGGCACGTCCGGGTCGTGCCGTGAGAGTTCAGCATCCTCAGAGAAGATGCCCAGTTTTTTCTGGTTGGCAAAGATGACCTCGCGCAGCTTGTCCCAGCCCATGTCAAATACGCCCTTGTACTTGTCAGCCCACTCTTTCGGGACGTGGTGCGGGGCGTGGCCCGCGCCCGGGCAGAAGTACAGGAAGAATGGTTTGTCCGGTGCATTGACGTTGGCGTTGCGGATCATCTCGATGGCGTGGTCGACCAGGTCCGGTGTCAGGTGGTAGCCCTCTTGAGGTGTTGCTGGCGGGGTAACCGAGTGGTTGTCCTCGACCAGGTCCGGGTACCACTGATTGGTCTCTCCACCGAGGAACCCGTAGAAACGCTCGAAACCGCGTCCCAGCGGCCAGTAGTGGTAGGGACCGGCAGCCGTGGACTCCGCGGTTGGAGTCAGGTGCCACTTGCCGATAGCGTAGTTGCTGTAACCCTGCTGAAGGAGGATTTCGGAGAGAAAACCGTTTTCGAATGGCATCATGCCGTTGTAGCCGGGGTAACCAGTCGCGGCCTCTTGAATGCAGGCCAGGTTATTGGAATGGTGGTTACGGCCGGTCAGAATGCAAGATCGGGTCGGTGAGCAGAGCGCAGTGGTGTGCATGTTCGTGTAGTTCAGACCGCCATCGACCAGCCTGCCGATGTTCGGGGTGTTTGCCAGCCCGCCAAAAGGACTCATCTGGCCGAAGCCGACGTCGTCTAGCACGATGAAGAGGACGTTGGGCGCGCCTTCTCTCGCCCGAACTGGCTCGGGCCAGGCGGGTGATGATTCCGCCGTTGTCCGGCCTATGACGCCGGGGAAGGGTGTTCCAGGTTTATACTCAACTAATTCTGCCAAGATACGCTTCCTTTCAGCCTTGAATTAGCAGCAATGCTCGTTGCAACAACAGGGTTTATTTTGTGCAACTACAGTATACGTATATCTATACGCTAGCGTGTTTCTATCTTCTAATTTTTCGGGCTATCTCCCTGGTTTCGCCAGGCCGATACAACGGCATCAACTAACACCTCGTCCGCTGCCATAGTTAAATAGCCGTCTTTTTCAACTGGCTCAATCACCGTGACACCCCATGAGCGCAAAATCTCGACCGATTGCCTGGCGCGAGGGTGGTTCCAGAGGGGCGGGTTGACCGAGACGGCGACGATGACTGGCGTGCCACGGCCGATTGCTTCGGCGACGATCGACAGCGCCAGCGTGTCAGCTATGCCCTGAGCCAGCTTGTTCAGGCTGTTGAAGGTGCAAGGCGCAACCAGGACAACGCCGTAGGGCGGATAGGGCAGAATAGCATCGTCGAAGTAACTGTCGACGACATTATTGCCTTCAATCAAGATCAACTCACGTGAACTCAGCACCCGGTGAGCGTTTTCAGTCAGCACCGTGATCAGATTTGGCGTGGTGTCCGCCAGCCGGGCGATCACTGCAGGCATCCGGCGGGCTGTACCCGCGCCGCTGACGATGATGTAGGTTGCTTGCAACGTCGCTGTTTTCGCCGAGTTTTTCACTTCATTCCCCTGGAGCATCATAACTTTTTTTTAGCCATCGTAAGGATGATAACGGATGAGGAGTTGACAGATTGTCGAACTGGGCGAATACTACACTGGTCTGCGTAGTTGCATGTTTTGAGACTCATGGGATTATCCGTTAAGCGCCAAATAGATGACGAGCAATACATGTGATTGTTGTCTGGCCGAGTCTCCATGATTGAACTTTTTGACATTGATGCAAACACTGAGTTCTGCATCAGAAGCCCATATAACTGCCAATCCGGCGCGTATCCACGTAACGACGATGTCCAAATGTTGAGCCTCGTAACGATTTCGTTACGCTGGCAGGTCTATGCTGCCGTTGGAGTAGCGTTCGGACTTCAAGATGGCTCGACTTCAGAAGTTCGAGAACGAGATGGTGAATAGAAAAAACGACGATAGTTGGAAGGAGGCAGATGTTCTCGGCTGCAATATCGTGCGTTAATAGCAGTGTTTTATTCCGGAGGTAAGAAAATGTCATTACGACATGTATTGAGTATGTTGATGGCAGTAGCTATCATGATGCTCACGTTCGGCACCGTTATGGCTGCTCCGTCTCAAGGAGAGGGGGCAGCCCAGGACTGCGAAGCGTTTCCTGAGACAGGATACGAGCTTTGTCCGCCGTTCTTGAGTTTCTGGCAGGACAATGGTGGGTTACCGGTATTTGGATTCCCGATATCTGCCGCCGCCGATGAGCTGAATCCCGATCTGAATCAGATGTTGTTAACACAGTATTTCGAGCGCGAACGCCTGGAATCACACCCAACCTTCGCGCCGCCATACGATATTCTGCTTGGTCGTTTGGGCGTCGAAGTGCTCGAGATGATGGGTCGCGACTGGTGGCAATACCCGAAAGCCGATCCGTCTACCCCGCACTACCAGGCTGTCACCGGCCAGGCAATCGCGCCGGAGTTCTACGACTACTACACCAGCCACGGGCTGGACTTCGGCGACGACGGCGTCTCCTTCGCTGAATCGCTGGCGCTCTTCGGTTACCCGGTCTCTCCGGCGATGATGGAGACCAATTCCAGCGGTGACACCGTTTTAACCCAGTGGTTTGAGCGGGCGCGATTCGAGTTTCACCCGAACAATGATCCAGAAAACCAGGTGTTGCTGGGTCTGCTCGGCAACGAGATTCTGGCTGGTGAAAGCGACTATTCACCGATCGCAGAAGGTTTGAACAACCCGCGCGGCCTGTCGTACCTGGACGGTGTCGTGGTCGTTGCTGAAGCCGGAACCGGCGGTGACGACTGCATCCAGAGCGAGGGGCCGGAAGGTGAATCCGAGCTCTGCTTCGGCACGAGCGGCGCGGTCTCTCTTGTCGGTGAAGATGGTAGCTTCCAGGACCAGATCGTCTCCGGTCTGCAGTCGTACAGCATCGACGGTTTTGAGGTAATCGGACCTCAGGCGGCGCTTGACGACGGCAGCGGTAGCGGTGGCTACATCACCATGGGTCTGGGTAGTTCGCCGGAGAACCGTGAAGCATGGGGCGAACGCGCCGATATGCTCGGCTGGGTGCTGCACGTTGACAGTGAAGGCACCATCGAGAAGTTCGCTGACATCGCCGCTTACGAAGCCGCCAACAACCCTGACGGCGGTGAAATCGACAGTAACCCCTTCGGCCTGGCTCTCACCAGCGACGGTGACCTGATCGTCTCTGACGCTGGCGCCAACGACCTGCTCAAGGTCACGCCAGAAGGCGAGATCTCGACGCTGGCTGTCTTCCCGGACCGAATGGTGTCGACAGAGGGGATCCCGATTCCGGATCTGCCGCCGGAGATTCCGATGCAGGCAGTGCCGACCGGCGTCACGATCGGACCGGATGGCAACTACTACGTCGGCGAGCTAACTGGCTTCCCGTTCCTGACCGGCTATGCCCGGGTCTGGCAAGTAACGCCAGACGGCACGGCATCGGTCTATGCGGAAGGCTTCACGAACATTCTCGGTGTCAGCTTCGACTCGGAGGGCAACCTCTACGTCGTTGAGATCACTGAAAACGGCCTGCTCTACGCTGATCCGGCTGACCCGGCATCGCTCGTCGGCGCGGTCTGGAAGGTCGATACCGATGATGAACGGGTGAAACTCTCCGACGATGGAGTTGTCATCTCGACGGGTATTGTGGTTGGGAGTGATGATTCGATCTACGTTTCCAACTACGGTCTGATGCCGGGCATGGGTCAGGTGATCAAGTTCCCGTCTGAAGGCGCCCCGCCAGGATATCCGACTATCGCCGAAGGGTTGAACAACCCGCGTGGCCTGTCGTACGACGAGGGGCCAATCGTCATCATCGCTGAGGCTGGGACAGGTGGCGACGACTGCATCCAGGGTCAGGGACCGGAAGGTCCGACCGAACTTTGCTTTGGCGCCAGCGGCGCGATCTCCATCGCCAATGACGACTTCCAGGATCAGATCCTCACCGGTCTGCAGTCCTATAGCACGGGCGATGGCGAAGTGATCGGTCCCCAGGCAGCCGTCACCGACGGCGGCGACGGCGGCTACATCACGATGGGTCTGGGCAGTTCGCCGGAGAACCGCGAGGCCTGGGGCGAGCGAGCCGAGATGCTCGGCTGGCTGCTGCATGTCGACGGGGAGAACAACATCGAGAAGTTCGCCGACATTGCCGCATACGAGGCTGCAAACAACCCCGATGGCGGTGAAGTCGACAGCAACCCGTTCGGCATGGCGCGAACTGACGATGGCGACCTGATCGTCTCCGATGCTGGCGGCAACGACCTCCTCAAGGTCACACCAGAAGGCGAGATCTCGACGCTGGCTGTCTTCCCGGACCGAATGGTGTCGACGGAAGGGATCCCGATACCGGATCTGCCGCCAGAGATTCCGATGCAGGCAGTGCCGACCGGCGTGACGATCGGACCGGACGGCAACTACTACGTCGGTGAGCTGACTGGTTTCCCGTTCGTGCCTGGCATGGCTCAGGTCTGGCAGGTGACCCCGGATGGTGAGCAGTCGGTCTACGCTGACGGCTTTACCAACATCCTTGGCGTCAGCTTTGACGAAAACGGCAATCTCTACGTCGTTGAGATGTTTGAGAACGGTCTGCTCAGTGGCGATACTGCCGGAGCGGTCTGGATGGTCACTCCCAGCGGCGAACGGATGAAGATCACTGATGGCGGAGTAGTCGCCGCGACCGGAATCGTCGTCGGCGATGACGGCACGATCTACGTGTCGAACTTCGGCGTGATGCCGGGGATGGGCCAGGTGATCAAGTTGCCGCCGCAACCAGCAGAGGAAGTCTTCTTTGTAACGCCTGACGACGGCGCGACGGTCAGCAGCCCGGTCATGGTTGAGATGGACGCAAACAACTTCACGATCGAAGTGGCTGGAACCGCGCGACCAGGCGCAGGCCACTTTCACATCATGATCGACGTGCCATGCGTCACACCGGGTGATTCGATACCTGGTGATGACAATCACCAGCACTTTGGCGCTGCTCAAATGATGGCCGAGCTTGAACTTGAGCCAGGCGAACACACGCTCTGTCTCCAGGCAGGCAATGGTGTCCATACCGCGCTCAACCTGACTGATGAGATTGCGATCACAGTGACTGAGTAGCGGTTGCAGCGTTTAGATAGCCGAGGCGTCCCTGCCCTTTCCGGCGGGGACGCCGCTTTTTCAGTTACTTCGGAGCATTTCCAGTGCTGGCGCAAGATAGTCGACGCCTTCAATCGTCGCCGGAACTAGCCAGATCAGGATATGGGAGATGCCGAGATCAGCGAATGCCTGGATCTGTTCGGCGATCTCTCCAGCGTCGCCGGTAATCGGTCTGGCGTCATCACGGATGCCGAACGTCTCTCGTATTCCGTACGGCTCTCCCGGTAAACTGACACCGACCGTGACGGTGCGCAGCAGTGTGTCCGGATCACGGTCATGTTTCTCGCAGGCGATGTCGATTTTCTCAAGCGCCGGGACCAGTGTTTCCGGGTTGGAGTTCCCAAACGCCAGCCAGGCGTTCCACTGGTCGGCGTACTCCATCGTCAGACGCAGCATCCTTGGGCCGTGGCCTAACGTGCCGATCAGAATCGGTGGTCCGGTCTTCCGAGCGCCGCGAGGGCTGAGGATGGCATTGTCCGCCGAATAGTACTCTCCCTGGAAGCTGACCTCGCCTCTTCTCAGTAGTGGATGAATGATCTGGAGCGCCTCCTCAAACCTGCTAACCCGGTGATCCCAGCGAAAGCCATAATGATGATGTTCGTGTTCGTAATCCCCGGCTCCAATGCCGAGGATAAGCCGACCATCACTGATGTCGTCAATAGTGTCAGCAGTTTTCGCCAGTAGCGCCGGATTGCGGTAGCCGGTGTTGGCGACCATCGGACCAATCTCTACCCGCTCAGTTGCTTCGGCCAGCGCTGCCAGCAGTGACCAGCAATCCCGCACACCTACTGGTTCCATTGCCTCAACTTCAGGCAGGTATTCGAATCCCCACTGCTCCCGTATGGACGCTAGATTGACCTGCATGTGGTCGACAACCCAGAGTGAGTCAAATCCTACTGCTTCCGCGTGACGGGCGAGAGCACGGATGTCCCGCCAGTGAACCACGGCGTCGTCTCGCCAGGTCGTCCAGTGCGGGAGCACGAGGCCGATTTTGCAGGTGGTATCGCCAGGCATGAAGCCAGAGGAATAGCTTTCCAAAAAGACACCCTTCCCAACATTTTGTGTGCGAGTCGACGGTAGTGTAGATCGCTCGTTGCTACCCGTCAATTTCCGTGTGAAGCTCTGTGTTAGCATGCACTTACGCGGACCGACGCTGACTTCACAGGGAAATGCAGAGGGAACTATCAAACAATCAGATGTCGTCATCGTCGGGGCTGGACCGGTCGGGTTGACCCTTGCGACCGATCTGGCGCAACGCGGGGTCCATGTGACGGTGCTTGAGCTACGCCATCGCGGCGAGCCGCCCAGCGTCAAGTGCAACCATGTTTCAGCCCGGTCGATGGAGATCTTCCGGCGGCTGGGTGTCGTCGAGCAGGTCCGCAACGCCGGGCTGCCGGCTGACTACCCGCACGACATCGCCTTCCGGACGACAATGACTGGCTGTGAGCTGGCCAGGATACCGATCCCAAGCCGCAGCCGTCGCTACACGGCCACCGAAGGTCCGGACACTGACTGGCCAACACCGGAAGGTCCGCACCGGATCAACCAGATCTATCTGGAGCCGATCCTCTTCGAATTTGCCTGGCAGACGCCGGGCGTCAGGATACTGAACCGCACCAGATTCGAAAAGTTCACTCAGGCTGGCGACGAGGTGGTCGTGCATGCGACGAACATCGACACCGGCGAGGTGATCGAGCTGGGCTGTCAGTATCTCGTCGGTTGCGATGGCGGCCGGTCGGAGGTGCGACGGCAGATCGGCGCGAAGCTCGAAGGAGACGCTGTCATCCAGCGGGTGCAATCTACCTATATCCATGCGCCTGACCTGATCGACCTGCTGACGACCGAGCCTGCCTGGGGCAACCTCTCACTCAATCCCCGCCGCAGCGGCACAGTCTACGCCATCGACGGCCGTGAAAAGTGGCTGGTGCACAACTACCTGCGGGAAGAGGAGACGGACTTCGACTCGGTTGACCGCGACTGGGCTATCCGGACCATCCTCGGCGTCGGTCCTGCATTCGAATACCAGATACTTAACAAAGAAGACTGGTTTGGCCGGCGCTTACTTGCAAACAAGTTTCGCCAGGATCGTGTGTTCATCTGTGGCGACGCAGCCCACCTCTGGGTACCGTATGCCGGATACGGGATGAACGCCGGGATTGCCGACGCTGAAAACCTCAGCTGGCTGCTGGCAGCCCGGATCAATGGCTGGGGAACCGGGGAGATCCTCGACGCGCACGAACTGGAACGGCATCCGATCACCGAACAGGTGTCGCACTACGCGATGAACCACGCTCACTCGACCGCCCGGCAACGTCGTGCGGTCCCTCCGGAGATTGAGGATGAGTCACCGGCAGGAGAGGCAGCCCGAGCGGCGCTCGGGCGAGAAACGTACGATCTCAACGTCCAGCAGTACTGCTGTAGCGGACTGAACTTCGGTTACTACTATGCGCAATCGCCAATCATCGCCTACGACGGTGAACCTCAACCAGCCTATGCCATGGCCAGCTTCACGCCGTCGACAGTGCCCGGTTGCCGGACCCCGCACATCTGGCTGCGAGATGGCCGGTCGCTCTACGACGCGTTGGGGCTGGAGTACACGCTGTTGCGATTCGATCCTAGCGTCTCCGTCGACCAGTTGCTGGAAGCCGCCGAAGAGCGTGGCTTGCCATTGACCGTCGTCGATGTCGATTCCGACGAGGCGGACGGCATCTACACGACCGCGCTGGTGCTCTCGCGGCCGGACCGCCACGTTGCCTGGCGCGGCGACCGGCAGCCGGACGATCCGCTAGCGCTGATCGATCTCATGAGAGGAGTGGGGTGACGATGCCGGTGGCGAAAAACGGGTTGACCCAGATCTACTACGAGGTTGAAGGCGATGGACCACCATTGGTGCTCTATCACGGGACGACACAATGGTCTGGTATCTGGCGCTCACTCGGCTACGTCGATGGTTTGAAGAACGACTACCAGTTGATATTGCTCGACTCACGCGGCCACGGCCAGAGTCCGCGACCACCAGATGACGACTACAGTTTTGAAACGCAGGCGGCAGACGTTGTCGCTCTCCTGGACGACTGCGGTATCGAAACAGCGCACTTCTTTGGCTACTCGACAGGCGGGCTGGTCGGTTACCAGCTAGGCGTGCATCATCAGGATCGCCTGCGGTCGCTGATTCTCGGCGGCAGCCAGCCTTACGCTCCGCCGCCGGAGGCGAAGGAGGACATGATCGGGTTCGCCAGTGTCATCAAGCAGGGGCTGGAACACCTGGTGGATGTCAGCGAGCAAATGGACGGTCCGCTACCAGGAGGGGTTCGAGAACACTGGCTGGCCAGCGATCCGGAGGTGTTTCTCGGCTACATCGACTATGAATCGAATACAGCAGGGTTGACCGATGGACAGCTGGCTGGTGTCACAACACCGACGTTGATCTATGGCGGCTCTGATGACGAGCCGTTTGCCGGATCGCTCGCTCGCCACGCTGCCGCAGTGATGCCTAACGCCCGATTCGTCGAGATTCCGGACGCCGACCACCTGGCGGCGCAGGCGCGCATTGACGTCGTCGTACCGATGATCTTCGAATTCTTTCGGGAAGTCGATGGCGGGAGGTGAGCACAATCTCCCTCGTCATTCCTCCGCTCCGCTGCGCTCCGGTCGAATTGACGTGCGAGTTGTGGTCTTCTCCGCTGTTAGGTGGTTCAGGTAGAGGCGAACCTTGTGTTCGCCCTCTTAATGTTATATAAAGAAAATCGGGCGAACACAAGGTTCGCCCCTACGAGAGTGTCGGTTCGGATGGTGTTACATTCTGTGCTGGTTGGACTGACTTACAAAAGGATCTCGGTCAGGATGGTGGCGTTCACCGGGCCGTCAATCGGACGCTCAGCCATCCAACGTTCCATGTAGGCGGCGGCTTCCGGGTCGGATGCCAGCGCATCCGCCACGGTCTGAAAGTGCGCCAGGTCGTCATACTCCTCAATGTGATGATAGATACCGGTGTCAGCCCCGGCAACAACTGCCTGGTAGAGCCTCCCACCAAAGTTGCCAGCCCGCTCGTTCAGCGGCAGCAGTTCAGCCAGGAACCGCAACATCGATGCTGTTTTTCCGGGCAGCGGCTGGACGGTGTGAATTGACCAGACTGAGCCGGCGCGGCGAGGGGCAGCTGCGACTGCCGGCGTCCGGTCGATCCAGATTTCGAAGGCTGTCGAACCGATCGTCATCTGACGATCTTCCCATTCGGCGTCATCCTCAGCGATGTCAGGACTGGTGTTGATCTCTTGAAGATAGCTCCCGCAGTCGGTCAGGTTTGCGAACGCTTCGACGGAGAGCACCTCGCCGGTCCGTTCGGCGGCGATCGTCTTGCGGAACATCCTGAAACTCTGGAGCCGCTGGTCTTGCTGTGCATAACCGTGTTTGAAGTCGCTGAAAAACGAACGAAAGTCGTTGAAACGATCGGGTTTGACGTTGAATGTGGCGACGAGAAGCACGCTCATAGGGACGGCCTTTCTACTTTGCACGGTTCAGTCGATGGTTATCGTAGCAGGATGCTTCGTTGCTGGCGGGAGCGAAACGCAAGTTTTTCCCAAGTTCTTGCTACACTCCTCCTAGCAAACCCGGGTGAACGCCCATCCCTGTATGAGCCAGGACAACAGGATCGGAGGCGACGGTTCCATGAAAGTCTCGATACTTGACGACTACTTCAACACACTGCCTGGACTGACAAGCTTCGAGAAACTCGATCCATTCGAGGTAACTGTCTGGAGTGATCACGTTCAGGAGACGGATGTGCTCGCGGAACGGCTCAAGGACACAGAAGTCCTGGTGCTCTTTCGTGAGCGGACGGCGATTACCGGCGAGCTGCTTGACCAGCTGCCAAACCTGCGACTCATCAGCCAGCGCAGTGTCTACCCGCATGTTGACGTTGAGGCTTGCACGCGAAACGGAGTATTGCTCTGTTCCAACATGCATGCGGGAACGCCATCTTACGCCGCCGCCGAGCTGACCTGGGCGTTGATCCTGGCGTCGATGCGCCAGATTCCCCAGCAGGTTGACTCGCTGAAAGCCGGGAACTGGCAGATGGGGGTCGGGAAGACGTTGCGAGGCCGGACCATCGGGCTGTACGGCTATGGCCGGATCGGCCAGGCAGTCGCCGGGTACGCGCAGGCATTCGGCATGGATGTGCAATGGTGGTCGTCCGCCGAAGGCCGCCAGCGGGCACTTGCAGGCGGTGTGAAGATAGCCTCCAGCCGCGAATCATTTTTCGCGGATTCGGATGTCGTCAGCGTTCATGTGCGGTTGAAACCGACGACCAGCGGGATCATCACCCGGAACGATCTGTTCCAGATGAGAGCGGACGCTCTGTTCGTCAACACGTCGCGGGCAGGACTGATCGAACCTGGCGCCTTGCTGGATGCGCTCAATGCCGGGCATCCTGGCTTCGCGGCCATCGATGTGTTTGACGAAGAGCCATTGACGAACCCGGCTGATCCGTTGATCAACCACCCGAACCTGCTTGCCACGCCACACATTGGCTACGTCACCGAAGATGAGCTGGATCTGCAGTTTTCGGATATTTACGATCAGATCGTCGCCTTCGCCGAGGGCAGCCCGATCCATATGATCAACCCGGAAGTGTACGAATCTGGCTAACACCTGAGAGAAACTGGAGAAGATCAGCCCGTTGCGCCTGGCTTTACCGCGCCAAGGACCATCGCCACCGGCACGGTCTGGTTCCGTGCATGAAAAGCCGGGCTCTTTTCGGCGAAGATGGCGTCTCCCTCCGGCTCGCCGATATAGTCAATGAGCAAGCCGGCTTCGACCAACGTTTGTGCATACCAGCTCAATGGCCGGTGGTAGTTGGTAACAGGGCTTTGGTGAGACGGAAAGACGACACCTGTTCCGCTGAATAGCTCACGATACCGCCAGACCGAGCGCGAGATCTTCGTCTGAATCTGGCCATCTTCAATCTCTTCGGTCAGCCAGCTGGAGCCGCCAGTAATGTTGAAACAGGGATGGATGAGCGAAGCGACAAAGCGGCCACCTGGTTTGAGCAACCGTTCTGCCTCCCCGATCAACCCCTCCGCATCAGCGATGTCCATCAGCACCATATTGGCGACGGCAAGGTCGAATGTCTCCGATTCGAGCTCTTCGATCCCTCCGGCATGAGCTGTGATGTAGGTGATGCCGAGATTGAGTTCCGCCTCCCAGCGCCGGGCGTGTTCGATCATCGTTGGCGAGACGTCAACCCCGACGACTTGCGCGCCAGCGCGGGCCAGCGAGCGACTTGAAACACCGCTACCACAACCGAGATCAATCACCTGCAAACCGCGCACATCGCCCGTTGCCCGCGTCATCTCCGGCCAGCAGAGATGGTTGTGAAACATGTTGCCGGCGTCGGACATCCGTTCATTCCAGAGATCAGCAACGGACTCGAACCCTTCTACATTCAATTGTCCATCCTTTCCGGTTTGCCGTTTGCAGAGCTACTCAAGCAGTGTTGCAAGCGGACGGGGGAGTGCCCGCCGCAATGTGTGATCGGCGGCAACCGCGGTATACTCCCGGCACGGCTTCTACAATGGAGAACAGACGTGACCTACCTCCTGAAATTTTCGCTCAACCGGCGTGAGCTGTTGTCTCGCTTGGCCGGATATGCCCTCGCTCTTCCTGTCATGTCGTCAATCATAGCTGCTTGCGTATCCGGTGATGACGACGAGAACCCAACGACACTATCGGCGTCCGAGACGCCTGCATCGGTCGCAACCGCGACAGGCACACCGGCGCGGATCACGCCATCGTCCCCAACTCCTTCGCTGATACCTTCGGATCCTGACGTGATCGTGGGACTCCAGGAGCTGGCGATCTCCTTCGATACGGCGGAGCCGGAGAGCGGGTTTGCTGATCTGACCTCGCTGCGTGAGATGGTTGGCGACGCTCGCATCGTCGCTCTTGGCGAGGCCACCCACGGAACCAGCGAATTCTTCACCATGAAGCATCGTTTGACAGAATTTCTGGTTATTGAAATGGGATTCACGATCTTCGCCGTTGAAGCTCCCTGGCCGGCGACAAAGGTGATCAACCACTACGTTCACACCGGGGAGGGGATGCTATCAGAGGTTATCCAGGGTTTGTCGTTTTGGGTCTGGAAGACCCGCGAAGTACTCGACCTGATCGAATGGATCCGTGATTACAACACCCGCCCGGGTGTCACCCCGGTCAGCTTTCAAGGATTCGATATGCAGGTCGGACTCGATGATATCGCGGTGAATCAAGTGCTTGCCTATGTGAACACGGTTGATTCGGACGCAGTTGAACGATTTGAGGGGTACTACGCGGCGTTCCCGCACGATTTCTCGGCAACTGCCGATGATGCGGACCTGGAAGGCGCTCAAGCAGCGTTTGCTGACTTGATCGACCACCGGGACGAATTTGTGCAACAGTCATCGTCAGGTGAGTTTGAGGAGATCCTTCACACAGCCCGGATGATCGTTCAATCAGAGGAGCGGTTACTCGGACAAGATGTCCTCGAACGCGGTGAAATCCGGGACCAGTACATGGCTGAAAATGTTGCCTGGTTGCTTGACCAGGCTGGTCCTGAAGCCAGGATGGCGCTCTGGGCTCACAATGTCCACGTGGCAGCTGCTCCGTTGGTTGCCGGGGATGGTGCGCTATTCACGGGTATGGGAAGCCACTTGCGTGAACACTACGAGGAAGAATTGGTTGCCGTCGGCTTCGATTTTTTCAGCGGCAACTTCAGATCGATCGGCCAGGGGATCGCCGAAGGAAAAACTGTCCACCAAATCCCCCTGCCGTCACCTGAGCAGGCTGAATATACGTTCGCTCAACTTGGTTTGGCGCGCTTCATGCTGGATCTGCAATCGGCACAGGCGGGGACACCGGCTGGTGACTGGCTAGCTGAGGAACATATCATGTGGGCAATTGGATTTGTCTTTGACCCTGAATCGCCCGAGTTGAAAACGATGACACTCAGTTTCACTGACTCTTTTGACGTGTTGATCTACTTTCATGAGACATCGGCGTCCCATCTGCTCTAAGCAGCTTGATTGTGCGGTCACGCTGGCAAACGCTGGTCAATTCAGGTATCAAGCCATTGTGTCAGTTGCAACGGCAATATCAACCTCGCGGTCCGGCTGAAACTGGCTTGACAGGTAACGCAGTGCCTGTTTCCGGTCTTCATCACCGTCGTCCGAAAGAATTTGCTGGCAGAACGCCGCGATGTCCTGCACGATGCGTTCGTATCGATAGTAGGCTAGCTTCTCCGGATCTATGTTTAGCTGGCCATAGCCCTGGAAGAACAGCGAGTCAGCAGCCTCGGTGCGCCAGATTTCGGCGCTCCCGGGTCCGAAGAACATCAGATCTTTCTCTCTCGGAGCGAAGACGACCGTGTCCCAGTCGACGATAGCGTACCGGTCGCTATCAGTGGATATCAGGAGATTGCCAGGGTGCAGATCCCCATGACACAAGACATAATCTTTCGGAGCGTTGCGTAGAGCGTCGCCAAGCTGTTCAGCTCGCTGCACCATCAACGAGATCGATTCGTGCCTGGCTTGCATCAAGCGTGAGAGATCGATTGCAATCGGATCACTGAGTTCTTCGTCCTTGAGGCGTTGCTGGTAGAGTCTGACCTGGTCGCGCCAGTATGGAGAGTAGGTCTCTTCAGGTATGAGTGCCTGGAGACGTGCAGGAACCTGCGCAGTGTGGATGCTGAAGAGCGTTGCTCCGAACGCTGGCCACTGGTGTGCCGGCAAGGTGCGCTGGTAGCCATCCTCGCCCTCAACATATGGATAGACCATCATGGTGAGATCGTCCCTGGTGGTCCAGAGCTTGCCGGACTTCGTTGTCAGTGGGACGATGAGGTGCTCGATGCCCAGATTGGAAAGCAAGTCGGGTACAGCAACAACCGGCTCGGCGAAGGTGGTCGACCGCAGTTTCACAAAATAGGCTGAGTCGTCATGGCTTTCAGCCCGGTACACCGCTGTGCCGGTGTCTGCGCCTAGCGGGAGGAAGGAGATCGACTCGATATTCAAACCGTAGGCAAGCTGCAATGAACTGACAATCATCTCGTCGGCGATGTTCGGCTTCTCCAGCATGACTCTCGCTTTTCCGCTATAGCTTCCTCTTCGGGTTGCTGAAGGGCATCTCTACACAACCGGCCGATTCTACCGGGATCGGAGCAGATCGATGAAAACTGGTTCAATCTAATATTATGCGGAATTGGCTGGGATTGAATTCCTGGCTGATAGAAACAAGAACCAGGTAACTACATTGCCAGAGAAGAGTCGATATCGGGATATTGGCACTTTGATCGACTCTGCTTTCGGCCCCGGAGCAGAGGCCGGGTCGATCCACCTGCTTGCGGAAGGCTTATTCTCGAAGGCTTATGCATTTACCGTGACTGGGAAAGAGTACGTTATTCGCCTGAACAGTGCCGCCCATGCGGAGGAGAGTTTTGCCAAGGATGCCTACGCCTGGCGTCATTTTGCCTCCGACGAACTTCCTGTCCCACAGGTGTTGGCAACCGGGCAAGCAGCAACCGGACGCTATGCGATCAGTGAGCGTTCCCCAGGAAGGTCGATGTGGGAGCTGTCCCCGGAGGCGCGCGAGCCGCTGCTGCCGGCATTCCTCGATACATTGGAAGCAGTCGGGCGAGCGAACGTGAGCCAGTCGCATGGCTACGGCTACTGGGGCTGTGACGGGAACGGTCAGTACGCTAGCTGGCGGGACTACCTGGAGGATGCTACACAGGATGAAGCCGGAAACCACCAGAATGTATCCAGGCTCTACAGTGAGTCATTCCTGGAGCGTGAGATCTACGAAACGGTCTGCCGCCGGATGCTGGAGCTAACCCGGTGGTGTCCGGATCAGCGATCTCTTGTCCACGGTGACTATATGTTCGTAAACCTCGTCAGCGATGGCGAGCGGATCACCGGTGTTATCGACTGGGCGCTTTCGCTCTTTGGCGATCCGCTCTACGACGTCGCGTTTCTCACCTGGCATGCGGCGCATCCGGGCTGGTGGTACGCGAACGGGAAGGAGATTATCCGGTCTCGCTTCGGCAGTGCCGCCAACTACGCCGAACGCATCGCTTGCTACCAGTGCCACATCGGCCTTGGCCTGCTGCGTTTTTACGCAACATATGACATGCTGGACGATTACCGGTTCTGCCGGGACTGGTTGCTGGAGATCGTGGAGACGAGCGAGAGTCTGCTGTGACCGGCACTGACAACATCCGGGAACTGATTCAGCGGCACTTCAAAACCGGCGGAGAGGACCTTCACTCCATCGCCAGCGGTTTCTTTTCTCGGGCGTATGCTTTCACTGCCGATAGCCAGGCGTATGTCATCCGGCTCAATGACAGCACGATTGCCCTGGAAGGGTTCATCAACGACGACTACGCCTGGAGGCACTTCGGATCGCAAGGGTTGCCGATCCCGCGAATCGTAGCGATTGGTGAATTCGAATCAGGGTGCTATGCAATCAGCGAGCGAGCGCCGGGCCGGTTACTGCGAGAGTGTTCAGCGACGGAACGCCAGGCAGTGCTACCGTCGCTTCTTAATACGCTCGAGATAATTGGCCAGGCAGATGTGAGCGCTTCACATGGTTACGGCTACTGGGATAGCAATGGCAACGGGCCGCACACCAGCTGGCAGGCATTTCTGGCGGAAACGATCGAGAACGATACCGATGGCTACTACCAAGACTGGCACGAACTCTATGCGCGTTCTTTTCTGGAACGCGACGTATATGAAGCTGTCTACCATCGGATGATGCAGCTGGCCGTGTTTTGCCCGGAGGAGCGGGCGCTGGTGCACAACGACTTTCACTTTGACAATATCCTCAGCGATGGACAAGAGATCACTGCGGTCGTCGATTGGGCAAACGCGCTCTACGGCGACCCGCTCTACGATGTCGCCTGGCTGACCTGGCAATCAGCCCACCCCGGTTGGTGGTATGAGAACGGGATAGAAATCCTTCGGGACCGGTTTGGCGCTGCTCCCAACTACGACGAACGCATCGCCTGCTACGAGTGCTACATCGGGCTGGATCACCTGCGCTTCTATGCCAAAAACGGCAAGCGCGAAGGATATGACTTTTGCCGGATCTGGCTGATGTCATTGCTGGAAACCAGCGCTCGGTTGCTATAGCTGCCGTCTCTGACGCTGCTCGGCAATCGCGCCGGGAAATACCCCCGGGTGCAGGCCAACCAGCTCCTGTTTGGTGGCGATCTCTCCCAGATGGTAGTTGTGATGAATGGCATTCTGCAGGATAGCCATCCGTAAGTTGAGACCGTATTTCTGAAATGCCGGGTGTCCGCCGTCGTATGACACAGTTCGGTCAAGGTCTTCCGCGGTGCAGGCGAGGAGGAACGGTTTCGCCGATGCTCGTGCGTTGTCGACAGCCAGCTGGATTGCCAGCCAGTCGTCGGCAGAACCGTCGCTGCCAAGCGCGAACCTCCGGCTTGAAAGCAGCGGATCTGGCTCCTGTTCGAGAAATCGCACGTTGATCCAGGAGTCGATCCCGTTGGTGACGTGCGCCAGCGTCCAGGCGAATGAGGAGCCGCCGCCGATCTGGCGTATGGCATCCGCCTCGGAGATGCCACTGAGCACCCGGTCGAAATCATCCCAGGCCAGGAGCAGCAGATCGACTTCCCAGTGGCGTTCCATGTTGATGTCCCTTTTTTCAAGAAATGTATATACGTTCATGACAATCATAGTAGGCGTTTCCAATGAAAACGGCTGCCTTGAACTAGCATGTAACCTTGCAAAAAGGTAGTCCCTGCTTCCTAAGTAGCTATTAGAATCTGGTATGTCGATGGACAAAGCCATTGGCGAGGAACACTTGAAGGAACAGGCACTACGATTCGTTCAAGTGGAATTATTAGAGTTTGTCTGAAATAACTGGTGCCGATCATAATCTCCCGTGAGTAGCAAACCGCTTCTGATCATCGTGACTGGTCCTCCGGCTGCTGGGAAAACGACGCTGGCGATGTTTCTTGGTGAAAAGCTCGGGCTACCGGTGCTGGCCAAGGATGCGTTCAAAGAGTTGCTTGCAGATTGTTTCACTACGATGGATATTGAGTTATCGAGACGTCTGGGTGCTGCGAGTTTCAAGCTACTCTTCCGGCTCGCGGAGACGCTTTTACGTGCGAACGTCAGTCTCATTGTTGAAGCCAATTTCCGTGCTGATCCGGATCAGAATAAGTTCCGTGAGTTTCTACATCTAGGCCAGGTCACAGTCGTTGAATGTGTTGCTGATCCAGCAATCCTGCTTGAGCGGTATCAACAACGTCATGGTGGTGATGACCGGCATAAGATTCACTTTGATCTTGAGCACCTCCAACAACGCGATCTTGTTGAAGAGTGGGCTAATTGGCCTGTGCTGAACCTCAGCTGCCCGACCATAACCGTCGATACCACAAACGTTTCCAAAGTGGATTACCTACCAGTGGTCGCATTCATCGAACGCCACCGGTGAAGGTAGATACCGGCTCCTGCTCTGTAATCCCGATTGGGGATGAGGGATGACAGGGCGAATACTGGGCTTTCTGCTGGTGTGAATAGGTCGATCGCTACAGAGAGTGCGATGCAGAAATCCTGGTGCTCTCCGAGAACGCAATGTGTGGAGCGAGATGGATCGCTACGTGGCGCAATCTACTTTCACCAATGTTGATGAAACCGTGGATAGTATTTGCCGGCACAATAACTACATCCCCTGCTGAAGCCTCACAGGATTCATCACCTACTATGTAACGACCGTGACCTTCCTGCACGAGAAAGATCTCAAGGTAGTTGTGGGAGTGCAGGGGTACAGCTTTCTCGAGTTGGGTTTCGCTCTGTACCACAATCGATAGCTCTCCCAGCCCAAACCGATCTCCAGAGAGTGACGCCACCACAACACCAGCCTGTGGTTGAAAATGGTCAAGATCTTGAAACCGAACGAGATGTTGCATGATTTGCCTCCTGACGCTACATCGTTCTACCTGACTGCTGCTCGCCACCAGAGCACGTCAATGGAGGCGCGTCTGGCTACGACTTTCGTACCTGGCTGGGTCGACATTCCTGTCCATTAGTGCCGGGTGATCAGGATCGTAGCGGTGCGCGCGGAAGACGGTGTTAGCCAGATCGTCCGCTCCGCCGCCGGCCGGGAACGCGCCACGGGTGGTGAAGGGATTGATGTATTCCCAGACAATGACGCCGTCGATTGTGACTTCAAACAGCCGGCCGGTGCTGCCTTCGCAGATCAGGGTGTTGCCGTTGGGGAGCCGCTCGGCGCTGCTGATGACCGGGCTGAAGAAGGAGAGTGGTGGACCGCCTTTGTACTCCCACTCGATCCGGTTCGTCTTAGGGTTGACTTCGATCACTCGTGAGTAGGGCACAGCCTGGCCGGGGCGGTGTGATCCATTATCGAAGAGCAGGATGTTGCCGTTCTCCAGCATCGTCGGGTAGTGCTGGTGAGAGATCTCGCCTGGCCCCCACTTCCAGCGAAACTCGCCAGTTGCTCTGTCCACAATGCCGATAGTGCTGATGTGGCGAAAGCTGACCAGCAGGTCGCCCTCCGGCGTGACGTTGACCGCATTCTGGTGGGTCCACTCGCGGCGAGACTCCAGCGGGCAGATGGCGTCCCGGTCCGGATCCAGATACTCCCAGGATTTCCATTCCCGGACAACTTCGCCAGCAGGCGTCACTTCTACGACTTTGTCGGCCATCATCTGTTCTTGACGGTCACCGCTGCTGATACCACCCTGAACCCTGGCGGCCAGCTCTGGCGGCACCGGATGCCAGTGGACGACCAGTGTATTGCCGTTGTCCAGCCGTTCGAAGTCGAGGTGGATCAGTGGCCGGCGATATTCCCAGACGACGTTGCTCTCCCAATCCAGTTCCAGGATCGACGCCGCGCCTCCCCGGAGTCCTGTAATGGTCCCTTCATTGCGCGGGGCATGGGTTCTCAAGAGCAGGTTCCCGTTTGGCAGCAAGTAGCCGTAGCCAATGCCTTCCGGCGAGTGCCAGCTATGACAGATCCGGCCATCCATATCGATCAGGTAGGCGTGGTTGCTGCCAAAGTTGTTGCAGAAGAGAGTGTAGCCTTCGAAACTTTGTTCTGGATCATGGTAGGTCAGACCGGTTGGTCGTTGCATGACTGCTCATCCCGTTGTTGTGATTTCATACCGTCAGTGCCGGTCAAGCCAGGCCGATTTCTTCCCGTCGGCGAGCGAAATTCTCCCGCTGTTCGGCATAGTCGGCATCGAGCATGTCGAGCAGTTCGTCGCCGGAATAACCGGCAATCTGCTTCCGGTTCTGCATGATAGTGGCAATTGAGGATGCAGTTTCATGGCTGCCGCCGTCGGTCATGTTGAAGGTTCCGGTGACCCAGGAGGCCTCATCGCTGGCCAGCCAGCAGGCCAGGTAGCCGATGTCCTCGGGTGTTCCAGCCCGGTGCAGGGGGATACGCTCTTCAAACGACTCGCGAGCTTCTCCATCGCCGATGATGTCGGTCGTCAGTCGGCTTTCGACGTAACCGGGGCCAATGCTGTTGACGGTAATGTCAAAGGAGGCGAGATCGAGCGACCAACAGTTGCCGGCATGGCGGATGGCAGCTTTTGATGCACTATAAGCGCTACCCCGTGCCAGGGCGCGCTCCGCAGCAACTGACGAGATGATAATGACCCGTCCACCATTTCCCGCTCTGACCATCTCTCGGGCACAGGCCTGGACGGTCAGGAAGACGCCGGTGAGGTTGGTCTGGATTACTATATTCCAGTCGGATTCGGCCAAGCTGAGCACTGATCCGCCACGGCCGATTCCGGCGTTGGCGACGCAGACGTCCAGCCGGCCAAAGGTTCGCACTGTGGCTTCCGCCATCGCCTGAACCGACTCCTGTTCGCGAACGTCAGCCCGGATAGCCAGACTCTGACGGCCAATGTCCAGCACGAGGCCAGCCGTCTCCTCCGCACGATCCAGGTAGAGATCAGATGTCACCACATCCGCGCCAGCTTCCGCCAGCTTGAGGGCGATTCCCCGGCCAATACCGCTCCCTGCGCCAGTCACGACGGCGACTTTGCCGCTGAGATCAAACATGCAGCCTCCTCCGGTTGATTTTGCGTGCATTCAATATAGCACAGGTAACCGGGATCGGAGATTCGTTGTGACCAGGGCAATGGGTTAGAAACCCGCGGTCAAGCGAGGTTTGGACTTGGTGACGATCGGAAAACTGCTTCTGGCTTAGTCCTCGACGCCGTAGCGCCAGGTATGGTAGTGCAACCCGACGTTGCCGGCCTCGACCCGCCAGCCCGGACTGTTGGATGGCGTGTAGGTCAGGCAGCGACGTTCGAAGCACTGCATTAGCACCAGCTTGAGTTCGCCGCCAACCAGCACATCAGCCCAGTAGGCTTCGGTGGTCGGCCGTCCGGTAGCGAAGACCGGGTTCGGGAAGAGCGGCTGATCCTCAACGAACTGCCCGTTCTCGTAGATGAGCCCGGATGAATTCATCAGCTCCCAGAACGGAGCCGCGACGCCGTGGTTAGTGACGTCGTCGACGTGGCCGACCTGGACGTTCTGCGCCGCGAGTGATTCGTCATCGCTGACGTCGCCGTCCCGGTTGACCCGCTGAACGAGCACTGTGCCTACTGGCTGTGCCGCTTCATCGAGCAGATCGCCAAAGCTGGAGTACATCGGTCCATTGGGGTCGTTCGGATCGCCAGCGACATTGACATCGGCCGGATCAAGCTCGACAAACGAATTGTCGCCAACCTGCATCATGCCGGAAATCAGTTCATTTACCAGCAACCCGTTGGTGACGAACCAGATCGAGTTCTGGTCGCCGCCTGGGTTGTTAATCTCCATGCGTGATTTGTCGAAGTACTGCACCAGCCGTTCGCCGCCCGGAGAGTTCTCATAGTCTTCGTACATTCCCGGGGTAAATGGCTTTGGCGCCCATACCCAGGTGCGAGCGAAGAGACCGTCCAGAACCGGCTTGTCGGTGCGTGCCCAGGTGCGTTCGAATGCTGCGTGCGCGAAGTCCATATCCATCGGCGGCTCTTCGCCGAGTGCGTCGGACACCCAGTCCCAGCGCCGGTCGACCTGATCGCGCTCGACGTTGTCGGGAGCGCCGAAGAGGGTCATCCAGGTTGATTCTGGGAGCTGGCCACCTTCAACCACCTGACACTTGCAGCCGAGGTGGGCGCGGTTGGCATCGGCAGCTTCCGCTGTCGGGAAGAGTTTGTTCTCGCCGTGCGCGTGACAGGCGTTGCAACCATGACAGCTTCTGGGTCCGGTATGGGCGTCAACCGGGCAATGCGGCAACCCGTCTCCCCATTCCGGATCAAGCGCATACCAGGTGAGGTTGATGATGCCGCGAGGCCGATTCTGGCTGATATCCGATTCCGCCAGCCCGGACATCACGGCGCTGAGCGACAATACTGTTCCACCAGTTACTGCCGCGCTCCTGACAAGGAACTCGCGGCGGTCTAGCTTGCGTTGCAAGACAGGCCTCCAACTACTCTCTGGCGCTTGCGGATCTGGAGTGTGACTATCAGCTGAAGGAGCCGGGACAACTGGCACTGAATCTCTAATGAATGTAACTCCATGCGGTCCAGACAATCCACATACCGGCTGGTACACCGGCTGGTAACTACGTGCCGCCTGACGACGACAGGCAGCGCGCTCCGAATCTTACTCCGATGCGCTGCCTCTGAACCTCAAAACTCCACCCATCACCCCGGCTTCTTCAGCCGACACTCAACTGATTGCAAATGTACGGCTGATGCAGATCTCTCAGATGCGACCACAAGCAGCTGTTCATTCGCGTCTCGTATCCCAGCATTATGAAGTAAGGAGCAAGAAATTGCAAGCCCTTGTCTGCATGCACAAGTGTTGTACGTCGAGTGTTTGCATGGTTCGCTAGAAAGATCGCGGTAGTCCCAGCACATGCTCGGCGATGTAGGAGAGGATCAGGTTGGTCGAGATCGGAGCGATCTGGTACAGGCGGGTCTCCCGGAACTTACGCTCAATATCGTACTCCTTCGCAAACGAATACCCGCCGAAGGTTTGCATGGCGGCGTTGGCGGCCTCCCAGGAGGCGTCGGCAGCCAGGAGCTTGGCCATGTTTGCCTCGGGACCACACGGCTCGCCAGCGTCGAACAGTTCGCTCGCTCGGACGCGCATCAAATCGGCGGCTTCGATGTTTGCGTGAGCGCGGGCGATCGGGAATTGTACCCCCTGGTTCTGACCGATCGGCCGGTCGAAGACGACCCGGCTGCCGGCATATTCGACCGCCCGGTCGA
>CAZNYB010000007.1:0-72833 GCA_964577155.1 uncultured Thermomicrobiales bacterium | reverse complement strand
TCGATGCCGCCATCTCTAAATCTGATGACTACGACGACCAGATGTTTGCTCTGGTGAAAGACGGGCGGGATGTCCAGGAGATTTTCGATGCCCTCACCGTGAGGGATATCCAGGACGCCTGTGACGTCTTGTACCCGGTCTTCGAGCGAACGCACCAGGTTGATGGTTATGTCTCGCTGGAGGTCTCCCCACTCCTCGCCCATGACACAGCAGGGACGATCGCAGCTGTGCGGCGATTGCACAGACTCGTTGACCGCCCGAACCTGATGATCAAGATCCCGGGAACTGTCGAAGGTGTCCCAGCTATCGAGCAGATGCTCTATGAAGGTGTCAATATCAACATCACCCTGCTCTTTGCTCTGGATGCTTATCGAAATGTCATGGAAGCCTATCTTCGAGCGATGGAACGACGACTGGAGGAGGGGAAGTCAGTCAACGACATTCACTCCGTCGCATCGTTTTTCGTCAGCAGGGTCGACACCGAGACCGACAAACGATTGAGCGCAATTATCCAGAGTGAGCCAGATTCAGAACAGGCGCAAATCGCGTCATCGCTGCTGGGCAACATCGCGATAGCCAACGCCCGCCTTGCCTACCAGGCATTCCAGGATGTCTTCAATTCGGACCGTTTTGGTCAACTGGCCGGATTTGGCGCAAACATCCAGCGTCCGCTCTGGGCCAGCACCAGCACAAAAAATCCTGAGTATTCTGACACGCTCTATGTCGACGAACTGATCGGTCCCAACACCGTGCAAACACTTGCCCCGGCTTCGATCGAAGCATTTCGAGACCACGGTGTTGTCGCCGCTACCGTTGAAGCCACTGACGATACATCACTGGAACAACTTGAACGCCTCGGCGAAATCGGTGTCAGTTACGACGACATCGTCCAGACTCTCGTTTCGGAAGGCGTCGAGGCCTTTGCCCGATCGTTTGAGTCCTTGCTTGGGAGTCTCGCCGACAAGTGTCTGGCAATGAGACATGAAATCGAGACTGAGCGAGCGCGTTCTGCCGGACAGCTTGCTGCCATTGTAGATACAACACTTGCAGAATATAGTGAAACGGATCTTGCAAGGCGTCTTTCGGCGCTTGATCCGGGAATCTGGAGCAGCGATCGTGCTGTCCAGGCTCAAATTTCCGATTCTCTTGGCTGGCTGATGGTCGTCGACGACATGTTGCAGGCGGCTGATGCTGGTTTGTTCAGGTCCTTTTCCGACGAGGTGGCAAGGCGCGGATATCAGCGGATCATCCTGCTGGGTATGGGTGGATCGTCACTCGCGCCAGAAGTGATGGCCTCAGTATTGCCAGCACGGACAAGCTTTCCGGTGCTAGATGTACTGGACACTACCAACCCGGACACCGTGCTGAGGTATGCCAAACGAGCTGATCAGGAACGCACGCTGTTCATCGTTTCGAGCAAGTCGGGAACGACGGTTGAAACCGATTCGCTCTGCCGATACTTCTACGAACGGTCCGGACGAAACGGCACGGATTTCATCGCCGTTACCGACCCCGGCAGCCAGCTGGAAGTCAAGGCGCGCGAATCTGGCTTCTGGAAGGTGTATACCAATCGGCACGACATCGGCGGCCGGTACTCTGCGCTCTCATTCTTCGGTCTGATTCCAGCTGCCGCCGCCGGAATTGATGTCAAAGCCCTGTTGCAGGAAGCAGGATCTCTCCTGCCAATCCACGACGAACAGCATCCCGGAATCTGGCGTGGAGCGCTCATTGGCACAGCAGCCGCCGCCGGACGCGACAAGCTTACCGTCGTCGCGGACAAACCCTGGTCCGCGTTCGGAGACTGGCTCGAACAGCTGGTTGCCGAAAGCACTGGCAAAGAGGGTACCGGAATCGTTCCGCTTACTGGCGAGACCGCCGCTCAATTCGCTCAGGCAGGAGAGGAACGGGTCTATGTCGTCATTGATCCTTCCAAGTCCAGGTTTCAGGAAACGGCGACCTCGCTCGTAGACGCTGGTCACCCGGTAATAGTCGAGGAAGCGTCCCTTGGCCGGTTGTTCCTGCTCTGGGAGATTGCTACTGCCGTGGCAGGACAAATGCTCAAGATCAATCCGTTTGACCAACCTGACGTCCAATCGGCAAAAACAGCGACAACCGCCGTTCTTACCGGTACATCGAATCCAAAAATCGAAAGTCTCAACCAGGAAAAAGCGATCAGAGAGGCGATTCAGGCTGCTGGTGACAACGACTACATCGCCTTGATGGTCTACGGAGATAGATCAGAACAACTCGAATCGGAGTTGGAGAAACTACGGGCGCATATCTCAGCTGAATCTGGCCGGCCGACGACGGTAGGGTTTGGTCCGCGATTTCTACACTCGACCGGGCAGTTACACAAAGGTGGTGCGCCGAATGGCGTCTTCCTGCAGCTGG
This sequence comes from uncultured Thermomicrobiales bacterium, assembly GCA_964577155.1. Taxonomy (GTDB): domain Bacteria; phylum Chloroflexota; class Chloroflexia; order Thermomicrobiales; family CFX8; genus CAZNYB01. The sequence goes on along the minus strand of CAZNYB010000007.1, from coordinate 70,442 downwards.
TCATCCTGCCTGAAAAGAACGCCACCATCCCGGGTCAGGCGTATAGCTTCGGAGATCTCTTTGCCGCCCAGTCGGCCGGTGATTACCAGGCTTTGCATGACCGTGGCCTGAGGGTATTCCGCGCCGAATTGCCAGATGGTTCAAATTCAATAGGTTCGATGCTATCCTCGATGGCTGGTGTACCGGCCGACTAGAAACCAACACAGGAGATGAGCCAACGATGGAACTTGCGATCATTGGTCTTGGACGTATGGGCGCCAATATGGCGCGCCGGTTGCTCCTCGGCGGGCACCGTGTCGTTGTCCATAACCGGAGCAGGGAGCCAATTGACGAGCTAGCAGCCGCAGGCGCGGTACCTGCCTACTCACTGGAGCAGGCGGTGGAACTACTCGACACCCCAAGGGTTATCTGGCTCATGGTGCCAGCTGGAGAAATTGTCGATCAACACATCGATTCCTTATTGCCGTTGCTCAGTCCCGGCGACATCATCGTCGATGGCGGCAACTCGCGCTATATCGATAGCATCGCGCGGGCGGAACGTCTGGTATTGCAAGAAATCCAGTTCGTCGATTGCGGCACAAGCGGCGGCGTCTGGGGACTCGAGGTTGGCTACAACCTGATGGTCGGAGGCGCCAGCGAGGCGGTGAGTCACATCGAACCGTTGCTCGAATCGCTTGCCCCACCGGATGGCTACCTGCACGTCGGTCCATCAGGCGCTGGGCATTATGTCAAAATGATCCACAATGGCATCGAATACGGCATGATGCAAGCCATCGCCGAAGGATTTGAAATTCTCGAAGAATCCCCATACGATCTTGATCTACGGGCGATTGCCGGACTATGGCAACACGGGTCAGTGGTCAGGTCCTGGTTGATAGAGCTGTGCGAACTGGCGTTTGCCGAAGATCCACACCTCGACGCCATCCAGGGGCATGTCCAGGATTCCGGCGAAGGGCGCTGGACGATCGAAGAAGCAACCCGCCTCGATGTCGCTGTTCCGGTCATTTACTTCTCGCTGGCTGGAAGACTTCTCTCCCGCCGAGACGACGCATTTCAGAACAAAGTACTGGCCGCACTACGCAATCAATTTGGCGGTCATGCGGTAAAAGCCGCCGGTGAGTGATTAATAACCGGATACAAGACCGGAGATTTGAGTAGGGAGATGATCCTATTCTGGAGTTAACAACCGAGACCAATCCTTTTCGCAAGGGTCTGAATGTCGAGCGGACCCCGGAAGCGAACGCCATGGTCATCTTCGGAGCTTCCGGTGATCTAACCTTTCGGAAACTCATTCCCGCGCTTTACGATCTTGCCTACGACAGGATGCTGCCGGTTGGCTTTAGCGTCACCGGTTTTTCCCACCGAGTGATGGATGATTTCGCATTTGCCTCTCACCTCCGAGTAGGAGTGAGTCGCTTTTCCCGAAGACCGCTTGATGACGCAATATGGGACTCATTTGCCAGCGGAATCCGATACATCAGGGGGGATTTTGAATCGTCCAAAGATTTCCGGAAACTCGGCAACTTTCTCGGGAAGCTAGACGCTGAGCGTGGTTCGATGGGAAACCGGCTCTACTACCTGGCAACACCGCCGATGTTCTACCAGCGTATAGTCGAGCAACTTGGCGCTGAAGGTCTGTATCATCGATTTGACCCGGGCTGGCAGCGGATCATCATCGAAAAACCGTTTGGGCGAGATTTCACATCTGCGGAAGCGCTAAACCAGGCCATAAATTCGGTTGTCAATGAAAATGATGTCTACCGGATTGATCATTACCTTGGTAAAGAAACCGTACGCAATATCCTGGCGCTTCGATTCGGCAATCACATCTTTGAGCCGCTCTGGAACCGCAACTACATCGATCATGTCCAGATCACTGTTGCTGAATCAATCGGAATCGAGCAGCGTGGTAGCTACTATGATCAGGCAGGCGCGCTTCGGGACATGGTTCAGAATCATATGATGCAGCTGCTATCCCTTATCGCCATGGAACCGCCTGGCTCACTGGCCGCCGACGCGGTACGGGATGAAAAAGTCAAAGTCCTGCATGCCGTCCGACCCATACGTCCAGACTCGCTATCACATTCAGTCGTCCGAGCGCAGTACGAAGCAGGTTATATCGACGGTCAACCTGTGCCAGGCTATCAGGAAGAGCCGGGAGTAGCTTCCGGATCGACCACCGAAACGTTCCTTGCCATGAAGCTGCATATCGACAACTGGCGCTGGGCTGATGTGCCTTTTTACCTCAGAACCGGCAAGCGACTTGCCCGCCGCGATACGCAGGTCGCCATCCAGTTCCGACTTGCGCCACACCGGCTGTTTGACGATCCCACGGCAACGACCGATTCTGAGCCGAACATGCTGGTGCTTGATATTCAGCCGGATGATGGTGTCCTGCTGAGATTCAAGGTCAAAGCACCAGGACCGGATTTCAATCTCCGGCCAGTCAACATGCAATTTACTTATAACTCGGCATTCAATGTCGCCATTTCCGATGCCTACGAGCGACTCCTCCTTGACGCCATGCTTGGAGATCGCACGCTCTTTATCCGGCGAGATGAGGTTGAGGCAGCCTGGAACATCGTCGACGGAGTTCTGGAAGGTTGGCATGCCGGACCTGCAACCGCCATCCCAACCTATGAAGCCGGATCCTGGGGGCCGGAGATTGCCGATCTGTTCATTCAAAGAGACCTGCGATCCTGGCGCAATCCATGAAACAGTATCAGGAACAACATCAGGAATATGTCTTGATCGACGATATCGAGGCGACACTGGCGAAAGAGTGGGCAACGCTAGCCCAGCAGGTTGAACGGAAAACCGGGTCGCCGCCTCTTCGCAACCATGTCGTAACCCTGGTGATCGTAACCAGCAATAATGACGACGTAAGGCTGGCACACGAACTCATTCACCAGCTGAGACCAGCCTGTCCCTCCAGAGCGATCCTCCTGCAATTAGGTGGTGAAACAGCCTCCTCTAACGCAAGGGTATGGGCACACTGCGAACTCGACAAAGATGTTGTCAATCGCAGTTTCGATGTTCTTGAAATTACCCTCGACGACGACCGGGTCAATGCTGCGCCGAACATTATATCTCGTCACAAGCTGACCGATGTGCCGATTGTCCTCTACTGGTGGGGCGAAGTGGATTTCGGGTCTATGATCTGCGGCCGTATTTTAAGGACAGCAGATCGACTCGTCTACGACTCAAGTTGCTTCGATGACGCACTTCAGGCTATGTGCGATATTGCATCCTTTCTGGACTTGTCAGCAACCGGGCAGATTGGAACAGATTTAGCCTGGCGCAGGATCGCGATCTGGAGACAACTCGTCGCTCAGTCATTCGATGTCGAGCCAGTTTCCAGGCTTGCTGCGACCATCAGAGCCATTGACCTGACTTATGGCTTCGGGTATCAGGCTGAAGCTCTATTGCTGGCCGGGTGGTTGGCATCGTCTTTGGACTGGCGTCCTGATGCTGCAGACTTCAATCCTGGGACGGCGATTCTTCAAGCATCAACCGGGCAAGGTGAACGTTGTCAGCTGACCCTTACCGAAAAAGCAAGGCCCGGATCAGGGCTGCATAGACTCCATATCGGAGCGAGTCCCAACTCAAACCTATTCAATGTGGTCATCCAGCACGACACTGGCGATCGATCGACGATTTCAATCGACGCCCCATCAATCCTGAATCTAAAGCGGACGGTTCAACACACCGAACCGTCGCATGTCAGGCTTATTGGCGAGGAACTGATCCAGATAGAACGCGACGTCGTCTACGAGCAGGCACTCGCAGTAGCCAGGACGTTCGCTGAATTTGCCAGGTAACGAGAGGATCTATGCATGGTTGATCTCACTTTAAAGATTCTTGATGATCGCGATCATCTGATCGAAACAGCCAGAGTCATCGCACTTAACATTCTTGAAGAATCTGCAGCCGGTAAACAAGTACGAGTTGCGCTTGCTGGCGGTTCGACACCTCGACGCCTGCACGAGGCGCTCGCAGCCGAGTCTGGCATTTACTGGCCCAACGTTCATATCTATTTTGGGGACGAACGCACGGTAGATCACGATCATCCGGACAGCAACTACCTCATGGCCTATGAGACCCTGATTGAATCGGTGAATATTCCTGCCGCCCAGACACACCGGATGCGCGGGGAGATAGATCCAGAAAACGCTGCCAGGGAGTACGAAGCCAGCCTTCGCAGATCATTCGGATTGGGGCCAACCGACATTCCCGTGTTTGACTTGATTATTCTGGGAATGGGCGCGGACGGGCATACGGCGTCACTCTTCCCGGATACCGCCGCGCTGGAGGAACAGAAGCTGTTGTGTGTTGCGAATGCTGTCCCGCAGCTCGACACCCACCGGATCACGCTCACGTTTCCGGTCATCAACGCCGCCAGAAATGTCATGTTTCTGGTTGCCGGAGCTGACAAGGCAAACGCACTCAAAGCTGTCCTTGAACCACAGGAAGGTGCTGTGCCGCCAGCCGGTCTCATTCAACCAGTTGATGGAAACCTGTACTGGCTGGTTGATAAAGCAGCAGCCAGCGAGTTGACGGTGCTAGAGGATAGGTTGTGATCTGCCGCCGTCGACGACGACTGTAGCGCCGGTCACGTAGGCTGCCGCCGGGGAGGCCAGAAACACTACAACGTTGGCGAACTCTTCCGGTTCGCCGAGTCGTCTCATCGGGATCGGAGCGGCGACCTCCGCCATGACCTGTTCCTCGGTCTTCCCCTCTTTTATTCCCTGATCAATAGCGCGTTCCAGGGTTTCCCGAATCCGGTCGGTGTTTGTTGCGCCTGGTCCGACGTTATTGACCCGAATGTTCTTCGGGGCAAGCTCGTCGGCTATCGATTTCACAAACCCGACGACACCAGGTCTGGCGGTGTTTGACAGAATCAGGTTGCCAATTGGCTGTTTCACACCGCCGGACGTGATTGTCGTTATGCTGCCACCGCCCCGTGCCTCAAGATGCGGGACGGCGGCTCGAATCATCCGGATCGTGCCCATCAGATTGGTGTTGATGGCGTTCAAAAAGTCTTCTTCGGTCAGCGTGCTCAGGTAGCCGGGCGGAGGACCTCCAGCATTCGCCACGACGATGTCGAGACCACCGTAGTGTTCCGCGGCGGCATCCACCATGCGTGTAATATCGGCTGGATCGCTCATGTCGGCGACGATCTCGAGTACCCGGGCATCGGTTTCACCCCTTATTTGCTGGGCAGTTGTTGCCAGGGTTTCCGGGTCGCGTCCATTTATCGCGATATTGCAGCCTTCACTGGCAAAACGCATGGCGCAAGCCCGACCAAGTCCTCTGCTCGAGGCTGCGATGAGAGCAACCTTCCCGTCAAGAAGTAGATCCATCCACCTGTCCTGTACTCTTCCACCAACTCATGAAACGCTGTTCAGCACATCCTAGACGATATCGGTCTATTGTGCCTCCAGAGCGTTCGAGCCCGGGACTATTTTTCAAATCCAGTCACCGCGTCATAGAGTGGCCGTGGTGACCAGTCAGAATTGAGCGCCGACCAGTAGTATTTCTCATCATCCTCGCCGACAAGTGTGGACCAGTTGAGATTCCAGACGAACACGCCGGTCACGAATGACCACTCATCTCGCGCTATTTCAATCGATCTGGTGACATAGTCCGCGACATCCTGCTCACTATTGTCCGCGCCATACTCATATCCCGGAACGGGATTTGCGGTGGTCCAGCCGAATTCAGTGATCCAGATCGGTTTCGCGCTATCACCGTTTCGAAGCAGCACTTCATACAGTTGTTCCGTTCGCCGGAAGTAGAAACTCTCGTGATCCGACCAGTCCCCAGGTCCAGGATTATCCGGCCACATGGTATCTGGAGGATTGTTCGTGCCGTTGACATGGACAGCCAGAATATCGAAATAGTTGACGACTTCGCCGTTTGCAAGCTGATACATCTGATCGAGGTAGACCAGATCGTCTACCGCGATGCTCGGATCGTTCACCCCGGTAGGTGTCAAGCCACCAAACGCAACCAGAGCGTTGGGATCGCCGGATTTGACGCCGGTGTAGCCAGCTTTGAGCAACTCCAGGTACTCCTCGGGCCGAACCGTGCCGCCTACGAGTGCCGCGAGATTCTGCTCGTTCCAGATCTCCCAGGCTTGCACTCGCCCGCTGTACCGCTGTGCCAGGAAAGCCATCAGCTGTTCAAATTCAGCGTAGTCGGTCAGGAAGTGTTCCCCGGTTGGATCAATCGCCCACTCCGGTGCGTCGGTGACGGCAATGAGAATGCCGATGCCAGCGTCGCTGAACGCTTCGACGACCCGGTCAGTCGGCAATGGCGCCCAGGCGTCGGGATTTGGCTCAAATGAGCTCCACTCGATCTGAAAACGCACCCAGCTAAATCCGGACTCTATGACGGCATCGACAGTCATATCATTATGTTCACCACCTGTGTCGTCACCTCTGGTACTCACGTTCCAGCCGTAGACGAACCCAGCCGTAGGATCTTCAACAGAAGCTGGCGGAACGGTTGGCGTAGGTTCGCTGGTCGGAGAAGGAGACGGCTCAGCCGCTTCCGCCGTCGCTTTTGCATCTTCCTCGATCTCGGTCGATTCAGACTCGGCTTCGGTCTCGGTTGGAGCGCCTGGATCTGGCGCATCGGTGGCGGTCGATTCTGCCTCCGTTGCGATACTCGTTGCGGATGGATCTACCGAGTCATCGTCGTTGTCGCCGCCCCCGCCACAGGCAGCCAGAAGCGGTAGGATCAGAATGAGCAAGCCCCCCAGGACAATACTTCTCCGTAAGAATGTGTGCATTGTTTTCCCCCACACGTTCAAGCACGACTCATATTGCCAGCCTGGCGCTGGCACTCTCACAAACAATCAAACAATCAGGATTTCGTTTCGCTGTCGGATCGGAGTTCACTCAGGACGCTGCTGGATATGACAAATCCATGTTCCAGCTCGGGGAATGCTTTTGAACGAACATCGGCTGCAAATTGTTTGAACGCCTCGGTGGTAATCTCTCCTACTTCAGCGTACCGCCGGGCAAATTTCGGCGTGAATTTGTCAAATGTGCCGAGAATATCAGCATTTACCAACACCTGACCGTCACATTCCACTCCCGCACCAATCCCGATTGTGGGGATTGACAGCTGATCGGTAATGATACCTGCCAGTTTTCTCGGGACGGCCTCAAGGACGATGGAGTATGCGCCAGCGTCTTGCACGGCGATCGCGTCGGCTATCATATCGCGAGCCGCATCCAGTGATTTTCCCTGGACCTTGAATCCGCCAAGCGCGGCCGCCGATTGAGGTGTCAGACCAATGTGCGCCATGACCGGGATCCCGGCTGCCACGATGGCTTGTATGCGTCTGGCAACGTTGCGACCGCCTTCCAGCTTGACCGAATCCGCTCCACCTTTCTGGATGAGCAACCCGGCATTTTCAACTGCCTGTGCGTCCGAAAGGTGGTAGCTGAGGAACGGTAGGTCCGCTACAACGTGGACGCTTTCCACACCGCGCATCACAGCTCTTGTGTGATGAAGCATGTCGTCCATCGTCACCGGAATCGTCGAGTCGTACCCCAGCACGACCATGCCCAGCGAATCGCCGACCAGGATTATGTCCAGTCCGGCTCGTTCGACGGCCCGGGCGGTCGGATAGTCATAGGCCGTTACCATGACAATCGGCTCGTTGCCTTTCATTGCCTGAATATCAGGCGCGGTTCGTTTCGTCCTCCCGTTGGCATCGTTCAAAGTACTCCCCTGCTCTCTTCGAGGTAGTCGCGTTGCCGATTGAGCACCAGCGCGGTAATCCAGTCGTTCACCGGCGTTGCAACGCCTTCCTGCCGTCCAAACCGCGCAATAGCGCCGTTTATCGATTCGATCTCAGTCCTTCGTTTGAAGCGGATGTCCTGGAGCATCGATGAGTAACTCTCCCAGGTGACATCCATCACGAACCTGGCATAGGCGGCGTAGTCGTCTTTGATCCGTGGTATGTCGAGAGCATCCATGACCGCAAGCATCTCTGCGACGATCTGCTCGGTCAGCGTGAGGAGTTGCTCGTCTTCGAGAATCTCTCCGTTTTTCAGCCCGGTTAGCGCAGTAAGTGGATTTATCGTGGCGTTGGCTGCCAGTTTTGCCCAAACCGCTGCGTGAATGTTTTCAGCCAGCGTCGTCTCAATGCTGGCATCGTTGAAAATCTGGATGAGTTCGACGATCTCGCCTCGGTATTCCCAGGCAAGCGTCGGATCGCCTATTTCAGTTGGCCCGACACCTGTGCGGCGGATAATGCCTGGCCCGAGCACATTGGATCCGTGTGCGGTGACTCCGATGATGATGCGTGGATGATCCGGTAGGACACGTCGCATTATCTCGTAGTTGCCGGCGCCGTTTTGCAAGGTTAGCACTCGGGTTGTCGGACTGAGATGAGCCTTGAGCGGTTCCAGAGCAGTCACCGTATCGTAGGTCTTGGTCTCAAGAATGATCAGGTCAGCCTGGGATATCTGATCTGCTGAGAGACGAAAGGTCACTGGCACACGAACACTGGAAACTTCACCAGCCTGATTGTGAATCTGCAGTCCATTTTCTTGAATCGCCTGGAGGTGTTCAAGCCAGATATCGTAGAGCAAGACCTCGTTCCCGGCTTCAAAAAGCAAGACTCCAAAAAGGCTGCCCATCGCGCCTGATCCGATGACAAGAATGTTCAACTGCGCCCAATCCTGTCAAAATAGCGAAGCGCTGCGCTGATATAAACCCTCGCGCACCGGATCACCTCATCGACTCGCACAAATTCATCGGCCTGATGGGGAATCGTTGTATCTCCCGGCCCATACACAGCGAGTGGGATCTGATTTGCCGCCCAGAAGATGGTGCCGTCCGTTGATCCCGGCACACCGCCAAATGGCGGCACTTCGCCGAACTCCTGCTCGTGAGCATCGACGATCGCCTGCACGACTGGATCGGAAATGTCGGTTTCGGTGGCAGGCCGGTCATCGACCACGGCCAGTTCCATCTGAATCTCTGCGACCGGTACGACAGCCTGCTCAACTCGCTGCTTGATCCTGGCTATTACCGCCTCGTGGTTGTGTACCGGACAGGTTCTGACGTCAACGAACAGATCTGCGCGTGAATGGACGACGTTGGCCTGCTCGGCGGTTCCAGCCTGAACAACGGTCGGGGTGAGATAGAACCTGCCTAACGTAGAGTGCATGTCATGCTCTGCCTGTATCTCCCGTTCCAGGTTGTTGAGAGCGACGATCACCAGCCCGAGCGCAGATACCGTGTTTACGCCTTCCTCGGGCATACAACCGTGGCTCATTTTCCCGTGCAGAATAATATGCAGCCTGATGGCGCCTTTCTGAGCCGCGCAGACCCGCCCACCTTCCGGCTCACAAATGATGGCCCCGGAAGCTCCGTCAAGAAAACCACGCTCAACGAATGCTTTCGCGCCCTGCATCATGCCTTCTTCGTCGGCCAGGATCGCGAGTCGAATTGAGCCAGCAAACGGTTCGCCAGAAAGCTGGATAGCTCTCGCCGCGTACAGCATCGCCGCCAGCCCTGATTTCATGTCAGCTGACCCACGGCCAAACAACTTTCCATCGGCAATTTCCGCGCCAAAGGGATCGACGGTCCAGTCCGATCGTTCACCCTCGGTCACGACATCGGTGTGCCCCTCGAAGATCAGCGCCGGACCATCCAGCCCGCCGTGTAGTTCCGCCACAACATTTGGCCTTCCTGGCGCAACATCCCAGCGTTCGAAGGGAATTGCCCAGCGGTCCAGCAGACCGCAAACCAGATTCGCGGCCTCGGTTTCGTTGCCTTGACTATCGAGCGGATCAAATACGCTACGAATTCTGACGAGATCTTGCAAGGTTGCGATCAACGCTGCTTCATCCAGTTCGCCAACAGCCGCAGCGATATGCCGGTCCACTGGAACATGTCTGGTTTTGAAAGATCGTTCTGTCACGCAGCCCTCCAGGCTCCTATCGTCGAGAATCTTAACAACAGGATGCCGCTTCATGCGCTCCGGTTATAATGACACAACTGGAACAGGGTTTTCGGTGCAAACAGGTTGGTTGGTTTCTATTGGTGCGCAGGGTGTTCGAAGAGGTAACTGGGGTTGAGGCCGGAGCGATCGGTCCACCCGGGCAACGACGTTTCAGGCTGCTGGTGGAAGATCACAATGAGACTGCGCTGCTGTGGATGGAGAAGCAGCAGCTTCAAGCGCTCGGCATGGCTTTTGAGCAGATCCTGGCACAATTGCAGACCGTCCAGCTTGCAATCCGTCCTGGCGACGAGGATATTGTTCCAACCGAACAACCTGAGCAAATTCCCGGCGCATACGAGTATCTTGCCGCACGCCTGTCGGTCGGATTCGATGACGAACATAATCTAGTCGTCATCATTCTTCACGAACCAGAGACTGACGACGAGGATCCGCCAGACTTTATCTGCCGAATTCAACCGGAAATTTCCGGCATGCTGGCTTTGCAGATACGCCGGGTCGTTTCGTCTGGCGCACGAACGCAGAGCAACGGGCACCTCGGCAACTACGGCTAAGTTACCAACCGGCTGCGATGCCGTCTCCACGCGGGTCGGCCGCGCCTGCAAGAATACCCCGTTCCCGGTCGATTTTGATCATCTGTGCATGTCCCATGACCGACGCCAGGGGTTCACAGACCTCTACCTTGTGACCTTTGTCCCGGAGTGTTTTTATAACATTGCTGCCAATTCCCGGTTCCACCAGTAGCTCATAGCCACCGTTGCCATCAGGCGCTGAGCGCCAGCGTGGCATTTCAATGGCTTGCTGGGGAGAGAGGTTGAAATCAATCAGACCGGTGAGCAGTTGCAGCTGCGTCTGCGCCTGACCATCCGCGCCCATAGTTCCGAATACCACCTCAGGTAGCCCGTCACGCAGCAACATGGCTGGAATGAGGGTGTGTTTGGGCCGCTTTCCAGGCTGGAGTCGGTTGGGATGATCGGGATCAAGCGAGAATCCCTTGCCACGGTTGTGAAATAGCACACCTGACCTGGACGCCAGAACACCTGATCCGAAGCCCTCATAGAGGCTCTGAATCAACGAGACGGCCATCCCGTCTCGATCAACGACACACAAATAGACGGTATCTCCGCGTTCATCAGCACGCATTGATCCTGACGCAGCCCTCTCAGGATCGATCGATCGCCGCCGGTTCGCCGCATAGTCTTTGTCAATAAACTGACGTTCTGGTACTTCTGCGAAACGGGGATCGGCGATCAGCTCGTCCCGGTCATCCAAAGCGATCTTGATAGCTTCAACAAGCAGGTGAGTACTATCTCCATCGGAGAGGCTGCCGTTCGACAGATTCCAGCCTTCGGCAATATTCGCCGCCAGGATAGCTGCCGGTCCCTGTGAATTCGCAGGCATTTCCAGCAACGTGACATCGCGGTACTGTGTCTGGATAGGTGTCAGCCACTCTGGCTGATAGGATTCCAGGTCCTCGAGCGTTATGGCTGATTCCGCTTGTTGCAATGTCGTGACAATATCTTCGCCAACACTTCCGCCATAAAAGCCGTCCCGACCTTTGTCAGCGATAGTTTGAAACGTCCGGGCGAGCGCGGGTTGGCTGAGACGATCACCGCCTCGTAACGCCGGTTCGCGGACGAAAATCTCGCGGGTTCCGGCGTTTGACTCGAGCATGGCTCGCAACAGTTGTATTCCAGCGGCTAACCGGTCGGAAACTGGAAAACCATCGGCGGCGTATTGTGTTGCGGGCTCCAGGAGATGACCGAACTCTCTGGCTCCATAGCGCTGTGACAGTTCCCACCAGCCGGCTACCGTTCCTGGAACGGTAACGGCCAGCGCACCCCGCTCTGGCATATGCACGTGGCCAAGCTGATTCAGCCGTTCAATCGACTCTCCAGCAGGCGCAGGTCCGGACGCATTCAATCCGCTCACCTGCTTCGTCGCCGGATCGTAGACGAGCGCGAATAGATCCCCGCCGACATGGCACTGATGCGGCAGGACGACGTTCAACGTTGCATTGGTTGCTATCGCTGCGTCGACGGCATTGCCTCCCTGCTGCAGGATCCGCAACCCTGCCTGACTGGCCAGATAGTGCGGACTGGCCACCATTCCATTGTCAGCATAGGTCGTAGGTCGTCCGGTCATCACGGCTCCAGTCTGGTTAAACTCATCAGTGTCAAACGCTCGTGGCTCGAAAGTCGCGAGCAAAGAATAGCGAATCTGGAGTCCTGCTGCATGCGTTCACACCCTGGCATCTACCGCTCACGATTGAGAAACACGTGACTGATCAATGCGAATCACCGCACCACAAGACATAGTGAGTGCTCGTTCATTCTTGCTTGGAATTGTCCCGAGGATGGTCCGGCATGATTGATGTCTGTTTGCTAGGTTCTGGTGGCATGATGCCGCTACCCGATCGCCCGCTCAGCAGCGTGCTGTTCAAGATCGGCAGTGAAACCTACCTGTTTGACGCCGGCGAGGGAACTCAGGTCAGCTGGAGAGTCAGCGATTTCACTTTCAACTCCTGCGGCACGATCCTGATTAGCCACGTTCACTACGATCATATTGGTGGACTCCCCGGCGTGTTATTCCAGATCGGATTTAGCGGTCGCACCGAACCGCTCACAATCTACGGTCCCAACCCGGTCTACGAGGTCGTGAAAGCACTGCTCTCCATCACTGGATGGCTGCCGTTTGAGGTAAGAGTGGTTGAGCTTGGCGGCGGCGAAGCAGTACAGCTCGCCGATGGCGTCGTGCTGTCAACAATGGCGCTAAGCCACAACGTTCAGTGCCTTGGCTACTCAATCAGCCGTCCGAGGCTCCCACGTTTTTTGCCCGCCAAAGCGCGTTCACTCAACATTCCTGTTGACTACTGGAACGATCTTCACGCTGGACAGGCTGTCGGTGGGTTCGATCCGGAGCTGGTCACCGGCCCGCACCGGAAAGGAGTCCGACTTTCGCTCATCACCGATACCCGATACTCCGATGAAATAGCCCATTTCGTGCGCTACAGCGATTTGCTCGTTTGTGAATCGATGTACGCTGGCGACGAAGACACTGCAAGAGCCTGGGAGCGTGGACATATGACGATCCGGCAAGCCTGCCGGATTGCTCGGGAGGGCGAAGTGAAGCAATTGTGGTTGTCCCACTTCAGCCCGAAAGTTCAATTACCTTCGGAGTATGAACCATTCGCCCGGAGCCTGTTTTCCGAAGCGACGATCGGCACATCCGGATTAAAGGCTTCCCTTGTCTACCCGGAAGACTAGTTGGCCCGGCCGGTCACCAGACTGTAAATCATTGGTCGAGCGCGCATCTCTTCCGCCAGCAGCTCAAGCCGGGTGATTGCTTGACCAAGATGCACGGGACGCGACTCGTACTGATAGATGAGAAACTCAACTGCGGTAAAGATCTCATTCGGCATCGGCGAGATTCCAGCCGGTAGCAGTTTGCTCACTCGGGTTAGTCGCTCTTCGAGGAGCTGTTGATGGTGCTCCCGATCGTCAAGTGGCAGCAATGTATCAAGGAGTTGATCCAGCTCATAGATCTCGAGGATCTCGCTTTTGAGCTGTTCCATAACGCCGATTGCGCCGGGCGATAACACGGCATCACAGAGATCTCGAAACTCATATTCTTCTGTAGGATTTGAACTCACTGTTTGGGTACCTTGTCTGCGTATCTATCTCATTTGTACCATGGAATCGATGCTCGACTCGAAAACATGGTTCACAGTGGTAACCTGAAGCTGAAGGTTATTCCGCGTTTCTGCACATTATGTTACGAAAATAGTTGTCGTGCAGATAACGCTACAATCCTGCTGGGACTACCGCGATCAATCGGAGATCAAAGTTAGGGCAAAAGAAAGCCGGCCAAATTGGCCGGCTTTCAGGCTTTTGGGCGTCTGCCAGAAAGCGAACTGCTAAGCAGCCACCTCCGTGGCGACGCCCCAATTAGAACTACTACTCATTGATGGGCATCACCTCCTTTACCCTGATCGGTACTTACTGGAGACGTAGAACAATGGTTGAGAGTCTACCAGTCACATGAATTGCAGTCAATGTCTTGCCAGCCTGCCAGTTGTCCGATGCTGTGTTGAAATGAAGTCAGGCGCTACTGCCCCGGCTTGGGGATGATCAACTCCTGCCCGACAAAGATCCCGTTCGGATCGGTCAATCCGTTCGCTTCTACCAGAGCAGCCAGTTCAATCCCAAACTTGCTTGAGATGGCATAGAGGGTGTCGCCATCCTCGACTACGTAGGTGTCTGGGATCTCAAGTGGCACATCGGATTCAGTTGAACTATCTGGTACCTGATCGGGGTTGCCTGCTGTTGGCGTCACAATGACCATGACTGGCACCTGGGTAGGGGAAGCCTGCGGATCGTCTGCTGGCGTGCTGGAAGCTGAGTCTGAGCTACTGTCGCGATCGACAGGATTTGAACAGGCGACAGCCAGGAGCAGCACAACAAGTAACAGAGCAGTTGCGCTGAAGTAGGTTTGCATTCGTTTGAGAGACAACTCCATCATGTGGTTAGTGTACTGTTTCAAACACGACTGCTACCGGTTTCCGAACAATCTATGCTGCAGATTCTCTATACGTTTACCTCGCCGCCTCGTCTCCGCCGGATCAGGCTCTACCAGCAACGTGAGCACATCGTTCGCACGCGTCTCATCTGGTAAAAGCTCAACTGGCAGTTGAAATGAGATCCCGTCGTCGGTGACGAGCGTCGCGAGCTGTCTGCCTGAATCATCTGGCCCAATCTCATCCACGGTCACGACGATATTCCGGCCGCTCACTTTGCAGTTGCCGTTCCAAGCGGCATCACTTCGAAGTTGATCCCGTCGGTTCGCACTTCCACCGTCCCATCCAGATCCGTGCGATAGATGTCAATGCCACGAAACCGCAACCGTTGAACAACCTCGTCATGTGGGTGTCCGTATTGATTATCGAGCCCTGCCGAGATAATCGCTACCTCCGGCGAAACGGCGTCGAGAAATTCTCCTGCGCTTGACGTATTGCTGCCATGATGGCCGACCACAAGCACATCTGACTTCAGCTGTTCGCCGTCGTCGAGCTCAACCATTGCCAATTCGGCCTCTTGCTCGGCATCGCCGGTGATGAGAAATCCGACCTCTCCGAAGGTAACCTTCACAACGACGCTGTTGTTGTTTTTTGCGACCTCCCCGCCATCTTCCAGCAGCGGATCCACCGGCCAGAGAACTTCAATATCTGTCTCCGGCCCAAGATCAAAGTGCAGACCACGCCTTGCAGCTTGCGGGTGAACGCCGCGGTCAAGAACAAGCTCAAGGGTTTCTTCGTACCGCTGGTTCGTGTTCGGGATCACCGCATCGACAAACGTGTTGACTTGCATCTGCTCCAGCAGGCGCGGCAATCCACCGACATGGTCCTGATCGGGATGCGTTAAAACGACATACTCGAGTTCGTCGACACCCTGGTCCTGGAGGTAGGGGATAATCTCTTCCTCCATCCTGGTTTCAGATCTGCCGCCGTCAATCAGCATTGCCTTACCGTCCGGAGCAATGATGGCGACGGATAATCCCTGGTCGACATCAAGAACTGAAACCAGGAGCTGCTCTGAAGCCGGGTTCAGTGACTCCGTCGTCTCCGCTGTTGGAGAATCGCTACCTCGGCCAAAATCGAACGGCGAGATCGCGAGCGCAACAACGACGCAGATAACGAGCAGCAATATCAGGGATATGACGAGAGCAACCAGGCAGGTTCTGGCCGCGGAGTGGCTATCCTGCCTATCCATAGATCATACCCGGGTTAGTTTTCTGTCTCTTCTGCGCCGAGCGAACGCCATACATGATAGCCGCGCTGAACGACGGTGAGGTTTGTCAGAATCGCCAGGAGAATGAGACCTGCCGCCAGCTGATTGATCACCAGCATGATCGAGAGAATGATCACCCGCTCAGCCCGCTGGGCAAATCCGACCGCTCCGTACAACCCGAGCAGTTCCGCCTTCGCCCGGGTGTAGGAGATGAGAAATGAGCCGACGGCAACAATGTAGACCAGCACCGCCAGCCCGATACCAAGATCTTCTCGCAGAATATAGATTAGCAGCCCGCCAAGAACAATGGCATCGGCGTACCGGTCGATCGTGCTGTCGAAAAAGCCGCCAAATTTCGAGACTTGCCCGGTTTCCCGTGCCACAGCGCCATCAACCACATCGAATGCGCCTGCCAGCAGCACCAGCAACCCGCCAATGACCAGGCTACCACTTGCAATGACGGCTGCAACGGCCAGGTTCAAAAACAATCCGATCACGGTGATCATGTTTGGGGTGAGACCGGTCTTTGAAACTACCCGGCCAACGGTGCCCATGCGACTGCGTACTCGATTCGCGAAACGGGTGCTAACCATCGCTCACCAGCACTTCCGAGATCGGATCCAGCCTCCGGTTGGATTCTCCAGCTGCAAGGCCAGTCTCATAGGCCTCAAGCACCTGTTTCGCGACATTTGGCCAGCTAAACTGCTGCACGTAGTTAAGGGCATTGTTCCGGAGTGTCTGCTGCAACTCGCGATCGGCGAGCACGCGGACGACAGCCAGAGCAAGCTGTTGGGAGTTTTTATTCTCGAACAGTATTCCGTTCACCCCGCTCTCACCGATGACAGCACTATATCCATCGATATCACTCGCTACCACCGGACTGCCAGACGCCATCGACTCAAGCAGGATGATTCCAAATGATTCCCGACCGGTAGAAGGGGCGACAAACACATCGCTACTCGCGTACAGGCGCGGGAGCATAAACTCATCGGGAATGCCAATAAAGTAGACGTTCTCTTCCAGGTTATACCTGGCGATATACCGCTGGTGACGATCCTTGTTGCCCGCTCCGGCAACGATAAGCCGTACATCCGGGTACTGACTACGGATGTCTGGCATCGCTTCCAGCAGGTAGCTGAATCCCTTGCGAGGCTCATCGTATCGTCCGACAAAGAGGATATTTGGCCGGCCATCATTGAGATAGCCAACAGGCCGGATTTCAGGGTTGAACCGATCGAGGCTGATGCCGTTGGGGATGACGAGGTAGTCGCCTGGAAAGTGGTCGTCGGCAAAACTTCGTGCCGCGTCGGAAACGGCAATTCGAATATCCAGCCGCTTGACAAACATATCGAGGATAGCTTTGGTGTACAGGTACCAGAAGTTTGTGTTTCGAGCTGCGTGAAAGGTTCCAACGGTCAACGATTTTGAATGGACGAGGCAGGAAAGACCAAGCATCGGGACCAGCGGTTCATGAAGATGAACGACATCGAAGTGTTCCTGTTCCAGAAAACTTCCAACTTTCTGCAGCAGGAGCGGCGAGAGTGCTATCCGCGCTTGTGAACCGTTGGACGGTATCGGCACTGCTGTTCCTAGCAGATAGGTGTGCCCATCGTCACGCTCCCCGAGGTGTGGCGAGGCGGCAGCCAGAATGCGTGTCTCGTGACCAAGTAGCTGAAACTGGTTGTCAAGTTGCATGACATGTTCATTGACGCCGCCGCGGACGCTGAAGTCAAATGGCGATACTTGCAGGATTTTCATCAAGAGCCGATCAAATGATTGTGAAATCCAGGACTATCTGGCTAGATGTAACGATGGAACAGGAAAGACTGACCTCCATCGACGGTTTGATATCAAATTGGTGGCAACAGGGGAACAACAATCCCTCTGATTTCTGCCTTCGATCTTACATTATTCCCCGGTACAACCCACCATCAACCTGAAGGGTAATTCCCGAGACATAGCTCGCGGCAGGCGACGCCAGAAACACGACGACGTTCGCAAACTCATCCGGTTCACCAAGTCGTCCCATCGGAATGGCTGCTGCGTCGCTTGCAATAGCGGCGTCCAACGACACGCCTTCTGATTCTGCTCGTTGCCGGGAAAGGTCAAGTATTCGATCGGTTCGCGTCGGACCAGGACCGACATTGTTCACTCTGATGTTGTATTGACCGAGTTCGTTAGCCATGCTCTTTGCCAGCCCGGTCACGCCGGATCTGGCAGTGTTCGAGAGAATGAGTCCGTCAATTGGCTGTTTCACGGCGATAGACGTGACGTTGACGATGGAACCACCACCCTGCCCCTTCATCGTCGGCACAACCGCCTGACTGAACCTCAGCGTGCTCATCAGATTCAGATTGATCGCGTCAAGAAAGTCCTCATCGCTCAGTGTCTCGAAATTTCCAGCAGGAGGTCCACCGGCATTGTTCACCAGTACGTCTATTCGTCCGTACTTCTCAAGGGTGTAATCAACAACCTGCTGGATATCTTCTTTCCGGGTTACATCAGCCTGGAGTCCGGTCGCTTCGCCACCGTTTTCGTACGTGATCGCAGCCTGTTGCGCGTCTTCTGCCGCAGCGGCAATTCGGCCAGCATCTCTGGAGCACATCACAACTCTGGCTCCTTCGCGAGCGAATTGCACAGCGCAGGCTTTTCCCAGTCCTTTGCTTGACGCGGCAACGATGACGACACTGCCTTGCAGACCAAGATCCATTTCTATTCCTCCGTAGTTGCCTGAATTTCTATCAAACCTAAAGTATCTATCCAGGTGGCGCGAGATGTAGTGATGAGTTACTGACGAAGGACGCCAGTTCGACAACTGGCGTCCTTGCCCGAACCTTCAATTTCGAATCAGCGCCTAGTTGGACACCCGGTAATTCGGTGCTTCTTTGGTGATAATTACATCGTGCGGGTGACTTTCCCGAAGTCCTGCGCCGGTGATCTGCACGAATCTGGTATTGGTTTTCATTTCGGCGATGGTCTTCGCTCCGCAGTAGCCCATCGCTGCTCTGAGACCGCCTGTCAATTGATAGACGATGTTTGAGAGCGGACCCTTGTAGGCAACCCGTCCCTCGATGCCTTCTGGCACAAATTTTGCCAGGCTATCGACATCCTGCTGAAAGTAGCGGTCTTTGGAATAGGAGCGGGTTTTCATCGCGCCGATCGATCCCATACCGCGGTACTCTTTGTAGCGTTCGCCCTGGTAGAGAACGACTTCACCGGGGCTCTCATCGACACCAGCAAGCAATCCGCCAAGCATGACCGTGTCTGCGCCAGCCGCGATAGCCTTGGCCACTTCTCCCGAAAACTGAATCCCGCCATCGGAGATAATCGGGACGCCTCGGCGGCTGGCAACGGATGCGGCATCCATCACTGCGGATATCTGCGGCACACCGATACCGGCCACAATCCGCGTTGTACAGATCGAACCTGGTCCAACGCCGATCTTCACGGCATCCGCGCCAGCTTCGATCAGCGTCTCGGTGGCTGCTCCAGTTGCGGTGTTGCCAGCGACGACCTCAATATCGTCCCAGGCGCTTTTGATATTGCGAACCATGTCGGCGACGGACTTTGAGTGGCCATGTGCGGTGTCGACGATGATGGCGTCAACACGGGCCGCGATCAAGGCTTCAACACGGCTCATTGCATCCGATCCGACACCAACCGCTGCCGCAACTCGCAACCGCCCCTGCTGATCCTTTGTTGCATTGGGGTACAGGATCTTCTTCTGAATGTCTTTGACGGTAATCAGTCCGATCAGCCGACCATCGCCGTCAACGACCGGCAACTTCTCGATCTTGTAGCGATGCAACATCTCTTTGGCTTCGTCGAGGGTTGTCCCGACCGGCACGGTGATCAAATTCTCACTCGTCATGAGATTGGAAATCGGCTGTTCAACATTCTCCTCGAATCGGAGGTCGCGGTTGGTAAGAATGCCGACGAGTTTCTCGTGGTCGTCAACGATCGGCACACCGGAAATGTGGTAATGAGACATGACATTCAGCGCATCGCTGACCAGATTGTGAGCTTTGAGGGTAACCGGTTCGACAATCATCCCGGACTCACTGCGCTTTACCTTGTCGACCTCCGCCACCTGGTCCTCGATCGACAGATTGCGATGGATAACGCCAATCCCGCCTTCGCGGGCTAGCGCAATTGCCATCCTGCCTTCTGTGACCGTATCCATGGCGGCCGAAACAAGCGGTATGGCGAGTTTTATCCTGGGCGTAAAATAGGTGCTGGTGTCGGCTTCGCTGGGAAGCATGTTTGATTCAGCCGGCAGCAGGAGCACGTCATCGAACGTCAGACCGGTTCCGGCCAGTCGTGAAGACGAAACTTCGTGACCCCCGGCAGCACCAAACTCGATGACTTTTTCTGCTCTGGTGTCTCCTAGTATTGACAATGGCTCAGCCTTCCATGTGTTGATCTTCCGTGCTGAGTGCGCTTAGATGTCAGCGGCCTGCAGCACAGTTTCGTCTTCAAGGAACACCGAATCGGTCAAGCCGATGCGATGCACAATCTCCTGAGTGAGCGCTTGATATGCCTCCGCGCCGCTCGAGCGAGGCGCATACTCGAATATCGTCTGCCCGTAAGAAGGCGCTTCGGCCAGCCGCACCGAACGCGGCACAACCGTGTCAAATAAACGGCTGGGAAAATGACGGCGTACATTCTCGACGACCTGGGCAGAGAGGTTCGTTCGCGCGTCGTACATCGTCATGACAACACCCAGAACATCGAGTTCCGGGTTTATTCTCTTTTTCACGAGATCCATCGTTTGGATGAGCTGCATCAATCCTTCAAGCGCGAGATATTCACACTGGATTGGAACGATAATTTCTCTTGCAGCCGTCAACGCATTGATCGTCAATAGTCCGAGAGATGGCGGGCTGTCAATGATAATAGCGTCATAGTTGAGGGACAGGTCCTGGAGGGCCAGATGCAGCCGGCGTTCGCGCCGGTGCAGGTTTACAAGCTCAACTTCCACCCCCGAAAGAGCGGTACTTGCGCCAACTAGATCCAAATCTGGTTTGACGTTTTTTAAAACAACGCTGGAAGCACAGTCTGCGTCAAGCAGCATTTCATAGGATGAATAGTGAAGTTCTGACTTTTGAACACCAAGTGAACTGGTGGTATTGCCCTGTGGATCCAGGTCGATCAACAGAATTCGATAGCCAAGCAGCGCAAACTGGTGAGCAACATTGACGGCGGTCGTGGTTTTGCCGACGCCGCCCTTTTGGTTCGCCAATGCCAGGATCTGCGCCACGTCCCGCCTTCCAGCGAAGAAATCGAATATAGAAGTGTAGCAATCTGGCGACTCACACTTCAACCGAAAAATCGAAACGTTGCCGATAGTTTTGAACAACTATGCTGTACCTGCAAATATTCCTGTTGTCTTTTGGGAACAAATGCTTCGGAACCGTCTCGCTTGTGCTTCTTCCGGTTTCAATGTAGAGACCAAACTGGAATGGTTCACGTGAGCTGTCGACCGGTGAACGACCAATTGGCTAATATAAAGCGATGTCCGAAACCAGGTTTGCCCGGCACAAATTGGAGGCACATTGTTGAAATCAGCCCCTCCTTCGCGAAGGTTGCATCCGTTTGAGCGTTGGCCGGTTCGGCGCCGGAAGCTGTGGCTGCTTGGCCTGGCCATCGCGTTCATCCTCACGGAAATCCCGTTGCAGAAGTATTCGCGGAGGTTGATAACTGAGCAGGCGAAATACGGGATCGCGTCCTTCCAACTGGCAGGTTCGGTGAACAAGTCTGCAACGGTGCTTGAGTCGTGGGACGACAACGTGCGGAACGATGCCAGGACGAACCTGCTGATCGACTTCGTGTTTCTCGTCATCTATTCCACCCTGTTTTCAGCCTTATCTATCTGGGCGACTGAACTACACCGTCAAGCCCAGCGGTCCTGGATAGCAAGCCTCGGTCTGTTGATCGCCTGGAGTCAGTGGGTTGCAGCAATATGGGATGCGATAGAAAACATCATGCTGTTGCAGCTTCTCAGGTCAGAGGTACGGCAGCCCTGGCCGCGCATAGCCCAGGTCTCGGCGATCATCAAATATCTCTTTGTCCTTGCAGGCATTGTCTACATACTACTAGGTGGCGCACTTTACTGGCTGCTGTTGCAGTTACACCCGCGTCAACAAACGCCTGTCGATATCGTGAGTACATCTGAACCGCCGTTGACAGATAGTAGTTCTCCAGTTAAGATACGCCCACGTTCGATCGTTTAGCGACGATGATCGGAACAAGTACACGCTGGACGCGAGTTCAGAGAGTCGGGACACGGTGAGAGCCTGATACTCGCAGAGGTGTGGAATGGATCCGGGAGTTGCGCTCCGAACAGCGGTATACGCCTAGTAAGCAGCGCCGGAAGCCCTACCGTTATCCAGGGACTGGGATGATGCTGATGATGTTCATCCCTGATGAGTGGATCGCCTGACGGCGATCAACGAGGGTGGCACCGCGGATGTCAGAAGCTGACCTCCGTCCCTTTGGGACGTGAGGTTTTTTGATTTAAAGGTCGGTTACGAAAGCACGATGATGAAACCAATCATTCGAGATCGAAGAATACGAACGCCAGACGGTTTGTACCGTGGGCGCTGGCAAAGTTGACCTGCATCAGCCTTGCTTTAGTCTTCACGTTCTCAGAATGATTGGAAAACACAGTGATTGAAACACAACCAGTTACGATTCCAGCAAGCCCAGCCACCAAATCCAGCAGGTCCCGATACTCACTCACCATTGAGGAAGTAGACCGGTTGCGGGAGTTTGGCAACGCTGTCCCCCTGTATCGAGAGATTATTGCCGACCTGGAAACACCAGTCAGCGCCTATTTGAAAATTGCCAGCGGCCGTTACTCTTTCCTGCTGGAGAGCGTAGAAGGCGGTCAACATCTTTCGCGGTATTCGTTTATCGGGACAGATCCATACCTCACCGTCCGGTTCGAAGATGGTATCGCCTACGCAAACCAGCAGGGGTACAAGCAGGAGATTGCCTACACCGATCCGCTGGTGACGTTGCAGTCGTTCCTGGCGCCCTACCAGACCGTCCACGTCCCTGGCCTGCCACTCTTTCTCGGTGGTGCGGTCGGGTATCTCTCTTATGAATCCGTTCGTCATTTTGAGAACATACCGCTCGCCGTCAATGACCCGGTAGGCGCCCCGGACGGTGTCTATATGTTCGTCGACACCATGGTGGTGTTCGATCATCTCGAACGCCGCATGAAAATCGTCTCCCACGTTCACCTGGATCGCGAGACACCGATTGAAAAGTCCTATCGTGAAGCCACCGGGCGGATCGATGCCATCGTCGCTCTGCTCCAGGACCGGCAGGTCAATATCCCTGTCGGCGACCTGCCGCTCCATCGCGCTTCAGCCATGGAACGGGCAACCTTCAACATTTCCCGAAACTACTACGATTCGATGGTTGAACGGGCCAAGAATTACATTACCGCAGGCGACGTTTTTCAGGTTGTTCCTTCGCAACGGGCTGAAGTCGAGACTGGGATTCATCCTTTCTCACTCTATCGATCGTTGAGGACGATAAATCCGTCACCCTACATGTACTACCTGCAACTCGGCGGCGAACAGGTAATCGGCGCATCGCCTGAAGCGTTGATCCGGCTCGAAGACGGGGTGCTGACGACGCACCCGATTGCTGGGACCAGACCACGCGGAGATACCGAAGAAGAGGATGTCCGACTCGAAGCCGACCTGTTGGCGGATGAGAAAGAGCGTGCCGAACATGTCATGCTGGTCGACCTGGCCAGAAACGATCTCGGTAAAGTCGCCAAACCGGGGACTGTGCGAGTACCGGTACTTTTGCGTACCGATCGATTTTCGCACGTGATCCACCTGGTAAGTCACGTCAACGCCGACCTGCAAGATGATCTCACCCACGCCGACGCTTTGCGAGCCTGTTTTCCTGCCGGAACGGTCAGCGGCGCGCCAAAAATCCGGGCAATGGAGATTATTGCCGAGCTTGAACCCGACCGCCGGGGGTTGTACTCCGGAGTGGTCGGCTATTTTGCCTACACCGGCAATATGGATCAGGCGCTTGCGTTGAGAACGGTTGTCATGCGAGGCAGTACCGCCACCATGCAAGCCGGAGGCGGGATCGTGAATGACTCCAACGCGGACTACGAGTACCGTGAAACTATCAACAAAATGACTGCTGCTATGCGCGCAATCGACTACGCCGAGGAAATTGAAGCAGAAGAACGGGCACGCGCTGAACGCAGACGTCAGGAGGCACGCACATGATATTGCTCATCGATAACTACGATTCCTTTACCTACAACTTGTACCAGGCGTTGTGCAGCCTTGGAGAACAGGTCGTTGTGCATAGAAACGACCAGATCAGTATCAGCGAAATACGCTTACTCTCCCCTGACCAGATCGTCATCTCTCCCGGACCCTGCACCCCGGACGAGGCGGGAATATCTGTTGAGATTGTTCGCGAGTTTTCAGGCAGAATTCCAATTCTTGGTGTCTGCCTCGGTCATCAGTCCATCGGCGCAGCTTATGGAGCTGCCGTCGTTGGCGCCCCAGAGATCGTTCATGGCAAAACCAGCGAAATAACTCACAGAGGATCCGATCTGTTCTCCGGCGTTCCAGACACCTTCACAGCTACCCGGTATCACTCTCTAATCGTTGAGGAGTCAACGTTACCTGAGTGCCTCACCGTTACCGCAAGAACAAGTGATGGCCTGATGATGGCCATGGAGCACCGGGAGCACGATGTTTACGGGGTGCAGTTCCACCCCGAGTCCATACTGACGACACATGGTCCTCGGATTCTTGCCAATTTTGTCAGAACAGACGTATCGGTCGCGCCAGTTCATGGATACTAGCAACCACGCCGTTCACGAAAGCGAGAAGTAACATGCTGAAACCTCATATTGCGAAAGTCGTCGAGGGCGAATCCCTCTCGAGTGCGGAGGCGACCGACGCGATGGAAATCATTATGAACGGAGAAGCCTCCGCTCCGCAGATTGGCTCGTTTCTCACCGCGTTGCGAATTCGCGGCGAGACCGACGAAGAGCTGGCTGCGTTCGCGACGGTCATGCGGGCGAAGGTCATTCCGGTTCCGCTGGACCTGTCAGAGCCTGTCGTCGACACAGTCGGCACCGGTGGCGACGCAAGCCATTCCTTCAATATCTCGACTACTGCCGCGTTCGTTACCGCCGGAGCAGGCGTCAAAGTGGCAAAGCATGGCAACCGTGCAATGACCAGCCGGTGCGGTTCCGCTGACGTGCTCGAAGCGCTAGGGGTTCAGATTGAGCTGGAGCCAGAACAGGTAGCTGAAGCCGTCGAAACGGTTGGAATTGGCTTCATGTACGCGCCTGCGTTTCACCCGGCGATGCGGTTTGCCGGTCCAGTTCGCCGAGAAATCGGGATCAGAACCGTCTTCAATCTCCTAGGTCCGCTGGTAAACCCGGCTGGAGCGACCCATCAGGTCATTGGCGTGCCAGACAGTGAAACGGCTTCACGATTCGCGCGAGTCCTCGGCCTGCTCGGATCACGGCATTCACTCGTCGTTCACGCCCATGAAGGGCTGGATGAAATTGGCGTCGCCGGACCAACGACTGTCGCCGAGATGTTGATGCGAGAGAGCGCCTGGGTGACAGCCTATGAAATCGAACCCTCGCAGTTCGGAATGCCGAACTACCCGCACGAACAGATCAAAGGAGGCAGCGTGACCGAGAACGCCAAGATCCTGCTTGCCGTCCTCAACGGTGAAAAAGGCGCAACACGAGACATCACACTGCTCAACGCCGGAGCCTCGCTGTATGCCGCGGACGCCACCGAATCCATCAGCAAAGGGATCG
The DNA here is from genome assembly GCA_964577155.1 of uncultured Thermomicrobiales bacterium. GTDB lineage: Bacteria > Chloroflexota > Chloroflexia > Thermomicrobiales > CFX8 > CAZNYB01. Next base: position 44,836 of record CAZNYB010000007.1, on the reverse strand, counting down.
AACTGGCGGCGGAGTCGATCGATAGCGGCGCGGCGGCCGCGAAAGTCGCCGAACTGGCGGAGCTGACGACCCGGATGACTGAACGGCAGCGGGTGGCCGTCTGATGACTTCACCTCTCATTACCGGCACCTATCTGGACAGAATTCTCACCAACACCCGCGCCGAACTGGAAGAACGCAAACAAGCTTCCCCAGAGCGTGAACTGCGAAAGCTTGCGGAAGCGCAGACACCGGCTTGCTCTATGTTCGACGCCCTGAAATATGGCCCGATTGGCGTCATCGCCGAGATCAAGCGAGCTTCACCGTCTAAAGGGGTGATTGCTGAAGACATCAATGTTGAAGAAGTGGCCGATGCCTACATTCAGGGCGGTTGCTCGGCAATCTCTGTCCTTACCGACGCAACATTTTTTGGCGGCAGCCTGGCAGATCTGCAGACAGTTGCCGCTAGAGCCCACCCGGTAACCGATCCGATTCCCGTGCTCCGGAAAGACTTCGTTGTCGATGCATACCAGGTGTTCGAAGCACGCGCTTCCGGTGCTGACTGCATCCTGCTGATCGTTGCCGCCCTTCGTGATCGTGAGCTGGCTGAGTTATTCAGCATTGCAACTGAGCTGGGCATGGCTGCGCTGATAGAGGTGCACAATCCAGAAGAACTACAGCGCGCGCTTGAGATTTCACCAAACATTGTCGGTGTCAATAATCGCAACCTGAAGACATTTGACGTGGATCTCAATGTGACGATGGCACTGGCGCCGCAGATTCCCGATCATATCGCTATCGTCGGTGAAAGCGGCGTACGAGACCGTGAAGACGTTGTTCGGCTTGCCACTGCTGGTGTCGATGCCGTCCTCGTCGGAGAATCGCTGATGCGCCAACCCGATCGCTCCAGCGCGGTCAGGGATCTTCTCAATTGACTTTAACGCCAGCCAACATACGGATCAAAATATGCGGGATTAGTGAACCTCGCCATGCCGAAGTCGCTGTGCAAAGCGGGGCAAACTACATCGGAATTGTCTTTTACCCGCCCAGTCATCGCTATGTGTCACCGCAGGAAGCAATTGCAGTCGTTGAGAGGGTTCGGCAGGTTGATACGACCCGTGCTGTCTCAGTAGTCGGTCTTTTCGTCAATCAGCCCAGTCAGAACATCAATCAAATGGTCAGAGAGCTAGGCATCAACATCGTGCAACTGCACGGAGATGAATCTCCTGAAATTAGCGAAATGATAGAAGCACCGGTAATCACGGCGCTTCGGGTTGACAGCGCCAATCCCGACCCGGCCAAACGCCGTTTTGAAGACTGGAAAAACGCCGCGAAACCACCGTTTGCGTTTCTCGTCGACACCCATGTCGATGGAAGATTCGGAGGCACAGGTGAAGTTGGCGACTGGTCGATTGCCGCGGAGTTCGCGAACCAGCACGCCGTGTTTCTGGCCGGCGGCTTGCATCCTGAAAACGTAACCCGGGCGATCCATCAAGTTCAACCATTCGCGGTAGACGTGTCGAGCGGAGTTGAGACACAAAAGCTCAAAGATCCGGCGAAAATTAGAGAGTTTATTCAGATCGCCCGGCCCAGCAATATCCACACTTGAAATGAGTCCGGTTGAATTGAGTCCGGAAGGAACTACCTTGAACACACTTGTGACAGAACACAGCAACTACACTGAACCTGACCGGTTCGGGAGGTATGGGGATTTTGGAGGCATCTACGCTCCTGAAACGCTCATGCCTGCGATAATAGAACTCACCGAAGCCTACGAAGATGCCCGGAATGACCCGGATTTTGTCAAACTGTTTCATGATATGGAAAGGGATTACGTCGGTCGCCCGACGCCGCTCACCTACTGTGAAAATCTGACCCGGAGTTGGGGCGGCCCTAGGGTCTACCTCAAACGAGAGGATCTGGCACACACCGGCGCGCACAAAATCAACAACGCGCTCGGACAGGGCTTGCTTGCCAAACGGATGGGCAAAGAAAAGGTCATCGCCGAAACCGGCGCAGGACAACATGGCGTCGCCTCGGCCACTGTTTGCGCCTTGCTCGGTCTTGAGTGCATTGTTTTCATGGGTGATATCGACGTTGAACGGCAATCGCTCAATGTGTTCCGCATGAAGCTTCTCGGCGCTGAAGTCAGGCCGGTATCGAGCGGTTCTCGCACGCTGAAAGACGCATTGAACGAAGCGATCCGCTACTGGGTGGCGAATGTGGAAGACACTTACTACCTGATCGGGACCGTCTCTGGAATGCATCCCTACCCGATGCTGGTGCGTGATTTCCAGTCGATCATCGGGCGTGAAGCACGCCAACAGATACTCAAATCCGAAAACAGGCTTCCGGACGCCGTCATTGCCTGTATCGGTGGCGGATCAAACGCGATGGGAGCATTCTACGAGTTTATTCCCGACACCGACGTCGAATTGATCGGAGCTGAAGCTGCCGGACATGGTCTTGAATCAGGAGCGCACGCAGCCAGTCTAACCGCTGGCGACATTGGCGTCTTGCATGGCGCAAAGTCGTACATTCTCCAGGACGAGTTCGGACAGATTCAGGAAGCCCACTCGATATCAGCCGGACTAGACTACCCCGGAGTCGGTCCGGAGCTTGCTTACCTGAAAGATACCGGTAGAGCGACCTTTGCCGGCGTGACTGACGACCAGGCGCTAGAAGGTCTCAAAATGTTGAGCGAAGCGGAAGGGATCATACCTGCGCTTGAATCCGCGCATGCCATTTATCTTGGCGCAGAGTGGGCGGCGGCGAACCCGAAGGCTGAATCGCTGATCATCAACCTCTCCGGCAGGGGTGACAAAGACATGCATACGGTCGCACGGGCGTTTGGAGTGACTCTATGAGCAAGACAATTCCTGCCTCTCTGACCGATACCCGGGTTACCCGGTTGTTTGAGGAAGCCAAAGCCGGGAACCGCACTGTTTTCATGCCGTTCACCACCATTTGCTTCCCAAGGATGGGCGACACGGAGCGCATGGTTCCTGCCATGATCGATGCTGGCGCTGATCTGATCGAGCTTGGCATTCCGTTCAGCGATCCAATCGCCGACGGTCCTACCGTTCAGCGCGTGAGCCAGAAAGCTCTCGAAAATGGCGCCACCACCAGCATTGGTTTTGATATCGTCCACCGGTTGCGAACCGAGAAGCACGTTGAAGCCCCGTTACTCTTCATGGGATACTACAACCCGATTCTGGCCTATGGAGTCGAAGAGTTTGTGAAAACGTGCTCGGAAGTTGGTGTGGATGGTCTGATCATCCCCGACCTGCCGCCAGAGGAAAGTGATGAGTTACTCGGCTATTGCATCAATCAGGGTGTTCATCTCATCTATCTCATCGCCCCGACCAGCACGCCCGACCGCGCACAGGCGGTACTGGAGCGCGCGAACGGGTTCATCTACGTGGTTGCCCTTACTGGCGTCACTGGAGCGCGAAACGAACTGCAACCCGGATTGGCCAGATACGTCGAATGGGTGCGGGGGTACACCAGTCTACCGTTGGCAATCGGTTTTGGCATTTCCACGCGCAAGCACGTTCTGGCAGCAGAGCAGTTGGCGGATGGCGTAATCTTTGCCAGCGCGCTCTTTGATTATCTGGAGGATGTTCCATCCGATCAGGTGCCAGAGAAAGCCGGTGAGTTTATCAGAATGATGCGTGGCGACTAACCAGACCGGTACACTCCCGGTAATGAAGTAAGGACTGTCTACCTGTTATGAAGGTGTGCCGGGCTATCCGTGGTGCTACGACATCAGCATCAAATACAGCTGAAGATATCTCAGAAGCCACTGCTGAGATGATAGATACCCTCATCAGACTTAATGATTTGCAGCAAGAGGACATCGTCAGCATATTTTTTACAACCACGCAAGATCTCAACGCTACTTTTCCCGCTACGGCAATACGCGAGCAAGGTCTCGACGATGTGCCGCTCATGTGCGCTCACGAGATGAATGTGCCCGGGTCACTCGATATGGTTATCCGGGCGCTGGTTCATATCAACACAGAAAAAAGCGCCGCCGACATCCAGCACGTCTATCTGAAACGAGCGACCCAACTCCGACCAGAATGGGGACGCGAACCAGTACAAGCCACGGACTAAAGCACTTTTCGGCAACCTGGAGGAGGAAACACCAGTGATTATCATCATGAGACAAGGTTTCACCGACGAAGACATCGAGAAAGTAACCGCACGGGTTAGAGAAGAAAATCTCGATGTCCACCTTTCAATCGGCGAAGAATCAGCGATTATCGGCGTCGTCGGTTTGCCAATCCCCGAACACCTCCGAAGTTCGCTCATGGCGATGGACCAGGTCGAAAGCGTCTACCGGGTGACCAAGCGGTACAAACTCGCAAGCCGTGAATTTCATCCTGAGCCGACGACCATTCAGGTCGGCGACCATATCATTGGCGGTGAAAACATCTCGGTCATTGCCGGACCGTGTTCGGTTGAGTCCGAAGAGATGGTGATGAAAACCGCACGTGCCGTGGCTGATGCCGGAGCAACCATCTTACGTGGCGGCGCCTTCAAACCGCGAACATCTCCGTATGAATTCCGCGGGATGAAAGAAGATGGACTCAAGATCCTGGCTCAAGCCCGTGAAGCCACTGGTCTGGCAGTAATCACCGAAGTGATGACACCGCAAGATGTCGAACTCGTCGGCCGATATACCGATATTTTCCAGATCGGCGCACGCAACTGCCAGAACTACCAGCTTCTTGAAGAGGTTGGACAATCGGGGAAACCCGCGTTCCTCAAACGCGGCATGAGCGTCCAGTACGAAGAATGGCTGCTGCTGGCGGAATACATCCTGGCGCAGGGCAATCCGAACGTGATCTTCTGTGAGCGAGGCATCCGGACTTTCGAGTCCTACACCAGAAATACCTTCGACCTGACGGCCGTCCCGGTCATCAAACGGCTTAGCCATCTGCCAATATTCGCCGACCCGAGCCACGGGACCGGGAAATGGCGACTCATCCCGGCGATGGCGATGGCTGCCGTTGCTGCCGGGGCAGACGGGCTGATGATCGAAGTACATCCGAACCCGGACCACGCGCTTTCCGATGGCGGGCAATCGCTGACATTCGAAAACTTTGCAAGTTTGATGCCGCAGCTACGTGGGGTGGCGGCGGCAGTTGGCCGGACAATTGGCGCTCAGGAACCGGCTATTTCAGGGAGTTGAGTCGCAAATGGCAGAGATGTATCCCGAAAAACAGGAAGCCTTCGACTGGATCGAATCAAACGCTCAACGGCTTTCTGACTTCGATATGGAAATCTGGAGTTACCACGAACCTGCCTGGCGGGAATACCGCTCCGCTGCCGCCTACGTAGATCTCCTGCGAGCGGACGGCTGGGATGTCGAAGAGGGATCCGGCGACATGCCAACAGCGTTTACCGCGAATTGGGGCACTAGCGGTCCGGTGATCGGTTCCTATGCTGAATATGATGCCGTGCCAGGAAATTCCCAGCAGGCAGTTCCACGCCGCGCTCCCCGTGAAGGGGTGCATACCTGGGCAGCCGGGCACACCGATCCTCATTCGATGCTCGGGACAGCCACCCTAACCGGGATGCTGGCAGCAAAGGCAGTCATGGAAAAGCATGACATCTCTGGTTCATTGCGATTTCATGGCGAACCGGCTGAGAAAGTTTGCGGCTCCAAGCCGGTACATGCCGCTAAGGGCTACTACGACGGTGTTTCCGCCTACATTGCCTACCATCCGCACGCCACCAACACCGCTGTCTGGGAGACGCATTGCGGTTCCTACTGGAGCGCCGTCTTCATATTCGAGTGCGTGGAGCCTGAAAAATGGGTTGATCCCTCTTTGATGCCGCCCGGCGCCAGCGCACACACGACAGCGCGCTGCCCGGGTGCAATCGACGCATTGATGCTGATGTACTCGAATACGAAATTCACGAAAGAGGCAATGTTTCCTCGAACCGGCTCGTGGACGCTCAATGAATTTATTATGGCCGGTGGAGACGCAACATCTGACAATCTGCCACCACGGTACAGCGCTATCCAGTACTCCTGGAGATCGCCAACGCTGGGCATCCAGCAACAGATTTACAGCGTGCTGGAAAACAACGCCCGCCAGGCAGCGGAAGTGACTGGCTGCCGGGTATCAGTGCGCTGGGTGACGAAAACCCGGGTCGGTCTCGCCAACAATCAGATGTCCGACCTGACCTTCAGGAACCTGCAACTCGTTGGCGCTCCGGTCATGCCCGACGAAGCTCGTGAGTTCGGCCGCAACATCCAGAAAAGTCTTGGCCTCGCTCCAATGGAGAATCCGTTCTCTGCCAGCAACGAGATGCTCACCGACCCTCGCGACCACGAAGCCGCAATACGCCTGAATTTGTCGGCCTGGCAGCTCAATTCCACCTCTGATGATTATGTAGAGTACACCTGGCATGCGCCGACCGTGCGGCTGCTGACCGCTCGCCCGACCCTTCAAGCTCCGGATAGCCACTACACCTATCCCGCCTGGACGTATAACGCGCTAGGCGGCGTCGCGGCTGCTGTAGATCCGGGTATGTTTGTCGCTGGCAAGACCATCGCGGCAACCATCCTTGACCTGATCACTCAGCCCGGCGAGCTACGACTAGCCTGGGAAGAATTCAATGAGCGGACCGGCGGCGGCTACGATGGTGACAAATGGGTTGCGCCACTCCTCTCTGACGACTTTGAGCCGCCGGTGGATCTCCGCTGGCCGGAGTACATAGAGACACCGCGCGGTCGGGAATGGTGGATTCCCACCTCCAATGAGAGCGCTGCCGAACGCCTCTAAAACAGGTAGTCCGACAAATCCGGTCTTCTACAGTGAACAACGATACAATGTAGTTGTGCGAACGTACGCTCGATCGCTCAGCGTTCGTGTATGAGGCTGAGCACATGACATTGCTGCATGTATCGCTCCACCGACCAGGCGTATCTCGATCCCATTGTCGGTCTTCTTTACTACAGAGACGCTGGACGACTTCAGGAAGGTGACGTGGATTCGTTAACCGGCACAACATTTGGAAATTACCAGGTTGGCGAAGAATTAAAGCGTGAAACTGGCAACGTCGCCTATCTCGCGAATGAGATCAGATCCGGGAGGATCGTCCGACTAAACGTCCTGCCCCTGGATCTGGCTGAGGAGTCAACCGCCAGCGACAGATTTCTTCAACAAGCCACAGCCGCAGCCCGGCTGGTCAATCCCGGAGCAGCCACGGTTTACGATGCTGGCATCATCGAAGGTCAACCCTTCGTCGTTTCACAATATATCGAGACGGCTGAACTTTCAGCGATGACGCACTCCGATTCCTGGTCGACTGACCGGTCCATCGCGGTGCTGGAACAAGTGGCCACCGTCCTGGACGCCGCACACCAGCTGGGTATCATCCACGGTGACATCCGCCCTGAGAACCTGCAACTGCGCTCCGACGACCAGCCGTTTGTTCTCGGGTTTGGCATTCCAGTTGACGCCGTTGAGACTGGATCGATCAGCCAGCAACGAGCGATCTGGGCATCTCCCGAGCAGATAGAGGGCAAAAAGCCAACGGCGGCATCGGATCTCTACCAGCTCGGACTGGTCGCCTACTACCTGCTTACCGGCACGGCGGCGTTCCAGCGAGCTAGCGTGCAAGAAACACTTGACGCCCATCTTCGCGAACTGCCGACTCCTGCACACGAAAGAAATCCTGACCTGAGCCCGCAGGTCAGTCTGGTGATCCAGACGGTAATGGCGAGAAAACCCGAGGACCGGTATCGTTCAGCTACAGCGTTCGTCAATCAGCTCGCTTCCGCAATACATCAGCACGACCAGGAATATGTATCGCTGGTGGTAACCAATGCAGATCCTGACTCGGTCACTGATTCAACAGTCGAACTGTTTCCGAAAAAACAGCAACAGCGACGCTTCGAAGTTGCTGGTACGAACGAAAGGGACGATGTAGGGCGGTCGCTCACTCGCATGGGATTGATAACCGGCGGGTGCCTGATGGTGTTATTAGCCGTCCTTGGAGCTGGATTTGGCGCGACGACAGCGGTTGAGTTGTTCAGCTCCGAAGAGAAGCCAACACCAACGACCCCGGAAAATATCGTTATCTATGCAACGTTCACTGCGTCGCCAACTATGGAACCGAGGCCGACCCGGACCTTCCCGCCTCCTGCGCCCACTGCAACAAGCACGCCAACGCCGTTGCCAACGGCAACCCCAACTGGCGGAAACTCCAGCGCACAGTCGACACTTCCTCCATTTTCAACTGCTCAGTCGACCGCTTCACCCGATGCGCAGCCAACAGCGACCTTAACGCAAGCTCCTACGCGAACCAGCGAACCGACGCCGACTCCAACAGTGACCCAAATCCCTGCCCCGGCTGCTCCACAGGAAGCCGGCATCCAGTATGACCGGGCGCTCAACCAGTGGCGCAACGACGAATTCTCACAGGGATGGATCCGACCAGCGACGTCGACATTGCTCATCGGGGTCTATGGCAATAGCGAGGGTCAGACAATGCAAGGGTGGACGGCAATCGACAACTGGACTGATATCAGCGTCAGTGCCGATCTCCGTGCAACCACGACGGGACTCGACGCCGTCGGCTGTGTCGCCTTGCGACACGACACCAATCAGGGTGAATATCAACTTTGCATGTCCGCGACTGGCGAAACCTCAGCCAGCTACAACTTCTACAGTTCGAGTCAGGGCTGGCAAATTGTCGAACTTCTTCCGCCTGAAGAGCGCGCAGAGACGCAACCGCCACAATCCTGGAACACCCTGAAAATTATCGCGAAAGGCGATCAGTTCTGGTTTTATGCCAATGGCAAACTGCTCGGGTTCGCCGAACATGATGGCAGGAATGCCGGTTCAGCGGCAATTCAGGTCACCAACTGGGATTCTTCGGATGCTGAGTTCGAATTCCGCAACTTGGTCGTCCGGTCAGTCAATTGATCGGTTGATCGGGATCATCCGCCTACCCGTTCAGCATCGAAACAATAGCTTCTCGAGCGCTCAATCCGTCGATCCACTCGGCAGGAATGCTCTCGATGCCGTTCCATGCGCCAAGCATTGCGCCAATCAACAACCCGCGGGCGGCAGAATCTCCTCCGGCCATCACATTTTCGATCACCCCGTTGCGGTAATCATCCTGATACCGTGCGGTGATTTGAATCACCGACGGAAACGATCTGGCAATCGGGCAGGACTGGCCAAACTCCTGTACGGCAGTGACAGAATCGGTCTCCGCAAGAGCGAGACCCCGATCTGTCCAGTCACGGGCAGGTAGATCAGCGTACTCCCGGTTTGCGGCCTTGTCTAACGCCTCCGCTGGCGCTACTCCACCGAGGATGTCCAGGAGCGCGTAAGCGAAGAATTCCGCCGCATCCAGCACTTCACCGTTATTGTGGGTCATCCGCGTCTGCCAGTGGATGCCATTCATCAATGCTTCCGGGTCATCCTGACAGTAGTAGATGACTGGCGCGATGCGGCCAGCGCCGGCAAGCTCATCCGAATTCGAGCCAGCCTCTTCTGCGCTCAGACCTTCAGCATATTTTCTTCTGGTGACTTTCGTTGCGGCATCGACGTAAATCTCCGGATTGTCGACCCAGAATTGCTGCCATCTGGCTGAGAAGTCTTCGAGGTCAAACACGCCTCCCGATGCAGACATCGACTCCAGCAGGATGTACTCCTGGTCACCAAGGTGGCTGAAATCGCCGGCAGATTTCGCGTGGTGGTAGGGCTGCACATCAGGTTCGGTGTACCCGCTCACCCGGCCATATCGTTCATTGAGCTGGTCAAGGTCATACACCCAGTGTGGACCCATCGAGATTGCGTCCGCAATCAGCGATCCCCAGAGCATCCCGTCGCGGTTATCTGACATTGTATACTCCTTTGCATAACCAATCATCGTTGACTATCTGATCTGCCGCCAGGCTCCAAACACGCAAGTTAGCCAAATTGCTCCCGTAGCTTTGGCAACACTTCTTGCGAATAGAGCCGCAAGAATCGTTCCTGGTCGGGACCAGGAGCATGAAACACGAGATGGGTGAAACCGAGATCCAGATAGGGCTTGATCCGTTCGATGTGCTCATCCGCGTCTGTCGACACAATCCAGCGACTCGCCGCCTGCTCCACCGGCAACTCATCGGCCAACCGTTCCATTTCGATTGGATCTTCGACACCACTCTTCTGCTCTGGTGTTAAGGCAAGCGCAGCCCAGTGACGGGTGTCGTCCATTGCCCGATCCATATCTGAGTCAAATGAGACTTTCATTTCGATCATGTGTTCGATCGAATCATAGTCCCGTTCTGCTCGCTCGGCGCCAAGCTGGACATTTGGCAGAAGTGTTTCACTGTAGAGTTCTGGCGCTTTTCCGCTGGTGCAAATGAATCCATCGGCGATCCGTCCGGCGAGCCTGGATGCAGTCGGACCAGAGGCCGCGACGTACAGCGGCACCGGTTTTTCAGGCTTATCATAGATCGTGGCTTCTTTGGTCTGATAGTACTCACCTTCAAAGGTGACACGATCCTCTCGCCATAGAATCTGCATCAGTTCGCAAGCCTCACGAAGCCGGCCAAATCGCTCTTTGAAGCCGGGCCATTCCATGCCCGTCGCTGGCACTTCGTTCATCGATTCTCCGGTTCCGACGCCGAGCATCGCCCGGTCATTCGAAAGCAGGCCAATCGTTCCCATCGCCTGAGCAACGACTGATGGATGGTAGCGAAACGTTGGCGTTGCCACGCTGGTCCCGATCATCACCCGGGAGGTCCGCTCCGCCAGCGCCGCAAGCCACGCCAGAGAAAATGGCGCGTGGCCATCGTTGTGCCGCCAGGGCTGGAAGTGATCACTCACCATGACTGAGTCAAACCCTACTTCTTCCGCGATCACAGAAAACTCCAGAAGAGTTCTGGGGTCAAACTGTTCGGCGGACGCTTTGTATCCCAGCTTTAGCATGTACGAACTCCATTCAGCAAAAGGCTGTCACTAGCAATTTCCTTCTTCCGATTGTAACCGCATTCAGGCAGCAGGAATTTCCTGATCGATGCTGCAGAACCCTGGTTGTGACAAGTCAGAGGGTATCTGGCACAGGTGATTGCCAGATTGAAGATTACATTTCAGAAGGGTTCAAACTCGCAAGTCGAAGAGTTTCGGAGAGGCGTCACACGATTCGCTAGGTGTCGTTCTCGTTCGGTTCATCGGGTGCTGAAGCCTGGTCCTGACTTTCTTCATCTTCCTTTTCAGCCTCGACATTGGCTGCAATCTGCTTCCGGTTTTTTATCAGGTCTTTTGTTTGTCCCCAGCCAAATGCCCAGGACATTGTGATGACTGCAAACGCGACATTCCAGGCTGAGATGATGGCGCCCTGGGCCAGCGAATAGGCGGTAACGACATCTGCGGGAGCGTAATCGCTTAGCGCCGCGACATTTGCCGCCTGAGTTTCACCGACACCTCCAGGGGTGACAGCAAATGCATTGGCGACAGAGTTCGAGGCGATGACCAGAAAAATCGTCGTTAGCGTCACCGGAATGTCGAATGCCGCCATGAACACGCCGGTATAAACCCACCGGCACATATAGGCTGCCAGCGCCGGTAAAAACGCCTTGACCACATACGACTTCGGCGTCTTCAGGATTTGACCGCCAGCTTCCAGCTGACCCCGAAGCTCAGCAAGCTTTGACTGGTACCGTTTGAACATAAAGTAGGCTAGAAACACAAGCGCAGCGCCAATTAGCAGGGCTGGCACGGTGTAGTCAGCTACAAACGATTCGATCGTATCGAGAAAATCAAACTGGGAAGTTGCGGATTCCTGTCGCGAGAAGAACAGGAAAACCCAGATCAGCGCTCCAAAGAACGTAAAGGACAGGCTCTGAACGACAAAGGCCGAAACAATGGTGGCAAACCGTGAACCGGGAATATACAGATGATAGAGCCCGAACATCGCCCAGGTGCCGGCCTTCGCTGGCGCGATCTGATTGATGCCAACCCCACCCTGATATGCGCCAAGGACTGTTTTGTACCGTATCGCCTGGCTTGGGAATGCAGAACGGAGGATGTTCCACCAGCTGACGGAGGTCAGCATCGACTCGAACGATTTAAACGTGATGCCCACGACAATGAATATCGGTGAGATTTCTGTAATGTACGACCAGACATCTTTTAACCAGCCAATAACATCAATGCCGAAAGCCTCAAGAATCAGACCAATGACAATGGTGATGCCTGCCCAGAAGAGCAACCTGAGCAGACGGTGAAAACGATTGTCGTCGCTCTCTTCCCGGATCTGGTTTGAGGCTGAAGACGGTTCCTGTGTGAGTTCTGACATTGAGGAGGTGGCATTCACGCCGCGCTGAGCCTTCAATTCATCTAAACGATAATCAACCTGAGATCAGCAGCCATTGTCACGTATTCCTCTGCCTCTGACAACTCAGGCAACCTGCCAGCTATTCGTTAGCCACTTGAACCAACGGCGAAGTCAACCCTGAGCACGGCACAGTGATCGTAGCACTGGCTCTGACTGAGCAGATGCACGAACTTCAATGGTGAAACCGGCATTCGCTCAGATTTAGGCGTGAATTTGACCGGAATGTTCGACGTTAGTTGGCTGGTAGTTAAGTTGAAGGGTGAACACAGTTCAGGATCATCGAAGATGATCGAAAAGCCTGATCGCGATTGCTTCCAGAGTATGCTTTCCCAAGGTGAACAGACACTCATCCGGTATTGCAAGAAGCGACTAGTTCAATCTGATCCTTGAACGTTGTGTCATCGACTTGATTTCACAGTGCTAACCTGGAAATCGCATGATGTTTTAGAGCAGGTCCACCAAAAAGGAGCATCGACGGTGAAATATGTTCTAACGAGAATCAAAGCTGGCCTGTTGTTCGTCATCTATAAAATTTTCCATCCGAAAATCAACACCCTTGCTATGGCAGTGCTGGTGCTTATTCTCATTGGAGTAGTGTTCTATACCTGGCAGGAAGATTGGAGCATTACCGATAGCCTCTATTTCTCAATAGTTGCGCTAACCACCATCGGGTTTGGAGACTTCACGCCGACGACGACGACCACCCGCATGTTCACGATCGTCTATGCGCTGACCGGGATCGGGATTCTCGGTATCGCCATCAATACCATCGTCAGAAACCAACAGAGGCGTGTGCAGAGGAGACAGGGACGGAATGCTTCCGACGATCTCAATTTCGATTCGGAGATGAATCAAGACGAAGGCGAACAGTCAATTGGGAACGCTCCAGCTGGATTGGATCTTGAAGATCGGGTAGCGCAGCTCGAACGCGAAATCGGTCTCATTCGACAGTCTTCAGGCTCAGGTGACAGCGAAATTCAGTCGTACTTCGTGCGACAGTCGGCTGAACTCGCCGCTATTTCTCAGCAAGTGCAGGCAATTGCCGAGGAACTCAGAAAGCAAACAACGAAATAAACTGAACCAGTCCGAAAAACACCAAACCAGCAGAGAATCGATCTATTTGATTAATCGAGGGAGCCGACGATCGGATTCGAACCGATGACCTGCTGTTTACGAAACAGCTGCTCTGGCCAACTGAGCTACGTCGGCGTTGTCGTTGCAACAACATCACAGACACTATCTCACAAGACGCCTGTGCCCGCGAAATATAGCATAGGCTGTTTTATGATTGCACCTTGCTGTGTTTGCCTGACAAGCTATTCTTCAATTTCTGATAGTGAAGCTTCGGTCTAAAGTTGAACGTCGAACTTTTGTAGTCGAGGTCGCTTAAGCGATCACAGCAAGATCAGGAGAGTCGGATCTCCGATATGTCGATCATCTGTTGAGAACGGGGACGGGAATGACAGAAGCGAACGTCAAAGGCATGCTAACGATTGCCGAACTCCAGGATCTGGTTGATGCCGACCAGATCGAAACGATTATTACCGCCTTCCCGGATCACTATGGCAGATTGGTCGGCAAGCGGATTGATCCTGAGTTCTTTATTGAGCGTATCGCCGACGATGGCATGCATGCCTGTGATTACTTGCTGACTACCGACATGGACATGAATCCGGTTCCAGGGTACGGGTTCGCCAACTGGGAGAAAGGGTATGGCGACGTGCACTGTGTGCCGGATATGGGTTCACTCCGCCTGGCAACCTGGCTGGAGAAGACAGCCATCGTCCTCTGCGACATTGTCGATGATCGGCACGAGCTTCTGGACATCGCGCCGCGCAGCCTGCTCAAACGTCAGATCGCAAACGCGGACAACCTCGGTTATGCCGCTGTAGGGGCCAGCGAACTCGAATACTACATCTTCAATACCGGATACCGTGAAGCTCGACAGAGCGGGTACCGGGATCTGGAAGCTGCCGGGGATTACATCGAGGACTATCACATTCTCCAGGGAACTCGCGAAGAAGCGATCAACGCGGCGGCCCGTAAACACCTGTCTCAGAGCGGTGTGCCAGTCGAATTCAGCAAAGGTGAAGCTGGCCCAGGCCAGCACGAACTGAATATCCGGTACGCCGACCTGCTATCGATGGCCGACCGGCACCTGATGTACAAGCAATGCTTCAAGGAAATCGCCGACAGCCAGGGGAAATCAGTTACCTTCATGGCCAAGTTCGAAACCGATCTGGCTGGTTCGAGTTGCCACATGCATGTGAGTCTCTGGGATCGTGAGAGAACCCAGAATCTATTCTCAACCAACTCCCAGAGTGATCGGAACAAAGCAACCGACACATTCAGACATTTTCTTGGTGGCTGGATGCATCATGTCAACGACCTCATGGTGTTCTATGCGCCGACGGTCAACAGCTACAAACGCTTTGTTGCGGAGAGCTGGGCGCCGACCAGCATCGCATGGAGCTATGACAACCGGACGACCGGTTTCAGAATCGTTGGTTCAGGCAATTCGTTGCGGATTGAAAGCCGTATTGCAGGCGCGGATGTGAATCCGTATCTGGCTTACGCCGCTGTCCTCGCCAGCGGCATCGACGGTATCGTCAACAAGATCGAGCCTCCGGAAGAGTTTACCGGTGATGGCTATACGGCATGCGATGTCCCGCAGGTCACCCGCTCATTTAGCGATGCCATCTCAAGATTTAAGGTCAGCAGTTTTGCCCGGCGAGCATTCGGAGACGACGTTATCGATCACTACTCCCACTTCTATGAAGTCGAAAGGGGACAGTACAGAGCTGCCGTGACCGACTGGGAGCGCGCCAGATATTTTGAACAGATCTAGCGGATTGATTGTCGAATTCTAGAGCCCATGTCCGGATTTGAACCGGAGACCTCTTTCTTACCAAGAAAGTGCTCTGCCTACTGAGCTACATGGGCAAAACTGGCATCAGGTAATCACGGAATTACCCGTTGATTCACATGACGGAACTTAGTCTACACCTCGCTTCAGGTCTTGTCATCACCAGGGATGAAATTTTAGTCGTACTTAATCAAAACATGCTAGACTCGCCGTCGTCCCTGATCAGGGATGAAAGGATATCGGATGTCCACAAGTGATCAGTCACTGCCCGATCCGCAAGACGACGTCGTACTGGTAGACGGAAAGTCCGACTCAGAGCGACCGGTCCAGCTGCTGGCCGAGCCACTCCCAGCGCCGGGTCAACCTGTTAAACCTCCTCGCCGGGGCGAGTGGCCGAGATCACTCTTCACACGCGGTGTCTTCGCCGCTTTCGCATTTCAAAATTACCGCTACCTGTGGACCGGCACGGTTGTGACATCGACCGGGCAGTGGATGCAGCAGGTTGCAATGGGTTGGCTGGTGCTTGAGCTAACTAATTCGCCGGCATTTCTTGGATTCGTCGGTTTTGCCCGTGGTCTGCCAATGCTCTTTCTTGCCTTGCCGGCTGGAGTAGCCGCGGACCGATTCAGCCGTCGCACACTACTGATGATATTCCAGTCAGTTGGCGCATCAATCGCTGTGGTGCTGGCGTTGATCGTCGCCTTTGACGTCGTAAAACCCTGGCATCTTGTCCTTATCTCGGTATTGATGGGATCGGTTATGGCGTTTATCGGTCCTTCAAGGCAGTCGCTTGTGCCAAATGTCGTTGACCGGGAATCGATTGCAAACGCAGTCGCCCTGAACTCCGCCGGTCAAAACAGCACCCGTATCATCGGGCCATCACTGGCAGGTGTGCTAATCAGTCTGGTTGGCATCGCGGTCTGTTTTGTTTTCCAGGCAGTAGGGTTTCTCTCGGCAGTAGTCATGACATTCCGATTGCGAATCGTGCCGTCTGTACGCCAGCCGACCAAAACAGGTCTCGCCGACAATTTGCTTGGTGGCATCAGATACATCCGGCAGGACTCAGTGCTTTCTGGTCTCCTGCTCATGGCAGCAGTCCCGACGGTAATGGCAATGCCCTATATGTCAATGCTGCCGGTGTTTGCAAGGGATGTCTGGGATAAAGGATCGAGCGGGCTCGGCATTCTGATGGCTGTGAGCGGATTCGGCGCGTTAGTCGGCTCGATGATATTCGCCGCCTGGGGAAATCGGGTTGAACACCAGGGCAGGCTCCTGGTTGGCACCGCGACACTATTCGGACTGGTGCTGGTTGTTTTTGCGATCTCTCCCTGGTTCTGGTTGGGGTTACCGCTTGTGGCTATAGTCAGTGGCACGAGCGCGATCTACATGTCGGCAAACAACACGGTCTTGCAACTCACCGTTACCGACGAATACCGGGGCAGAGTCATGGCAGTATATTTGATGACCTTTGGATTGATGCCGTTTGGCACACTCCCGATGGGCGCGATGGCAAGCGCGGTTGGGGCGCCGGTCGCCGTGGCGACGCAAGCATTGATTGGCACCGCCATCGTCCTGCTGGTTGCATTCCGGTTGCCAAAGCTCCGCAACATGGTTCGCGTCCAAGCGCCAGCATAAATGGTCGGAGATTGTATTGACCGATACGCCACTCTTGATAACCGGTAAACGAATCGGGTTCGGTCCGATTCGATCTGATCTGCTGGAGACTTACCAACGCTGGTTCAACACCGTTGAGGTCATTCGTTCACTGGCTGTTCCGGTGTACCCGATGACTGTCGAAGCGGAGCAACAGTGGCTTGAAGATGCATTGACGAACGACAATGACATCTACTTCACAATGTATTTGCTGAGCGGCGGGCAGCCGCTAGGCAATGTCTCGTTAATGAATGTCGATCTCAGCAATCAGATCGCCGAATTCGGCATCTTCATCGGTGAAACTGAGCTATGGAACCATGGCTATGGCACTGAAGCCACCAGGCTGATGCTGGCTTATGCTTTCGATGTTATCGGACTTCAGAACGTGCTGCTGGAGGTGAACGCCAATAATCAAGGCGGTATCACCGCCTACGAGCGAGCCGGGTTCAAGCAGATAGGCATCCGTCGCGCCGCCAGCCGGCTCGGAAGAATTCGCTATGATGTGCTGCTCATGGATGCAGTTGCCGATGATTTTGAGCCGTCAGAGCTCCACGATCTGATGCATCTAACCTCTGATGTATCCCGCTAGCCGTTCGAGGATGCTTCGGCTGCGGGTTCGGGAGGGACCCAGGCGGGACCTTCGAATTCTTCGACCGTATATCCAAGCCGTTCAAGGAGACCACGACTCCAGCGAGCGGGATGCGGAGTCGGGTTCACTGGCATATTCGCTGCGTGAGAGTCGGAGCCGGAACTGACGATAAGTCCTCGCTCCGAAGCATAGTCGCGATAGAGCTTCGTATCTTCATCGGTATAGGAGCGGTAGTGTGCTTCGACGCCGTCAAACGGGGCAGTCGCATGCATCTCGTCCAGATCAACTTCCTTGAGCAAACCCCAGCCATCATCACGTCCAGGGTGGGCAATGATCGCCACTGCGCCTGCCTGATGAGCCGCAGCAATGACCAGTTCCAACGGTTGGTTCACGTATCCCTGCTGCCCAAGCGCTTTGACGATGTTGTGTGATGTTCTTAAGTCCTGTCCATGGCCATCGCGGATCATCGCCCGGTACACCATGTACGGTTTGATCGGCCGGCCATTCAGTACCGCGTCCATCGAGTAGATCCTGCGACCGTGCTTGGAGAGAAGTTCGATTATTTCGTAGGACATCTCGTGCTGTTCTGCCTGCTGTTTGTGCAGCAGATCCATGAAGGCAGTAGCCGCTGGACGCTCCGTCTCCACGCCATACACGAGACAGTGCACCTCCCGATTTTTCCACCAGGTAGTCATCTCTACGGCGGGAATGATGTCGATCCCGTGTGCTTCAGCACGCTCCTGCATTTCGGGCACAGAAGCCATCGAATCATGATCGGCAACGGCTACCACTTTGAAGTTGTTGGTAGCCAGGTAATCGATCAGCGTTTCAGGCGTCCAGTTGCCATCCGAAGCGAGGGTATGCATGTGCAAATCCACTGCATCGTCGGGCGCTAATAATCTTCGTGTCTGCGTTACCATGTGCCATCCATCAACTAAAGTTCTCCGATCATTCAACTGCTGAGTATAGCCTCTCAGGATGGCACAATTGCCAGTGAAGGGGAGGCGGACTATGGCTCGGCGCGATGAAATAATCAGCTACTGTAATGCACTGCTCCGGGCAGACACCTATAGAGATTACGGTCCGAACGGATTGCAGGTCGCCGGTCGCTTGGAGATCAACCGGCTGGCAGCCGCCGTCAGCACCTCCGAACGAACCTTGCGGGAAGCGGTCGAGTGGAATGCAGACGCCTTGCTCGTTCACCATGGTCTGCTCTGGGGCAGTCAACTTGAGCCTCTCACCGGCATACTGGCTGAAAGGCTACGCATTATTTTCAAACATGACCTCAATCTCATCGCATATCATCTTCCACTTGACGGCCATGAAACGCTGGGCAACAACGCCCGGCTCTGCGCTGCGCTCGGATTTCGGATCTCCTCCCGTTTTGCAGAAGTTGGCGGGCAGCATATCGGCGTCATCGGTGAACGAAATCCGGGCTTAAGTCTCGCTGATCTGCTCGAAAACGTTTCAGTGTTGACCGAGCAAACACCACTTGTTGTCGGTCAGCACCACGATGACCTCTTGATCGACCGGCTCGCTATCGTGAGTGGATCAGGCTATGCGACAATAGGCGAAGCGGCTCAGGCAGGCTGCCAGGCGTTGCTGACCGGGGACATCCGCGAGCCAACCATGGCAGAAGCCCGGGAACTTGGAATCGCTGTTATCGCAGCCGGTCATGAGGCGACTGAGAGGGCTGGCGTACAGGCGCTAGCGGGAGAGCTTCAGTCACACTTTGATGTTAAAACGTTGATGATAAGCGACCCAAATCCAGTCTAGGAGAAAAGCCGCAAGATGGACAACGCCAGCGTAGCCAGCCTGTTCAAAGCCTACGATGTTCGTGGAGTGTTTCCTGACGAACTCAGCATCGATCTTGCCTACCGTATTGGCAGGGCGCTGGTGACCTATCTCGAACCTGACGTGGTCTGCGTCGGTCGTGATATGCGCGTATCGGGTGCTGCGCTCACTGGGGCATTGATTGACGGCATCACCGACCAGGGCGCCGATGTCGTCGATATCGGGTTGATCTCAACCGACGGTCTCTACTTCGCCGTTGGACAATACGGATTTCCGGCTGGCGTCATGATCACCGCGTCACATAACCCTGGCGAATACAACGGGTTTAAATTTTGCCGTTCCGAAGCACGCCCACTCTCGATGGATGAAGGCATCGGAGAGATTCGCGACCTAGTGCTAAACGATCAGTTTGTAGATCCGGCAACATCCGGCGATATTTCACATCGCGATGTGACCGAAGCATTTATCGATCACGCTTTTTCGATGGTAGATGCTTCCAAAATTCGCCCGATGAACATCGTTGCTGATGCCGGCAACGGCATGGCCGGGAAAATCCTGCCAGCCGTCTTTGAACGATTGCCATGTGAACTCATACCACTCTACTTCGAACTCGATGGCACCTTTCCCAATCACGACGCAAATCCGCTAGAACCAGAGAACATCATCGATCTCCAGCAGACCGTACTCGAGTCCGGCGCGGATCTCGGGGTAGCCTTTGATGGCGATGCCGATCGCATGTTTATCATCGATGAACGGGGAGCATTCGTCGGCGGTGACATGATTACCGCCATGGTTTCCGCGCTCTTGCTCCAGAAGCATCCTGGCTCAGCGGTTGTCTACAACTTGATCTGCTCGCGCACGGTCGAAGAAGTGATTCTTGAGAATGGCGGCGTCCCGGTGCGATCCCGCGTCGGCCATTCGTTCATCAAAGCGCTGATGCGGGAGCATGACGCTATCTATGGCGGAGAACATTCAGGTCATTTCTACTTCAGAGACAACTGGTATGCCGATAGCGGGCTCATCGCACTGCTCACTGTCCTTGAGTTGCTCTCTGTTGCCGGAAAGCGTATCGGAGAGTATCTCGACCCGATTGACAGCCGGGTCCGATCCGGAGAAATCAATTTTGAAGTCGACGATCCCGACGCAACGTTTCAAACCGTGTTTGACCGGTTTCAGGACGCAGACATCGATCGACTCGATGGATTGACGATCTCGTATCCGGACTGGTGGTTTAACCTTCGGGCATCGAACACGCAACCTCTTGTCCGGCTCAACGTTGAAGCAGACACTCCGGAAATCCTTGAGCGTCGGGTTCGTGACGTGTCAAAGCTGATTGAGAGCTGAGGTTTCCTGGCATGGCGGTAGCTTGACAACTCTTCGGGGTTTGTCGCGAAACAATCGCCTGGGTGGGCAATTGACCGGGTAGGGTGGACAGTGAGTGACATTCCAAAAGTTGCGAAATCGGACCGGGAGATAATCAAACACAGCCACGATTCCAGTAGAACAGTGTCCTACACTGGCAGCCTCGTCGAGATGCACTGCGACTGGATTGTCATTCAAGCTACCTGGGTACATGGGTTTTATGATATTGGCTGCCTGACTTTTCACAATGGCGACATACTCACCGAATACTTTTCCGAGCGCAGGCCGTACAACGCATTTCGAGTCGATCGCAGCTCAGGTGCATTTGCAGGCTGGTATTGCAACGTCACCGCCCCGCTTGAAGTCAAAGGCAACGAAATCCACTGGCACGATCTCTATCTGGATGTTGTTCTGCAGCCGGATGGCACAACTCATTTGCTGGATGAGGACGAACTCCAACGATCTGGCATCGAAGAAACCGACCGCCAACTCTACCGGTACATATTGAACGCGCGGGATGAGCTGCTGGATCAGATTCAACGCCGGGCTTATCCGTTCTCGACGACCGATACCACACGACCATGAGGTCACCTCGGGTTGCGATCGACCTCCGGCTGGCAGGCGTGAGAACCGGCGGCATCTCACGATACGCGACTGAGCTGTACCTGGCTCTACGGAAGTATGGGACGCTGGACATTCGGTCCGTGCGGAACCGGTCCGATCGAGTTTTCGAGCCAGGGAATTACCAATTCTGGACACCACCACACCACAAATACGAGCGGTTCGGGCTGGCAGTCGAAACGCTGCTCTTTGCCAGAGGACTGGATCTCTTTCATGCTACTGATTTCATTTCGCCAGGAATTCCGGGCCTACCGACAATTGCGACCGTCCACGATCTCGCCTTTCTTGAACACCCGGAATACTTGCAGTCCGACGCCCTGAATTATTATCAGCAACTTGGTCGATCCCGAATGTGGACCAGCGGCTGGATCACCCCGTCCGTCTGGACCGCGAACGCGCTCCAGTCCGCGTTTGATATTGAAAGAGCTGATATTCACGTTATCCCTCACGGCGCTCCGGAAGGGTACAGCCTGAGAGAACCAGTCGAACGACGGCGGCGAGGGAACTACCTGCTTGCCGTCGGCACAGTCGAGCCACGCAAACAGTATGACGTTCTGCTCGACGCGATGACTCTCTTGCAAGGCGAGGTGGATCAACTGCAGCTCATTGTTGTCGGGAGTCCAGGCTGGAGGAGTCAAGAAACCCAGGAATGGCTCCTTACCCATCCAGGGGTAGTCTGGCACAAATACGCTACGGAATCCGAACTTCGTGATTTGTATCGCAACGCGATTTGTCTGCTGATCCCGAGCCAGAGCGAAGGATTCGGCTTCGCTGCGCTGGAGTCGATGGCCAGCGGCACTCCTGTAATCAGCTCAGGAGGTGGTGCGTTAAACGAGGTCACTGGAAACGCCGCACTCATTCCGACCTGCGCAAGCGGAGAGGCGTGGGCGGAAACCATCCAGCAGCTGCTCAGCTCTGACCGGATCTGGGAATGTCTGGCGCAAGCAGGACTGGAAAGAGCGTCATTGTTCTCCTGGAAGAACGCCGCTCTTCAAACAGAAGCAGCCTACCGGAGGGTGCTTAATCTGATCGGGTAAATCTGACGACGCCAGCAGTGTAAACAGAAGTATAGATTTAATAGCCTGAGGTTATGTTACTGTACTGCTGTCAGCTTGCTTTGGACTGTACGTTGGAACTTAACCAGAGAATGGACGACTGAACATTAACCTTCAATCCAGCGATGTACAGCTTGCCCCGCCGAAAAATGGCATCCTCCATGCGATCGTCAACCCAACTGCTGGTAACGGTCGAGGCGCTAAACAGTGGCCCGGATTTGCTGAAAAACTGGCGGAGCGGGGCTTCAACATCGAGGTGCATTTCACTACTGGTCCTGGTGATGCAACCGCTATCGCCAGGGATCTTGCAAAACGGGCTGTGGATACGGTGGTAGTCGCCGGCGGCGATGGCACCGTCAACGAGACCGTCAACGGGCTGGTTGCCGATGATCGGACGGTCAGTCCGGACACACGCATGGCGATCATACCCTGCGGAACCGGTCGCGATCTGGGCCGTTCATTTGGCATGAAAAATATTGACTACGCTATCCGATCGCTGGAGCTCAATGCCTGGACGACGATCGATATCGGAAAAGCCTCGTTTCATGAGATGGATACCGGCTATCCGGTCAGCCGGTACTTCATCAACGTCGGCGATGTTGGAATCGGCGCTGAAACCGCCAACCGGATCAACAACACTTCGAAGCGTTTCGGCGGGTTCACCTCCTATCTCTATGGAGCGTTGGCGTCAATCGCCGACTTTCAACCACAGGAACTGAGACTCGACCTCGACGGAGAGCAGGTATTCGAGGGAGCAGCCAACATGGTGCTCTTTGCCAATGGCCGGTTTCATGCAGGCGGTATGCTGGTCGCGCCGGAAGCATCGTTTCACGACGGCATGCTGGACATATTCATCCTTGAAGATGTTGGCAAGCTGAAAATGGTCACTTCCTTGTTGCCGAGAGTTTATCTGGGCAAACACGTTGGCCAGACAGGTATTCAGCACTTCAAAGGTAAAGTGCTCCGAGTTTCTTCTCCCGACAGGTTGAGAATAGAGATGGACGGTGAGCAACCAGGAGTTGTACCGGCTGAAATTCGGATCGTTGCAAACTGTCTGAAGGTATTTGGGGCGGGAGCAATGCTGAGATAAGTACATTTGCAAAGTGTCGAGGGTATAAGCCATAGTAGGTCAGATGATCTGACATTGTTAGATCCACCAGCGGGCTGGCCATTCACCTGAAACCAGACGTGACTGCCGCTAATTTGCCCCTGGATACCTGAACGTTGTCATAGAGTAGTTTTCATACGCAAGGAGTTCATACAACATGGTTTCAGTTTCACCGCAGCAATCGACCGGTTCTGACAGTCAGAACGGGCATCTTTCCTACACGGTGTTCGGCGAGCCGGTCACGGACCGGCATCAGTGGTTCCATGACGGTCTTCGCGCCGAGATGGACCGGCGAGGCCATGAGTTCCTCGACGTCGAGCCTCAAGATGTCCAGCTGGTTTTCAATTTCTCGGACGCGGAAAACCCGAAGTCGTTTCGCAGGAAATCGCAAGGGACATTCGCAGTTGCCGTCATTGACGGTGGCGCGCCGGTGGACAACTACATCCGGGCCGGGTATCCGCTGATGATTCGCACCCTCTCAAATGTTATTTTCTACATCGTCTACCAGGACGGCGTTACCGAAGCGCACTTCGTCACGATGGAACAGGGTCATTACGCGGTTACCCAGGAACCGGGCCAGTCCGACGAATCATTTTTCGCCGAAATTTATGAGCGGGTTGAACCACTGGCGACCTCCAGACTTGTCATCAACAACATCTGGGAGCCAAACCTTCCCAAAGAACTCTGGAATGGCAATCAAATCACTGACGAACTGATTTCAGCAGGCAAACAGCTTGATTCGATGGATCTGCTGCCCGCGCCGTTCCCGGTGGAAGAGCTGGTCAACGAGCGAGACCGGCGTCATATCATGCGCCTCTACAGCATCGGTGGCCTGTCCTACGGAAATCTTTCTGCCAGACAGGATGCAGACACGTTCTGGATGAGCGCAAGCGGCGTGAACAAAGGCAAACTCGAAGTGATCGGCAGTGATGTCATGCTGGTAACCGATTACATCGAAGAGGATGCCGCTATGGTTATCAGCGTTCCGCCCGATGTCGAGACTCGCCGCGTTTCCGTGGACGCTATCGAACACTACATGATCTATCAGGAGCACCCTGAGGTCGGCGCGATCATTCATATCCATGCCTGGATGGACGATATCGAATCCACACACATCAATTTTCCTTGTGGAACCAAAGAACTCGCTGTCGCCGTTGCAGAATTGGTCCGTCAGGCGCCGGATCCGAGCCGGGCCGTCATAGGCCTGAAGAACCATGGATTGACTATTACCGGTCATTCACTGCCGGAGATATTCGCGAGAATTGAAGGGAAAATTATCCCTCAGGTGCCGATGTCGTAGTTGTCGCCAGGTCAAACGCGAACACAGCTTTGATAACACCACTATCGCCCTTGCCGCTCACCGTGGCAAGGGCTTCTTTATAGTCATCCAGCTCAAATCGGTGGGTAACGAGCCAGCCCAGATCAGCCTTTTTCTCCGCCATCAGTCTCATCGCCAGCGCGATCGGGTCGATCTCCTGACCCTGATACATTTGCGTCGCGTAGCAAAAATCTCCACGCAACGTCAGTTCATTCATCCAGACCGGTGTGAAATCGACGTTTTTTGGAACACCGGCCAGACCGATAATCACGACCTGACCGTTTGAAGCAGCAAACCGGATAGACGTCCTGAGAGAGTCCGAAGAGCCAACACAGTCGTAGACATAGTTCGCGCCGCCTACGATGACGTTGTCGCCGAGCACCGGTATCAACGATCTTGCGCCGAATTCTTCAACCAGACGCTCTTCGAGTTCATCATCGCCTGCAATGTTGAGAACGACGTCTGCGCCGAGTTTGCGGGCAGCCAGCGACTGGAACACGTGGCGAGAGGTAACAACGATGCGCGCTTTGCTGCCTGCGGCGCGGATCGCGGCAATCGTGCACAGGCCAATAATCCCTGAGCCAATGATCAGGACCTGATCGTCGTCAGCAGGCAAATCCTGGAGTACCGGGTGAAGAGCAATGGCAAACGGCTCGGCAAGGACAGCCTCTTCATCAGATATCCCAACTGGCACTGGCTGAACCTGAGACCTGTGTGCGATGAACTCGGAACTCCATGAGCCGCCGGTATCCCGGCAAAAACCGGTCATCACCCCCGCGGATAGTTCCCCGCCGTCAAAGTTCTGGCACAGATTGGGTTTGCCAGACTGGCACTTCGGACACGGTGGATCGATCTGGCGGGTGGCGCACGGTAGCAGCGGATTGACGACCGCACGCTGCCCCGGCTGGAAATCCCCCGCATCCTCACCGGTTTCCACGATCACGCCGACATTTTCATGCCCGAGTGTAAATGGAAACGACGCGAATACCGTCGTAGATGTCGACGACTTTAATGTGATAGACCCGAGATCACTGCCACAGATTCCGCCATATCGTGTCTGGATTCGGACCCACTCCTGATTTGGAAACTCAGGCGGATCAACTTCGTTGGAACTGAGCAGTCCAACAGGTCCCCAGTAGGCGCTATTCCGCGCTTTTGCGGCAATCCGGGTCATCGCATAGCGTGGTTTCGAGTCACTTAGCTGTATTGCTTTCACAGGCATCCCTCCTACCAGATTGTACCTGCCTTTTGTCAACGTCACTTAAGTTGATCGCCGATGTAGAACGACGGTTATTGACATCAAGGCACGGCAGTGATTCAATATGTACGTACAGAACATGCGTTCCAGTTTTTGTTCGCTGCACAGAGGAGTAGCAGACCATGGCGACCCGGTTCGATCACCGCGTATTCATTGCCGCAGGCACCCGCGACGGACTGTATGTATTCGAGAGCGATCTCAACCGTACATCGTGGGAAGCGTATGGCCCGTTCTTGAAAGGTATGGACATCAGTCATGCCATCCTCGATCCGAGAGATGGACGTACCGTCTGGGCCGCGGCTAACGGCGAAGATCACTCCGCCATCTACCGGTCCCGAGACCGTGGCGAAACCTGGGAAATAGCTGGCCAGCCGTTCGACGTCGAGAAAATCTGGCATGTTGAACCCGCGACCAGTCACCGGCCCGGCACTATTCTTGCCGGCACCGACCCGTCAACATTGTTCCGGTCGGACAACTGGGGAGATACCTGGTACGAGGTTGACGGGTTCAGAAGTCAGGCAAATCGCAACGAATGGTGGCCCGGCGGTGGCGGGATGTGTCTGCATACGATTGTCACAAATCCAGCCCGGCCGGATGATCTCTTGGTTGGCATGTCAGTAGGCGGCGTGTTCTACTCGCCGGATTTTGGTGAAACCTGGGAACCTCGCAATGATGGCACGGTCTCGATGGCCGAGGATTTCGCCATGGAGATGGGCAAACCGGTGGAACATCCGGGGGTTCATCGTTGAACGCACAAATTTGTCCGCCATTCGGAGAATGGCAAACTGTTCCAGCAGTCACACGTCGGAACATACCGTTCCACCAATTACGGGGAACACTGGGAAGACATCAGCGATGGCCTGCCAGACCGATTCGGTTTCGTCATCGACATCACCCGTGATGGCACGATCTACACCATGCCTCAGCACGACTGGACGGAAGAATCTGGTGTGCGGGTGACCGGGCAGCTTGCGGTCTACCGCAGCAAAGACGATGGCGATAGCTGGGAGCGGCTGACCGATGGCCTTCCAACAATCGAAAACGTGACCCTCTACCGGGAAGGCATGACGACCGATCTCTGCGACGACGGCGGCGTCTACATCGGGACCAGTGACGGGCGTATTTTTCACACCCGGAGCGGTGGCGATAGCTGGCTTGACCTGACATCCGGTTTGCCACCGGTCCGGTCGCTGGCATGCGAGCACTTCGGTTCGTAATCAACCCAACTCGGTAACTACCGATCACCATGTGAAACCTGGCCCAAGATAGAGCCATCTTGCCGCAGAACGTATCCTTACTATCCGCGACACCGCAATCGCGGATAGTAAGGATCTCAACATGCCAAACAAGTTGGCCGCCGAATCAAGTCCCTACCTGCTGCAACACGCTGACAACCCCGTAGACTGGTTTCCATGGGGGCCGGAGGCGCTTGAGCTAGCCCGCGAGACAGACAAACCCATCCTGCTGTCTATTGGCTACTCAGCCTGCCACTGGTGTCATGTCATGGCGCATGAGAGTTTCGAAAACGAAGAGATCGCGGCGCTGATGAACGAACGTTTCGTCAACATCAAGGTGGACCGCGAAGAGCGCCCGGACCTGGATGCGCTCTACATGCTCTCGGTCCAGATGATGACCGGCCACGGCGGCTGGCCTATGACCGTCTTTTTGACACCAGATGGAAAGCCGTTCTACGGAGGTACCTACTACCCACCGGCAGACCGGGGACCGATGCCAGGATTTCCTCGCATCCTGCAAGGGGTGTCAGAGGCATACCGGGACCGACAACACCAGGTCGTCGAGTCAGCTGAAAAGCTGACCGAAAATCTCAATCATCATTTCACTGCCGATCTTCAAGCAACCCAGCTCAATTCGTCTCTACTGGACAAGGCATATGGGAATCTGATCCAGCAGTTCGATCGGACCAATGGCGGATTTGGCGGAGCGCCAAAGTTCCCGGCTGCGATGACTATCGAATTTTTACTGGACTACTTCACCCGGACTGGCAACGATGAAGTCGCCGGAATGATCCATCTGACGCTGGATCGCATGGCTCGTGGCGGACTGTACGATCAGGTTGGCGGTGGCTTTCACCGCTATACCGTCGACGCTATCTGGCTAGTCCCACACTTCGAGAAGATGCTCTACGACAACGCTCTGCTGGCTGACGTCTACACCCAGGCGTATCAGTTAACTGGCGAGCCGTTTTTCCGAACCATCGCCGAGGAGACGCTCGACTTCATTCTCAACGAGCTAACGTCTGAAGATGGCGGATTTTACTCCACGCTGGATGCGGATACTGAGGGTGAAGAAGGGAAGTACTATACCTGGACACTTGCTGAACTCCGCGACGCCCTCGGGGAACATGATAGTCAGTCAGTCGCGGAACTGATGGGTGTGAGCGAACGCGGGAACTTTGAAGGCACAAACGTCCTGGCGATCCAGCGTGAACCTGATCGGCTCCTCTGGCGAAACGAGCGGTTTACGACGCTTCGGGAACAGATGCTGTCTGCGCGAAACGAGCGGGAGTATCCGGGGCGCGACGAAAAGATTCTGACCTCCTGGAACGGGCTGGCGCTCCGCGCCTTCGCCAACGCAGCCTGGGTGTTTGAGTCGAGTCGCTACGCTGAAGTAGCGGTCCAGAACGCAACATTTTTACGTCAGCGCCTCCTGGTCGACGGCCAGCTGCAACACGCTTACAAAGATGGACAGGCAAAGATCGATGGCTTTCTCGAGGACTATGCATTTGTCCTGGATGGACTCCTCGCGCTCTATCAGGCTACTTTCCAGCCAGAGTGGTTGACCTGGGCAAACCAGCTTGCTGAAACAGCGATCGGAGAGTTCTACGATCAATCGACTGGCGCTTTCTATGACACTGGCTCGTCGAGCGAGCAGCTTGTCGCCAGACCAAGAGATGCCTATGACAATGCAACGCCATCCGGCAACAGCGTCATCGCTGACGTGCTGGTCAGACTGAGTCATTTGACCGGAAACGTGTCCTACGCCCGTCTCGCGACAGACGTGTTCGAAGACTACGGATTCATCGCCTCAGAACAGCCCCAGGGATTCTCCCGGCTGCTTTCCGGGCTATCGTTCGCCGTTGGCCCGAGCGCCGAAATTGCCATTGCCGGCCCGGTCGACGCCAGCGAGACTTCAGCACTGGTCAACACTGTTCGCATCCGGTATCTCCCGAGAAGTGTGCGAGCGGTCGGGGATCCTGCGGACAAACCGGGTGAACTCGTTGAATTACTCGCAGGTCGTGAGCTTGTTGACGGCCTTCCTGCAGGCTACGTCTGCGTCAACTTCGCTTGCCAGTTGCCGGTCACCGATCCGCAAGAACTGAACCAGCAACTTGATTCTGTATTTGGCAACAACGACCGGAGATAGTAGCGTTCTGCTGACGTTCGATGCCAGAAAACGAGGAGAAAAACGAGCATGAGCGAAATTGCGGACACCGAGCTTCGAATCGCGATCCCGTATGACGCACGGTCATTCAATGAAGTGTGGAAGAACTACACCGGACATGGCGGCTATTTCGCCGCCAACAACATCTACAGCCGCCTGGTGGTTCTCGATGTTTTCGATACAGGGGATATTCATCCTGATCTGGCAGAAACATGGGATATTCTCGACAATGGCCAGCGGTATATCTTCCACCTGAATAAGAACGCCCGCTGGCACGACGGTGAACCGTTGACAGCCCACGACGTCGTCTACACCTACGAAGAGGTCAAACGTTGTGGCTATCAAGGGCTGTCCTGGATCAAAGAGATCGAAACGATCCGCGCCATCGACGACCACACAGTCGAATGCATCCTCGACGGTCCGAATGCCGCGTTTCTAGCCCAGCTTGGTTCGTTTGTCTTCTCGCATATTGTCCCGAAGCATCTCTACGAGGGCACAGATTGGGACACCAACCCGCACAATTGGGATCCGGTCGGCAGCGGTCCATTTAAATTCATCCGGCACATCGAAGGCGACCGGATCGAACTGGAAGCAAACACCGAATACTGGGGCGACGGTCCATATGTGTCGAGACTTACCTATATCGTGATTCCAGATGACGAAGAAGCGCACCAGGCGCTGTGGCGAGGCGATGTCCATCACACCGTCCACGGCGTCAATGCGGCAGATCTCGATGACTGGGCTGACATTGAGAATGTCGCCGTTAGAGTCGATTCGGGCAACTCGATTGGCTGGATTGCATTCAACTGGCGACAGGAACGATTTCAGGATCGCCGGGTTCGAGAAGCCTTCGCCAGGGCACTTGACCGGCAAGGCGTTGCCGATGCGATATACAAGGATCTGGACACGCCAGTCAACTATTATCTGGATCACGTTAGCTGGGCATTCAACCCGGATGCCGTCGCGCCTGAGCTCGACCTGGAACTTGCCGGGGAATTGCTCGACCAGGCTGGCTTTGAGCGAGGTGATGATGGAAGTCGCATGGAAATTCGCATTGCGGCTCGCTCGCTGTATCCCCACTATGCTATTGCCGCAAACGTCATGCAATCGCAGCTGGCCGCCGTTGGCGTTGATGTCACCGTAGAGGTGCTGGATCCGTTTGAATGGCAGGAGCGGGTTGCGACCAACCATGACTTCGATATTGCTATCGACGCTGGCGATATTGGTCCAGACCCTCACCAATTCGCGAGTTTCATTGCCTCGGACGGTCCGCGAAACATCCAGGGTTACGGCAATGATGTGGTCGACGACTGTTTTCGCAAGGGTAGATCAACGATCGATCGCCAGGAGCGAGGGCAGTACTACAAGCAGCTACAAGCCGCGCTGGCGGCAGACATCGCCCGAGTGCCGTTCTTAAGGTATGGCGAGTATTTGCCATACAGGACCGAGTTCGACGGTTTCTCCTGGAGCGCAGGTGTTCGCGGCACTGTTCCAGTCTGGTATATGGGTAAGGTTCGGCGTGTTCGATGACGACGGGTTCTTCACGAACTGACCGGCGGGAGTAAGCACGATGTCGCCCACGAAGCCGTCCAAAGTGCTGGACACGTTCCCAAACCCGAACCCTGAGCGGGATTATGAGATCGAGATTGTGACGCCTGAGTTTACCTGCGTCTGCCCGATGACCGGCCAGCCGGACTTCGCTGAAATCACACTCGTTTACGTGCCGGACCAGAGGTGTGTCGAACTCAAATCGCTGAAGTTGTACTTCTGGTCCTACCGTGACGAGGGCGCATTCCATGAAGCAGTGACCAACACCATACTGGATGACATCGTCAGTGCGATCGAACCGAGAGAAGCGAGTGTCACCGGAAAGTTCAACGTGCGCGGGGGGCTCTATACCACCGTCACTGCTAGCTATAAAGCGCCTGATCGAGGTTGAGGATTTCACAGATATGCAGACGCCTCGTTTTAGAGGCGTTGAGGCAACATTTCGGTTCAGGGTCTCGGTAGATCGAAATGAGTTGACGGATTCCAGAGCAGTGTCTGAGTCGAAAGAACATCGAGAAACGCTCATTTCAACGCCAGCAGGGAGACGTCGTCTCCGCGAGGCAGCCTGTCTGGATGCAACGATGGCGGACCGGCTGCTCGACTTTGAAGACGACTATGCCGGCATTGCCCGCGACACGACCTTCAAGCGAGTCATCGAAACGGCGTCGATGCCGGTA
This sequence comes from uncultured Thermomicrobiales bacterium, assembly GCA_964577155.1. Taxonomy (GTDB): domain Bacteria; phylum Chloroflexota; class Chloroflexia; order Thermomicrobiales; family CFX8; genus CAZNYB01. Next base: position 13,247 of record CAZNYB010000007.1, on the reverse strand, counting down.
CTCCGGGGCCATGCAATTGCTCTAGCCGGAGGCTCTTCGGCATCCTATTTCTGGACACGGCTGGCAACCGACCAGGATGAGCTACTCGATGCGGCAACGACGATTCTGACGTCATCGACCGGTGATGCTGCAAGATCGACACTCTATCTCCTGATAATGGACCCGTTCAGTCCATATGGTCTGGACGAAGAGACGAGTTTAGAGATTGCTTCATCCGGATTGCGTTCGGCGGACCCGCAGACAAGAGGACTGGCTGCCGAGTATCTTGCCGAACACAATCCGGAGCTGCTCGCCTCCAGACTTGACGAACTCAGCACCGATCCTGATGAACGAGTGCGTGGATTCGCCTGGCGAGCCGGATTCCGCTCCAGCCCGAACAGCGCCACTGAGCTTGCCTTCGAGCTGCTTGCGCCGGAACAGACGACGTTGGCGATCCAGCGGAGCGCGCTGCTCGGCATCGCGGAACATCTCCCGACAAAAGAGGTTGCAGGCATCCTGGCGTTTTATGTTACCCATCCAGATCAGGAGCTGGCGACTGACGCAGCCCATCTTATGTTCCGCCTGCATCGTCATCCTGAAATCGCAACGGCCGCCCTCGCCAGCCCGCACCAGGAAGTGGTGGATATCGCTGCTACTTTGATGGATCCCTACCGTGGTTCGCCAGCGGCTGGCGGCTCACGGCCAGGGGAACCAACTTCGATTGATCTGGTCATCAACATGCTAAGACAGGAGAATGAAGAAAAATCCGGTTGCTCCGAGGGTGACGGAGAAGGGTAAACCTTGCTTTTATGTAACGGGATTCACCATACTCAACGGTTGCAGTCGGTTTGCAACCGGGCAACGCTCAACACGAAGGAAAGGAAACATATGTCCGACGAGATTGTAGATACCACTGAACCGGTGGTAGAGGAAGCGGAACTCACGGAACTGGAAAAACTAGAAGCTCAATATCCGGAACATCTGAGAACGCGTTTCGGCGAAATCGACCTCACCTGTCCAAAGTGCCAGTCGATCTGGCATCCTGGCGTTGCGAACTTCATCAATTCAGATACTCACCCGGGCGGGCGCGAGGGTATTTTGCGTCAAACGATCCACAAATCCCGCTGCCCGGCCTGCAAGGGCTACCAGTACGACATCAACCAGATCTTTGACTACTACATTCCGGAGGAAAATCTCATCGTCCAGGTTCGACCTGCCTGGGAGCTTCGAGCTGGCGGGGAAGATTACTACTGGGCCCGGATGGAAGATCTGGTCATGAGATACGCCGAAGACGACGTCCATGTTGATTTGTGCTTCGGACTTGACGAGATGATTGAAAAGCACCTCGGCGGTGAAGAAGCAGTGGAACAAGCCATGGCAAGACGGCAGCGTGAAATCGACCTCCGCCAGGCGCCCGGCTCAATCGTAAGCGAAGAGGCTTATCTGGCTTCGTTCACGGAAGAAGAACCGGAAGTCAGAGAGGCTTAGCCGTCCGAACCGCACTGATCCTCTTCGATATTGATGGCACCCTGCTCGCGCCGGGAGATCGTGATCACTCGGCAGCGTTGCTGAATGCATTTCGAGAAGTGTTCGAGCTTGAACCCGATCTCGACGGCACGCCGCTGGCTGGCATGCTGGACGCTGAGATCACGCGACTGCTCGCCAGAAAACACAATCTGAATGAACGGCATATAGAAGATCGCGTCATTCGGGTTATGGATCGCATGGGTGTGCTGTACGAGCAGTCGACGCTCGGGGTTTCGAACCAGCACCGTCTGCTCCCCGGAGTACACCAGGCAGTTGAAGCTGCCGCCCGGCAAGGGTGGGACACCGCGCTGCTTACCGGCAATGCCAGGGAAGTAGCCAGATTGAAACTGGAGCGCGCGGGATTGCATTCGCTCGAAATCACCGGCGCATTTGGTGATTCCGCCCGCGATCGCGGCCACCTCGTAGAAGCCGCCTGGCGGGAAATTGAGGCGGCTCGAGGGCATCGCTACCCTTCCGATCGGACCGTTCTGGTAGGTGACACGCCGAGAGACATCGCGGCAGCGAGACACGCAAACACAAAAGTCGTTGCAGTGGCCACTGGACGTTTTGATATGGCTACCCTCCGTGATCTTGAGCCAGATGGTCTACTGGAAAATCTCGCGGATACCGATGCATTTGTCGAAGCCATACGCCAGGCACTGAACTCCTCGTCTGGTCAGAACTGAAGGTATGGCCGAGACCTGAAGCATCTGGTAATGTGACGCGGGCTGCTTGATGATCGGAAACTGTTCAACTAGCGCGATCCTGTGAGATCACCAGGCAATTTCCAGCAGTGAACGGGAGAAATGCGGTTGAATGCTCCAGAGTCTCAACCAGAACCAGATCGTACTGAAGATCAGTTGTTCGACGATATTCGCGAATTTCTGGCAGAACAATCTGGTGATCGACTGTATGAAGAACTTTCCCGTTCCTACGGCATGGCTGCCGGGTTTGCCGAACGCGAATTGCAGGGTCGGGATGAATATGACCGGATGCTGCGTGGCATCGAACGCCTGGTCGTCGATGTGCTTGGCGATCAGTATGACGCGAGCCAGCGCAAGCAGCTCGCTGAAGTGCTCTACCTCTACGGGCTTGCGCACTATTCGTTGCTCCAGCAGAGCACGAGCGATGAGGACGACGAAGAGTCTGAAAATCACGCCACTGCCCGGCCACTGCTGGTACATGACATCTGGTTTCCCGCGGATATCGCGGTTGAACTGACGTCTGACGGCTACTATCTTCATCTCAGCGACGGCCGGATCGATGTCTCCGTCTACCTCGGCTCGTCGCCTAATGAGCGCGGCGCCCTGGTTGATCTGGCCGCGCACTGGGAATATGCGACCGCAAACACCAAAGCCGTGCCGGGCGGTCCGGATCTCTCAAACAGCGTTCCATTCCTGGCTATTGAAATGGACTATGCCGGTTCTGATCTAATCGATGCCAGTGACCATGTGGACGTCCTGTTGTTCGACCATCGCGGAGAACCGATCGTACGAATTCACCTGCGGGATATCGACCTGCGGGCTATCGTTGATGAAATTCAGGCCGTTGAAAGCGATGAGGATCTGTAAAGACGTCTAGCCAGGTAAGACGGATCCGCAACCATCGCGAAGCGGATGTAGGAAAAAGATGAGGAACTACTGTTGAAATACACTCCTGAAATGGCAGTCGACTACCGCGAAGCGAGCGATCCACAGATCTCTCCGAATGGATCGAGAGTCGCATTCGTCGTCAGTCCGAAAGGCCACCTGGAAACCAACCCGGCAACCGCCATCTTTGTCGCCCCGACAGATGGATCCTCATCTCCAGTTCCGCTCACCGGAAACGAACATCACAACCACCAACCGAGATGGTCTCCGGATGGCGAAACCATCGCATTCTTGTCAGACAGCGTCGAACGCGGCACGCTTCAAGCATTTCGCGTCCCCGCAGGAGGCGGTGAACCATTCCGGCTGACGAATCTACCCGGCGGGATCAGCAACCTCAGCTGGTCGCATGATGGAGCGTACCTCTATTTCACGGCCCGACGCGCGGACGTGCAGGGCGAAACACAGTCGAAATCCGATATCTACGTAGCCAGCGAACAAGCAAAACCTCGCACGCTGGCAAGGGTCGCCGCTTCCGGAGGTGTTCCGACAGATCTAGGACCGGAGACTGGCCATGTCGCAAGCTACGCGGAGTCACCTGTTGCCAATGAATTTGCGATGTTCGTTACGCCAGACAACACACTTGATGGTTCATGGGATCGAGCCAGGCTCTTCGTCAAAGGTCAGGGAGATGCCAGGGAGTTTGGCGCCTTTCGCAGTTCGCCGGAAATTAGCTGGTCCCCAGATGGAAGACAGCTCTCATTCATCAATGCCGGTGTACAGGATCATATGTATCCGTGCGTCACTACCGTAGATGTATCAAGCGGCACAATCACCTTCCACGATGACGGTGGTATGTCGCCATATCAAACGAAGTTCGTAGGAAACCGGCTCCTGATCCACGCAGTTGAAGGTCAACGTACCCGTCTCTACTGGTCGGACGCAACTGGTGAGGAGCTTGAGCCTGTTTCAACGGATCCAGTGTTGCAAGAACGATGGATCGTCCCAGAAGTTAGCGCCCCGCCTGATGGGCATGCATTGGCGATCACAGCAGCAAAATCCGACCGTCCGGCAGATGTCTTTGTAATGAGCCGGGCTGGCAAAGCCAGCCAGCTATCAAACCTGAACCCGCACCTGGATGATGTTGAATTCGCCGAGATGCAGGAAGTCACCTGGTCGGGCGAAGACGGGCAAAAAATCTACGGCTGGCTCCTTTTACCTCCCGGCAGAACAGAAAACGGACCACTGCCGCTGGTGGTCAATGTGCATGGCGGGCCGTCAATGGCCTGGGGCAACTGGTTCCACGCTCACTGGCACGACTGGGGACAGAATCTGGCCGCTGCCGGCTTTGCCGTATTACTACCAAATCCTCGTGGGTCCAAAGGCCAGGGCGCCGCCTTCGAGTCGCTCAACCGGAATGACCTTGGTGGCGAGGACTACCAGGATGTGCTTCGTGGCGTGGACATGCTGGTAGACCGTAAGATCGCCGATCCTGACAGGATTGGCATCGGCGGCTGGTCCTACGGCGGATTTCTCACTGCCTGGGCGGTAGGCCAGACAGACCGCTTCAAAGCCGCCGTGGCAGGCGCAGCGGTGACCAACTGGCCAAGCAAAGTTGGAACAACGGATATCCGGCCGGCGAACGAGTTCAACTTCGAAACGACAATGAACGAAAATCCAGACCGTCTCTGGGAACGATCTCCAGTACGATACCTGGGGAACATCACCACGCCGACGCTGGTCGTCCATGGACAGGCGGACGTCCGCGTACCGGTCAGTCAGGGCATGGAATTCTATCTCGGGCTGCGGGATCAGGGTGTAGCATGTGATTTCGTAACATACCCGCGCCAGGGGCACGGATTCCACGAGCGAGCATTTCAACTGGATCTCCTGAAACGTGTCGTTGCCTGGTTTGAAATGCACTTGAAACCGTAGTCGACGGGAGCAATTCATGCCAAGAGTTGAATCAAATGGAATCCGGCTGTACTACGAGCAAGCTGGCGAAGGAGTGCCACTGGTGCTCCAGGCTCATCATCACATGAGCTGGATGCCGTACCAGTTACCCTATTTTTCTCAGTTTTTTCGAGTGATCACCTTCGACCGGCGTGGCACCGGCCGGTCGGATTCCCCTCCGGGGCCATGGGCAAATGCCGATTTCGCTGCTGATCTGGCAGGACTGCTCGACGCGCTGGAAATCGACCAGGCAATTGTCGGTGGCGCGTCGCTAGGCGGTGTCATCGCCTGTCAATTCGGACTCGATTTTCCCGAACGAACCCTCGGGCTGATTATTGGCCATACTGTTCCGTACTTCCGCCGGGATTCACAGATCTGGATCGACCAGCAAATCAGCGTTATCGAAGCTGGCGGCAGACCCATCGTCAACCAGCCACCATCACACCCCTGGGAAGAGACTGGTCCACCAACACAACGACCTGGCTTTGAGAATACGGAGTTTGGACGCTATCTTGGCACACTCAATGCCGGCCTGGGTGGGGATCAACGTTCGGCAATAGAAGCGCTGAAAGCTATCCGGGAATTTGATTGCCGGCCCCGTGCCGCTGAGATGGCTGCCTGGAATTTTCCGGTCCTGGTGCTGGTCGGAGGCAACGAATCACAAAAGACCATCACGCTATCCTACGAGTGGCACAAAATGATTTCAGGCAGCGAATTTGTGATACTGCCAGAGGCGCATCATGGAGCCGCCAGGGAAAATCCGCTGCTGTGGAACGAAACCGTCCACCGGTTCCTTGTCCGCAGCGGGTTGGGCGAAAACGAAGAATTCGAACTGGGATTTGGACGGCAGGCATGACACATATTTCAGCCCGGTCAACGAAGGAGAACGAATAGTGAATACCGCCTGGAAAGATGAAGCTACCGAGTCGGCGTTGCTTGGTGACATTTCGCTTGATGAGCCATGGCAACTCCTGGAGCGATTTTCCACCTTGCACCGGCTCTCTGGGTCAGAGGATGAAGCAAAAGCCGTCGACTATATCACCGGGAAACTGGACAACTGGGGCGTTTGGAACACCGTATACTACCCAACCTGTCTGATTAGCCTGCCTGGACCAGCAACGTTGCGAACGCTTGGTCAGGACGGACGCGAATACCGGATCAAGACAACCTCGTTTTCACCAGAAACTGGCGGCGCTGAGATCGAAGCCGAGCTGGTCTACCTGCCGGGGAATCAAGCCGCTGGAATCAATGAACTCTTTTCGGAGCAACACACGCCGGACCAGGAAATCGATCTGCGCGGCAAAGTCGTGATGACTGAGGGTCTGGGCATTGCCGCCCGGGGTTTCGATCTTGCAGGGTCGGGTGCTGTTGCGGCCCTGTTTATCAACCCTGGTCAGAACATTCATGAAGGGATCACGACGACGACCTGGGGTTCACCAGATCTCGATTCTCTCGGACGAACCGCGCCAGTGCCAATTCTCGCGATCAACCGGCCGGATGGAGACGAGCTGATCGGAAAGCTCAGCGACGGACCGGTTAAGGTCGCCTTTTCGAACAACGTCGACACCGGTTGGAGAAAGATACCCGTCGTCGTCGCTGAAATCCTCGGCCATCACGATACGGAAGAGTTTGTGCTGTTTCACGGGCACCTGGACTCCTGGCATGAGGGCATCGGCGACAACGCCACCGGGGATGCGACGCTTCTCGAACTGGCCCGGGTGTTTCAGAAACACAGCGACAAGCTCAATCGGCATCTGAAAATCGCATGGTGGAGCGGCCACTCCCACGGACGGTACGCTGGCTCAACCTGGTTCGCCGACGAGTATGCGATAGAGTTGGCCGCGAACTGCATTTCGCATATCAACTGCGATTCTCCGGGTTGCCGGTGGGCAACTGTCTATGAAAATGTCGCCTGGATGAGTGAAGCGGAAGAGTTCTGCAAGAACGTTATTCGCGATGTCACCGGACAGGAGTCAACTGGCGAAGGCCATGTTCTGCGGGCTGGAGATTGTTCATTTAACAACCTCGGCATAACCACCTATTTCATGCTGTCGTCAACCATGCCGGACGAACTCCGGCACGACAAGGGCTATTACCCGGTCGGCGGCTGCGGCGGAAACATTGCCTGGCACACGGAAGATGACACGATGCAGATCGCGGATCGCGATAATCTGCTGCGCGATATGAAGGTCTACGCCACCGCTGTCTTCCGCTCGGTGAACGCGCCAGTCGCTCCGTTTGACTACCGGGCGACTGTCGATGAAATGCTGGCGACGATTCAGACCTATCAGAAGGCCGCCGAAGGCCATATCGACCTTACCGAAGCGGTCATTGCGCTGGAAACGCTACGCACGTCATTGGACCGTTTCTACGAACTATCTGCCAAAATCGACGACGATACAAGTGCACAACTGAAAAACATCGCCAACGCCGCCCAGCGAGCAATTGCCCGGCTACTCGTTTCGTTAGGATACACTCGTGATGGTCAGTTTCGGCAAGACCCGGCTAGCGCGATTCCGGCGTTACCGGACCTCGCACCGGCGCTGCAACTTGAGTGGGCTACCGAAGATCTCCAGCATGTCATCGTCACGTCGCTGACACGAGGCCGAAACAGATTGATCTGGGAGGCCGGCCAGGCAACCCAAATCGCGATGACAACATTGAAGGATGCATGAACGACTTTCCAACTCAATTTGGGATATTTGACATTTTCCAGGTCGATCCAGACCGGCCGACCCAGGAGTCCTTGACCGAACATATCGGACACCACGTTCTTGCCGATCAACTCGGGTTCGACTACATCTTCCTGGCCGAACGCCACTTCATGCCGTTCTACCGGGCGACATCACCCGGGTTAATCATCGCCGCGTTGTCAATGTCAACATCGCATGCGCGGCTTGGCGTTCTTGCCTACACAGCTGCATTGCATAATCCTGTCTTGCTTGCTGAAGAAATCAGCTCGCTGGATCACCTCACCGACGGCAGGCTTGAGGTCGGCCTTGGCCTGGGCCACCGCCCCCAGGAAATCGCCGGGTTGGGATTGCCGGTCGAACATCGTCAGGCAATATTTCTCGAAAATTTGCTGATGATGCGTGATATGTGGCGCGGACAGCCCTATGCCTACAACGGCGCGCTCTATCATGTGCGTGATATTTGGGTCGATCCACCAGCCCAGTCGCCACACCCGCCAATCTGGTATGCCGGCGGTGATCCGGCGGCAACTGCCTGGGCTGCCCGCAACGGGTTGAGTCAGGCGATCGGCTTCCAGCCTGATGAGGATCTACTGGTACCAGCCAGTGCCTTTCACGAGTCAGAGAAAAATGAGCTTGCGCCCAGACAGCGCCTGGCACTGATGCGGCATTTCTACGTCGCGGAGACCGATGAGCAGGCAAAAGAGGAAATAATTGATGACCTCCAAAAACTTGGCGCGGCGCTGGCGGCAGATCCAAAAGGACTCGCAAACGCTCCTACCGAACCACCGTCCCGCGAGGAAGCCGAAGCACAGTACGAAGACCAGCTGAAACGGCAGATCATCGTCGCCGGAGGTCCGGAGACGGTTGCCCGGAACATCGCGTCCTCGATCGAGATCCTAAAACTAGATGTTGTGCTGGCGAACGTGCATCTGATGGGTGTTGAGGATCTTAGAGTCCGCCGAACGCTGACGCTTCTCGCCGAAGAGGTCATTCCACGAGTCCAGAAATTGCAGCAAGGCTGATCCAGACAGGAAACGGTTCAGTCGGCGACCGAGGAAATCTGCTTGCGTCGCGCGTTGACTGCCCGTAGCAACCTCCTGCGCCGGAGTCGCAAACCGGCGATCTCCCGCCGCAATTCGTCTTGCTGAGCCGCCATCCTTTTCTTTCTGCTCTGTTCGGACGTCCGTGCCAGACGCGCGGTTTTGTTGCGGACGAGGCTATGGAGCTGTGTGCGCAGTTCCTGATATTCCTTTTCCCGTTGGGCAATCATCCGCGACAGCGCATCGTAATCTCGTTCAGGATCTGGCATGCTGGCTGATGTCCACATCTCGACCATGCGGTGGAGCTGTTCTCGATCACCCGCTTCAAACGCGATATTTGCCAATCGCATGGCAACTTCACGGCCTGCCCTTTCGGTTGCAGTGCGTGCCAGATCAGGATGAATGAGCCGGGCGAGCTGCCGGTAAAGTCTCTTGATCTCGTTCTTGCGCACATCATTCTTACGATAGAACTTGCTGTAATTCCTGGCTTGTTCATCACGTTCATGTTGCCAGGATGCCCAGAATGCAGCCGCTTCCGACCTCTCCTCATGATCCTGATCGTCGAGTTCCCTGTCGGACAACGGTTCATCGGCATATTCAAGTCGCTCCAGCCGGACGTTAAGTCGCTCTATTTCGGCATTGAGCTCCGAGACTTCTTCACGCAGCGGGTCTAGTACTTTATTGAACACGTCGATCATCTGTCGTTGAAAGGTCTCTTCAGCAATAATCTCAGAGCGAACGTTTTCGATCTGCTGATTGAGCACGGTCAGCCGGACCTGGAGCTGTGCACGCTCAAGATCGGTGACAAGTGCCAGTGGGTAGGATACTGTTGACGAATTGCGGGCAGTTGGCGGAGTGTCTGCTTCCAGAATTTGTCTGGGACCTTCCTGATGCTAGTTCTGATTCCGCACGCGGCGCGACTGCTAATAGTACCGCGAGCGTCTGGTCAGTTCAACAAGAAGGCAATAACAAAACAGGCGTCCGTACGGGCTTCGTCCGATCAACAACAGTGAATTGCGGAGGAGATGCAGTGAAATCAATGAATGGCTGGCAAGCGTTGGTCAATGGCCTCGAAGCTGAGAACATTCCCATTGTTTTTGGTCTACCTGGCAGCCCGGGACAGTTCTACGATGCACTTTACGACTCCGATTCAATCCGCTCAGTGCTCGTTCGCCATGAAGCATCAGGAGTATTTATGGCGATGGCCTGGGCGAGGATCACGAATCAACCTGCGGTTGCCTTTGGCTCACCGGGTCCCGGGGTTGCCAACCTGGTCGCCGGCGCCCTGGAAGCCTATTCCGGGTGTACGCCAATGTTGCTCATCGGTGTCGGCACGCCAACCGATCTGGATGGCATGGGCGCATTCCAGGAAGCCGATCAGGTCGGTATGATGAAACCAGTCACAAAATGGGCAGCATCAATCGACCGCGTCGACCGAACGAACTGGTATCTGAGACGGGCTATCTCCATTGCGACGAACGGCCAGCCTGGGCCGGTGTATCTCGAATTCCCATCGGATATCGGGCTACAAACGGCCGATATGCCAGTGTACGAACCAGCACTCCGCAAGATTCGCCCCGCTCCGGATCCTGACCGTATCGCTGCAGCAGCTGAGCGAATCGAACGAGCGGAACGACCGCTCATCATCTGTGGCGGAGGGTCAATCCTTTCCGACGCCGGAGATGCATTGCGGACACTGATCGACACCTACGGGATACCGGTCCAAACAACGCCGGCTGGACGCGGCATCATCGCCGATACTCACATCCTCTATTGCGGCATGGTCGGTCTCTACCGCACGACATTCCCCCGGGAAATTTATGAAGAGTCTGACTTGCTGATCACTGTTGGCGCTCGGATGGAGGAGTTCCAATCAGCTGCCTTTCGGTATTTTCCGACTGGAGCCGACCTTATTCAAATTGACATCGAACCATCTGAACTCGGGCGCAACTGGCAACCGGATCTCGCTATCCAATCTGATGCATCCCTGGCGCTTAACGCGCTATCGGCTGAACTGGCTCGACGCGGGTTCGTTGCCGACGATGGACGCTCGGCGGTAGTCATGGAACGACGTGCGGCTGCAATCGAACATGCCCGGGACGATGCCAGGTCAGACGCAATGCCGATGCAGGGACGCCGGATCGTCAGTGAGATCAATCAGGTATTCGGCGCCAACACGATCCTGGTAAAGGAAAACGGCGGCGCTGATCTCTGGTCGTACTTCTGGCCATATTATCAAGCCCGCGACGCTGGCTGCATTGTTCCGCCGGCCGAACAGACGGTAATGGGCCTGGGTGTCGCTGGATCAATCGGGGCGAAACTGGCCCGCCCGGACCGGCAGGTCGTCTGCACTACCGGGGACGGCGCATTTCAGATGTCGATGCAGGAACTGCCGACTGCTGCTCAGGAACAAGCTCCGGTCACCTGGGTCGTCATGAACGACCGTGCGCTCGGCTGGCCTCGTTGGAGTCAGAAGCATGCGCTCGGAGAACGATACATCGCCACCGAGTTCTCGGAAACATTCGACTTCGCCGCCGTCGCCCGTGCAAGTGGATGCGAAGGTTGGAAAGTAGAGCAACCCGACGAACTTCAAACGTACCTGGAGCGTGCCCGGCAGGCAAACCTCGATGGAAAACCGGCCGTTGTCGAAGTACCAGTCGATCAGGATGACAAACACGATGAATTTCGCCACTACTACCAGATGGACTAACCGTCACCGGTATCGTAACTGGGATGGTCTTGATGGCGCTGCTCAGCTAAGCGCCGAGGCGATGCTCGATTTGCTTGCCGATGATCTGATAACGAGAGATGCTGGCCAGGTAATGAACCAGGCATTGCATCAAGGCCTGCGTGACGGCACTCCCGGTCTCGATCAATTGCGAGAACAACTCCGACAGCAGCTCACGGAGCAGGAGAAGCAGCTAACCGGCACTGATCTACAGGACATTGCCTCTGCCCTCGAGAAACAGACGAAAGAGTCAGGCAACCCGACTTCTGCTGATGTCGGTCAACTACTTCAAGCGCTCTCTGCCCATCCAGGCAAACTCGTGCAAACCCTTAAGCAGGCTGATCCGGAGATCCGACTCGAACTTCAACAGCAGCTAGATACAACGCTGACCAGTTTCGGCGATAGTGATAGTCAGGACACCAGCGCGCTGAAGCAGAATCTGGCAAGCCTGAATGCACTGCTCAATCTCGTCCAGACAGAGGCACATCTCAGAAAGATCCGGCGGGTATCCGACATCGTTGACATCGACGAAGCGCTTCTTCGTCAGGCGCTAGAGCAATCTGCTGTTGATCAATTGAAGCGGCTGACGTCGGGATTGACCGCACTGGCAAACTCCGGATACCTGCAGCGGAAACCACAGGGTGTTGGCATGAGCCCGCGCGCAATGCAGCATATCGGTAATGAAATGTTACGTGAAGTGTTCGAGCAACTCTCTAGCCGCTCGGACGGCGAACATGAAGATGTTCGTGCAATATCAGGGCTCGAACGCAGCGGTACAAGCCGCCACTACGAGTTCGGCGACCCGTTCGATCTCAATCTGGGCGAGACCATGCTCAATGCGATCAAGCGAGGGGAGGGCACTCCCGTTCGCTTGCATGCCACCGACATGTCCATCTTCGAACGAGAGGAAACCAGCCGGGTCGCGACTGTCCTGGCCATCGACACAAGCCGTTCGATGGGAGACCGGGGATATCTGCTGGCTGCGAAAAAGCTCGCGATAACCCTGTCGATGCTCATTCGCAACCGATTCCCAAGAGACTTGCTCTATATCGTTGGTTTTTCAGAAACTGCCCGTGCGATACCGATCGCTGAGATTACCGATCTTCAATGGGACAGGTTCGGTCTCGGAACAAACGTTCAGGACGCGCTTCGTCTGTCAAGAAAACTGCTCGGAGCGCACTCGAATCTTCAGAAGAACCTCATTCTGTTGACCGATGGAGAGCCAACCGCCTATATTGACGCAAGAGGTGAACCCCGCTTTTGCCAGCCGCCAACCGCTGAAGCACTGGCTTCAACCTTTGTCGAGGCGACCGCCTGTTCACGAGATCGGGTGTCGTCATTGATCGTGTTGCTGTCTAAAGAAAAAAGAACAGTCTCCTTCGCCAGCGAACTGGCCAGGCGATCGGCAGGAAACCTTATTGTGACCGATCCAACAGACCTGGCAACACATTCTGTTGCAGCTTACGGTCAGTTGCGGCGGCAGGTGTAACCGTTTAGCCAGGAGCCGAACGTGCTACACTGATCGTCGCTTCGAGATTGACGTCTGGCTCCGCCAGACGCCGATCTGATTGGGGGGCGGATCGGGCCCGGTGGCCCGTGCGGTCTTCAAAACCGTTGTGAGGGGTGACGAGCCTCTCAGGTGGGTTCGACTCCCATGCGCCCTCGCCACCACACCTCCGTACGTTCTAGACCGTTTTTCATAAAGAGTGATGTGAGTGGTGGTAGCCACAATGCCGGTACC